>JBDGQA010000086.1:0-38569 GCA_042219325.1 Haloferacaceae archaeon | reverse complement strand
CGACGAAGATGCCGTCACAGCCGTGGTGCATCATCAGCGCCGCGTCGGCCGGCGTGGCGATGCCGCCCGCGGCGAAGTTGACGACCGGCAGGCGGCCCCGGTCGGCGGTCTCGTGGACCAGCGGCGCCGGCGCCTCGTGCTCCCGGGCCCACCGCTCGCGCTCCTCGTGGTTCATCCCCGTCAGCTCCCGGATCGAACTCTTGATCGCGCGCTGGTGGGTGACCGCCTGGTTCACGTCGCCGGTGCCGGCTTCGCCCTTGGTGCGGATCATCGCCGCGCCCTCGTCGATCCGGCGGAGCGCCTCGCCCAGGTCCCGGGCGCCACAGACGAACGGGGCGGTGAACTCCCGCTTGTCGATGTGGAACGCGTCGTCGGCCGGGGTGAGCACCTCGGACTCGTCGATCATGTCGACGCCGATCGCCTCCAGGATCTGGGCCTCCTTCGTGTGGCCGATGCGGGACTTGCCCATCACCGGAACCGAGACCTCGTCGATGATGGCCTCGACGTTCGCCGGGTCGGGCATCCGGGCGACGCCGCCGCGCTTGCGGATGTCCGCCGGCACCGCCTCGAGCGCCATCACCGCCACGGCGCCCGCGTCCTCGGCGACTCGGGCCTGCTCGCGTGTCACCACGTCCATGATGACCCCGCCCTTCTGCATCTGCGCGAACCCGCGCTTGACGAGGTCGGTGCCGCGCCGCAACTCCTCGAGGTCGGTCATAGCCGAAGATGGGAACGGACGCACTTGAGGGTTTCAACGCGCGACGGGCGCCGGCGCAGCCGTCGGCAGCCACCCCCACGTCCGAGGGGTATGCACTCCCCTCCCGCCGGTCGCTTCCCGGCGTGTTCCGGCCTCACGGCCGGACTTCCGGGAGACTCGCAGGGCTCGTCTCTCGACGTTCGGGCGGTGAGCCTTGCGAACCGCCACCCCTATCTTCCCGCCGCCGCTCCCATGGTCCATGCTGGACGCCGAGAGCGGCGTCGTCCGCCGCCTCGTCGCGGGCGACGGGCTCCCGTCCCGGGAGGCGCTCCCGCGGTGGGTCGCCCCGCTTCCGGCGTGGCTGGAGAACCTCGGACTCTCGCTCGCGCCGCTCGTCGTCGCGACGAACCTCGTCGGCACGGCCTTTGGCTTCTGGTACTACCGCTTTCAGTTCGCGGGCGAACCGATCGCCATCTGGCCGCTCGTCCCCGACAGCCCCACGGCGACGCTGTTCGCCGCGCTGGCGTTCGCCGCGTGGTACGTCGGCCGCCCGAGCGAGTACCTCTCGGTCCTGGCCTTTTTCGGCTGCTGGAAGCTCGGCCTCTGGACGCCCTTCGTCCTCGCGACCTTCGCCGACGGCTTTCTGGCGATGACCGCGCTCCCGATGTACGCGTTCCTGTTCGGGAGCCACCTCGCGATGGTCGTCGAGGGGTTCGTGATCCACCGCTTCGCCGACTTCCGGCTCCGGGCGGTCGCCGTCGCCGCCGCGTGGTACGGGCTGAACGACCTGGTCGACTACGCCCTGCCCCTGGTGGGGACGCCACACCACACCCTCCTGCCGGGCCAGCGCGCGACCGCCGCCGGCTTCGCCCACCCCTCGCCGACGCACGAGATCGCCGCCGCCGGCGCCGTCTCCCTGACGCTCACGGCGACGCTTCTCGCGCTCGGGACCCGGGCCGCGAAGGCGCGGACCGACGGCGGCGACCGGTGAGGGAGCCCCGGGCCGGCCGTCGGGCGGTCGGCCCGCGACCACCCGCTGGCGGCCGCGTTCACCGATCGGGCATCAGGTCCCGGCCGCTCCCTCGAGACGGCCCACGTCGAGCGGGTCCTCGATATCGCCCATGATCGCCTCCAGCAGGTCGGTCACCGTGACCATCCCGATCACGGTGCCGTCCTCGACGACGAGCGCGAGTTCCTGGTTCTCGATCTGGAACTGATCGATGGCGTCGCTCACGTCCACGTCGGGGGAGAGCGTCATCGGCGGGGCCGCCACCTCGGCGAAGTCGACGGTCCCCGCCGCCAGTTCCTCGCGGAGTCTGGCGAGGACGGGGAAATAGACGATGCCGCGGAAGTCGGCCAGGTCCGAGCCGATCAGCGGGTACCGCGTGTGGGGATGCTCCGCCATCCGTCGGAAGTTCTCCTCGTCGTCGGCCTCGGTCGACAGGGCGACGACGTCCGCCGCGGGAACCATCACGTCGCGGATCGGCCGCTCGCCGACGTCCAGGGCGTTCATGATCTCCTCGCGCCGCTCGGTCGACAGGTCCCCCTCGTCGAGCACCGACCCGAGACGGTTCCGCAGTTCGGCCCGCGACTCGATGACGTCCTCCTCGGTTTCGAGCCACGCGCCGGTCATCTCGACGCCGAACAGTTCGAGCGTCATCTTCGCGATCCAGTCGCCGAAGGTGATGAGCGGTGCTATCGCCCGGTGGAACCAGTACAGCGGCGTCGCGCCGTAGCGACAGACCGCCCGCGATCGTTCGACGCCGAGGTAGGTCGGCGCCTGCTCGCCGTGGGTGAGGTGGACCAGGTTGATGACGAGAAAGGCGAGGACGGCGCCCGCCCCGACCGTCGCCAGCGTGGTGTTCGCGAACAGGGGATCGAAGATGGCCGCCAGCGCGGGCTCGGCGACGATGCCGACCGCGATGCTCGACGCCGTGATTCCCACCTGACAGGTGGTCAGATACAGCTCCAGGTCGTTCGTCATCTCCCACGCGCGTCGCAGTCCGTCGTCGTCGCCGACGAACTCCGCCTCGCCGTACTGTCTCGCGCGCGTCAGCGCGAACTCGATGGCGACGAAGAACCCGTTGGTCAGGATGAGCGCGACGCCGGCGACGAGCCGCACGACGACCTCGAAGGCGACCATCGGCCCGGCGTTGGCCGGCCAGCCGCATATGGGCGGTGAAAACGGGAGACCGGCCCCGCGACGGCCGTGACTGCGTTTATGGGGACGGGGTGCTCTACCGGCGGTGTGTCCCTCTACGACCGCCTCGCCGACCTCCCGCTCGTCGTCGAGGAGGAGTCCCGCCGCCGCCGCGAGCGCGACACCTCCTCGGGGTTCACCCGCGTCACCACCGTCGTCTCGCTCGCCGGCGGCGGTGCCGTCGGCCGCGGCGAGGACGTGAGCTACGACGCGCCCGACCACGAGCGCCTCGCCGCGGCGCCCCCGTTCGACCTCGCCGGCGAGTACACGTTCGACGAGTTCTCCGCGCGGCTGGACGAGGTCGACCTCTTTCCGGAGCCGCCCGAACGGGAGGCGAGCCACCACTACCGGCGGTGGGCCTACGAGAGCGCGGCGCTCGACCTGGCGCTCCGACAGGCCGACACGGGCTTCGCGGCGGCGCTCGGCCGCGAGCGCGACCCCGTCCGGTTCGTCGCCAGCACCCGGCTCTCGGGGGTCGACGACGGGGGCCCCCCGACCGCCGACCGGGTCCACGGGCTCCTGGATCGGAACCCGGACCTCGAACTCAAGCTCGATCCGACCCCCGACTGGAGCGACGCCCTCGTCGCGGACCTCGCCGCGACGGGCGCCGTGCGCGTCCTCGACCTGAAGGGCCACTACGCCGGCACCGTCGTGGACCGGGGCGCCGACCCGGCGCTCTACGAGCGGGTGTTCGATGGCCTCCCGGACGCCGTGATCGAGGACCCCGCCCTGACCGACGAGACGCGGTCGCTCGTGGCGGCCAACGCCGACCGCGTCTCGTGGGACGCGCCGATCACGGGACTGGATGCGGTCGAGGCGCTGCCGTTCGAGCCCCGGTGGCTCAACGTCAAGCCCTCGCGGTTCGGCACCGTCGCGTCGCTCCTCGAAACCGTCGAGTGGGCGCTCGACGCCGGTGTGGCGCTGTACGGCGGCGGGCAGTTCGAACTCGACGTGGGCCGGGAACACGTCCAGACGCTCGCGGCGGCGTTCCACCCCGGCGGGCCGAACGACGTGGCGCCGGGCGTCTACAACGACCCGGCACTCCCCGAGAATCCGCCCCGGAGCCCGCTGGAGCCGTCCGAGGACGCCCGGGGGCTGTCCTTCTGATGACGGCGGTCGGCGGAAGGCGACGGCCGGCGGTGGGCGGCGGCAGAGGAGGGGCGAGCGAGAACGCCGGTCGTCAGTCCAGCGCGGCGGGCTCCGAGTCGGCGTGGGCTCGCACCCACAGTTCCCCGATGCGCGAGAGCCGCGTCCGGTAGGACTTGCCGTGCTCCTCGCGCTCGATGTATCCCTTCCCGCCGGGCCCGAGCCGGTCGACGTTGTAGATGACCTTCGATCGGAAGCTGTCGGTGTACTCCTCGTTCAGTTCGTCCGCGAGCGCCTCCGCGAGTTCGGAGACCGACTCGAACTCGCCGTGTTCGCCGAGCTGGAAGAGGATGACCTCCTCGAAGGGCTTGACGTTCGAGAACGACGCGACCGGGAGTTCGACGATGTGGTCCTCGCCGATGCGCTTGGCGCCGACGGTGGTGCCGCGCTCGTCGAACTCCTCCAGCACCCCGTCTGCGGCCTGGAGCCGTGTGGCGAGGCGGTCGCGGTCGACCGAGACGGTGACCCGCTCCTCGGCCGACTCGGCCGACTCCAGCAGGTCCGCGAGCAGGTCCCGCGTCGAGCGCAGTTCGGTGACGAGGTCCGTTTCGAGGTACTTCTCGGGCGCGGTGTAGTACGTGTGGATGCGGTCGCGGTCGGCCTGGCGCTCGACCATGAGCGAGTGGGCGGCGGTGGCGAAGGCGAAGGAGACGGGCCGGGGCATCGAGGAGACGTTGACCCAGACCTCTCCCTCCTCGGAGGCGTCGAGGGTCGCGTCGACGAGGTCGTAGGCCTGCTCGAAGGCCGCGTCGTAGTCGTAGACGTCGGCGACGACGACCCGCTCGGTCTCGGCCCCGAGCAGGTTCCGGAAGTCCGCCTCCAGCTTGTCCGAGATGTCCCGCGAGTACTCGACGTTCTCCTCGCTCCCCACCGCGCCCTCCAGCAGGATGACGCGGTCCACGTCGAACTGGTCGCGGATGAGCGGCGCGATCAGCCGGTCGTAGTCGAAGCCGACCAGGACGATGTGGGTCTGCATGGGCGCACGCAGTGGGCGTGGCAGTAAAAAAGAGGGCAGTTGTCTCGCGGGCCGGTGGCAGTCACCCCGTCGGATGCGGGCCGGTGGCGGTCGCCTCGGTGGCACGGGCCGGTGGCGGTCGCCTCGGTGGCACGGGCCGGTGGCGGTCGCCTCGGCGGATGCGGGCCGGCAGCCACGTCGACGAGGCGGGCCGTCGCCGACATCAGCGCCGGCGTCGCCCTCACTCCGAACCGGTGCCTGCGACGGGTTCCTGCCCCTCGACGGTCTCCTGTGTCCACCGCTTCTCGACGTCGCGGTTGGCGACGACCACCAGATCGCCCTCGTCCGTCCGGATGCGCGTCTTCCGCAGGTCGATGGTGACGATGGTGCCCGTCACCGAGGCGGTCGTGACGAGGTCGCCCTCGTTGAAATCGGGGTCACGGAGGAGGTAGACGCCGGCGACCGTGTCCGCGATCATCTCCTTGAGCGCGAACGCCACGCCGAGGGCGATGAAGCCGGTCGCGGTCCCGAGGCTGGCCGCGATCTCCCCCATGCCGACGATGTTCAGGAGGGCGAGGCCGGCGCCGAACCAGAGGAACAGGGTCGCCACCGTCACCAGGAGGTCGACGACGAGCGTCTGGTCGCTGGGGTAGACGCGGGCGAGGAACGACCGCAGAACCAGTCGGACGACGCGGATCGTGACGTAGGCGAGCACGAGGAAGACCAGCCCGGAGAGTAGCCGCGGTAGGGCGGCAACGATGCCGTCGAGGAACTCCGCGACGACGGTCCGGACCGGGGCCGCGGACGGGGCAGGGGTAGCCTGTAACAGCATGTGCCTTCCCCGTGGAGCCCCGGACGTATATCGGTCGGGCCTACGGGCGGTCGGCCGGTGCGGACGACCGGCGGGCGAGTGGCTGGCCGCCGGCACTCCGTCGCCGGGACGCCGGGACGGCGCGTCGCGGTGTCAGTCCGCCCGGACGCCGAACTTCGCGGGGGCCTCGCTGGGGCCGGGCCGCGTGAGCGCCGACACGCCGACGGTCAGGACGACGCCGAGAAGCATACACCAGAGCGCGAAGTCCCAGGTGAGGTAGGTGTCCCCGAGGAAGCGGACCGTCGGGAATTCGAGGTACGTCCGGCCCAGGAGGCTGATCTCGCTGACCGTCACCGCGGAGACGAACACGTGTGCCAGGTAGGCCGCCTGGCCGCCGGCGACGCCGGCGATCATGCCGGTGCGGGTGGTGCCACCCCAGTACAGCGCCGCGATCAGGGGCAGCGTCAACTGGGCGTAGCCGCCGAAGGCGGTGTCCCCGAGCGTGACCAGCACGCTCAGGCCCCCCTCGCCGCCGGCGAGGAGCGACGCGGCGAGGGCCGCGAGCGCGAAGCCGGCGACCCCCAGCCGTGCGACCCACGCCTCGCGCTCGTCGGAGGCCTCGGGGGCCACGAGCGGCCGGTAGAGGTCGCGGGTGAGGTAGGAGGACCCGGAGAGCAGCATCGAGTCCGAGGAGGACATCATCGCCGCCAGCGCGCCGGCGATCACGAGCGCGGCGAACCAGGCGGGCGTGTGGGCGTTCAGCAGCGCCGGGACCACGTTGCTCCCCTCGCCGACCGTGACGCCCAGGCCGGCCGCCCACGCGCCGAGCATGAACGCCGGCACGAAGAGCAGGAGGACGAGCACCGGCCACAGGGCGAAGGAGCGCTTGAAGACCCGTTCGCTGCCGGCGACGAAGAAGCGCTGGTTGATCTGGGGGAAGGTCGTCACGCCGAAGGCGATGGTCAGAGCCGTACCGATCACGAACTGGGGCGAGTAGAGACCGCCGCCGAGCGCCAGGAACTCGGGGTTCGCGTCCGCCAGCCGCGCCGTCGCCGCGCTCGGCCCGCCGACCGCGAACAGCACCCACCCGACCGCCAGCCAGGTCACCGTCAGCATGAACAGGCCCTGCAGCGTGTCGGTCCAGGCGACCCCCCGGAGGCCGGCGACGACGACGTAGACGATCATGAACACGGTGATGAGCGTCGCGCCGCCCCAGTAGGGCACCGCGCCGTCGGTCAACCCGACCAGCGCCCGGCCGGCGCCGATCTGCTGGAGCATCACGTACGGGAACAGCCACAGCAGGCTGATCCCGGCCACCAGCGCCCGCAGGCCGGACGATCCGAACCGGTCGCCCAGCATCTCCCCAAGCGTCACGTAGCCGTGCTCCCGTCCGACGAGCCACTGCTTGTACCCGATGACGTACCACAGGACCGCGAACAGGATACCGTCCATCAGCCCCATCACCAGGATCCACTCGGGGCCGGCCGCGTACGCGAGGTTCGGGCCGCCGAAGAAGGTGAACGCCGACAGCAGGGTGGCGAAGGTCGTAAAGAGGAGCACCACCGTCCCGAGGGACCGGTCGGCGAGGTAGTAGTCCTCGGCCGCCCGACCGGTGACGCGGTAGGCGAGCAGGCCCACGAGGAGCGCGACCAGCAGGTAGCCGGCGACGATGCCGAGCGTCAGCACCAGGTCAGCCACGGTCGGTCACCCCCATGCCGATCCCCCAGGCGTGGCGGGTGAACGCGTAGAAGACGGCGGAGGCGAGGAGCATCCAGCCGACGTGCCACCAGAGCCAGACCGGCAGACCGGCGGCCGTCGACGCGTCCCGCCACAGGAACCACGGCACCGCGAGCGCGGCCAGCAGGGCGAAGGCGGCGGCCCAGAGGACCGTTCGCCACGTGCCACTCATGTTCGGCTGTATCGATTCACCGGCCCTAAAATTTCCGCTTTCGGGCTACAACTTCGCGTATTGAAGAAGAAAGTTCTTCGGTTCGGGTCGGTCGGGAGCGGTACGCGTCGGTCACGGCGGCAGCGGTCCGCCGTCGCCGCGTCCGCTCACCCCACCCGGAAGGAGTAGTCGAGCGCATCGGCAGAGTGGGTGAGACTCCCCATCGAGACGACGTCCACGCCGGTCGCGGCGTAGTCGGGGACGTCGTCGAGGGTGATGCCGCCGGACGCCTCGGCGACGACGTCGGGCGCGCCCTCGCGGAGTCGCTCGACGGCCTCGGCGGTCGTCGCGGGGGACATGTTGTCGAGCAGGACGATGTCGGCGCCGGCCCGGGCGGCGCGGGGGGCGTCGGCCGGGTCCTCGACTTCGACCTCCACCTGCGTCGCGAACGACGACCGCTCGACGAACCGCCGGACGGCGGGTTCGAGGCCGAGTTCCGCGACGTGGTTGTCCTTGACCATCACCATATGCGAGAGGTCGAGACGGTGGGTGTCGCCGCCGCCCGCGGCGACGGCGCGCTTCTCCACCCCCCGGAGTCCGGGCGTCGTCTTCCGGGTCCCCGCCACCGCCACGTCGTCGGCCACCTCGCGGGCGGCGTCGACGGCTCTGCGGGTCCGGGTTGCGACGCCGGTGGCGTGGCCGGCGACGTTCACCGCGACACGTTCGCCCCGCAGGACGGCCCGCGCCGGGCCGGAGACGGCCAGGACGGCCTCCCCCGCCTCGATTCGGTCGCCCGGTTCGACCCGCTGCTCGGCGTCCACGTCCAGGTACTCGAAGACGGCCGTCGCGGCGTCCAGGCCGGCAGCGATGCCGGCCTCGGTGGCGACGAGGCGGCCGGTCGTCGTCCCCGGCACGTCGTTCGTCACGTCGTGATGGCCGAGGTCCTCCCGAAGCCACCGCTCGACCTGTGTGTCGGTGATCATCTCACGCTCGTTCCCCGCCGCCGTCGGCCGCGGCCCGGAGGTGGTGACAGCCGGCGGACTCGTCGTTCTCGGCGGCGGCGCGCGTCACGAGCAGGGCCGTCACCGCGGCCGCGCGCAGCTCGTACAGCGACCGCGAGGTCCGCGTCCGGACGTAGGCGTCCACCTCGCCCTTCAGGCGGCGGAGGACGCCGAGCGCCCGGCGCAGGTCCGCGGGGTCGCGCTCCAGGCCGACGTGCTCGTCCATCACGCGGCGCAGGCGGACGAACTTCTCCCGGGCGAACGCCGCCGGGAGGTCGGGGTCGCTGTCGCGGAGGTCGGGCGCTTCGACGTCGGTCGTCGGGTCGTGGCCGGCGGCGTCGGCGCCGGCCCGGCGGCCCCAGACCAGGCCTTCGAGCAGCGACGTGGAGGCCAGGCGGTTCGCGCCGTGGACGCCCGTTCGGGCACACTCGCCGACGGCGTACAGGCGGTCGAGCGTGGTTCGCCCGCGGTCGTCGACGGCGACCCCGCCACAGAGGAAATGCTCGGCGGGTGCGACCGGAATCCCGTCGGCGGGGTCGACGCCGCGCTCCGCGCACTGCTCGGCCAACCCCGGGAAGTCGTCGGCGAAATCGAGCACGGAGACGTCGAGACGGACGTCGCCGGTCGCCTCGCGCTCCGCCCGGACCGCGCGGGCCACCACGTCGCGGGGGGCCAGGTCGGCGTCGGGGTGGTGGTCGGGCATGAACCGCTCGCCGTCGGCGTTTCGCAGGACTGCGCCCTCGCCGCGGACCGCCTCGCTGACGAGAAACGGATCGTCGCCCGCGTAGGCCGTCGGGTGGAACTGGACGTACTCCATGTCCGCCACGTCGGCCCCCGCGAGCGCGGCCATCGCGATGCCGTCGCCGGTCGACCCCTCGGGATTGGTCGACCGGGGGAAGAGGTCGCCGATGCCGCCGGTCGCGAGCACCGTCGCGCCGGCGTAGCAGGGCTCCACCGTGCCGCCGGACTCGAGGAGCGCGCCGTGGATCCGTCCCTCGTGGGTGATCAGGTCGAGCGCCGCGGTGTCCTCCCGGAACTGCACCGCGTCGTGGCCCTCCAGATGCCGGAGGAAGGGAACGTGGACGTGGCGGCCCGTCGCCGCGTCGACGTGGAGGACGCGGCTCGTGGAGTGGGCGGCCTCGCGGCCGAAGTCGAAGTCGTCGCCCGCCGTGTCGAAGGGAACGTCGAGCGTCTCCAGCAGCACGTCGCGGACGGCGTCGTTGGCCTCGTCGACGAGGACGTCCACCGCATCGGGGTCGGCGGTGTCGTCGGAGGCGGCGAGCACGTCGCGCTTGAACTGCTCGGGGTCCTCCCGGGCGATGGCGATGCCGCCCTGGGCCCACCAGGAGGAGGTGTCCTCGGGGCGGGTGGCCTTGGTGGCGACGGTCACGTTCGCGCCCGCGCGGGCCGCGGCGAGCGCCGCGGCCAGGCCGGCGATGCCGGATCCGACCACGAGCACGTCGGTCGCGTCCGTCATAGTTCGAGCATGCGGTCGAGTGCGACCTGCGCGCGCTCCTTCTCGGCCGGGTCGACCTCGATGACGTTGCGCTCGCGGTCCTCGACCAGCTCCTCGAGCACCCAGGTCAGGTAGTTGGGATCGATCTGTCGCATGGCGTTGCAGTCCATGCAGGCGTCGCCACAGAGCGGCAGCACCTCGACCTCCGGGTGCCAGCGGTCGAGGTGCTTCGCCAGGTGGATCTCGGTGCCGATGGCCCAGGTCTCACCGGGGTCGGCGTTCTCGACGGTCTCGCAGATGGTCGAGGTGGAGCCGACGACGTCGGCGGCCTCGACGACCTCGCGCCGACACTCGGGGTGGACGACGACGCTCGCGTCGGGGCGCTCCTCGCGCAGGCGCTCGATGTGTTCGCGCCGGAACCGCTCGTGGACCTGGCAGTAGCCCTCCCAGAGGACGATGTCGTTCTCGACGACCCGCTCGGCGTCGGCGCTCTCGGGGTCCCAGGGGTCCCAGTCGACGATCTCGTCTTCCATCCCGAGCTGGTGGGCGGTGTTCTCCCCCAGGTGCTTGTCCGGGAGGAAGAGCACCTTGTCGCCCCGGTCGAGGGCGTACTCGAAGGCGTCGGCCGCGTTCGAGGAGGTACAGACCAGGCCGCCCTGCTCGGCACAGAAGGCCTTCAGGTCGGCGTAGGAGTTCATGTACGTGACCGGAACGACGTCGGCGTCGGTCGCGGACGTGAGTTCGGCCCAGGCGGCGTCGACCTGCAGCGCCTCGGCCATCCCGGCCATCGGGCAGGAGGCCTCCATCGACGGCAGGATCACGGTCTGGTCGTCGTCGGTGATGATGTCCGCCGACTCGGCCATGAACGTCACCCCCCCGAAGACGACGTACTCGGCGTCGGCGGCCGCCGCCTCCCGCGAGAGCTGATAGGAGTCGCCGACGAAATCGGCGTGTTCGACGATCTCCCGCCGCTGGTAGTTGTGTCCGAGGACGACGACGTCGTCCCCGAGTTCGTCGAGTGCCGCCTCGATCCGGTCGGTCCGCTCGGCCTCGTCGAGATCGCGGTAGGCCGCTGGCAGCCGTTCGAGGTCGTCGTATTTGAAGAGACTGAGGTCGGTTTCGAGCCCAGCCGTTTCCATCTCCGGCATGAGTGACCACTCTATGAGTAACTGTTTCGTCGGACTGGAGGTTTGAAAAGATTTTGTCTTCGATATCCGCCGGAGGAGGAATTCTTTCATACAACAAAGATCATGATGGTCTCCGATCCGACGGTCGGGGACCGCGAACCGCGCGGCGGCGGAAAAGGTATAAATACGACAATTATATCCGCGCCGGTTCCGTACCTGGGGTAGTACGGCGAGACGACTCCTGAGGGGGAGCGGAACCAATGGACGACACATCCAAGTACCTCATTCACGCCGCGATCACGGCCGACGGCGTCGTCGAGCGGAGCGACGTGGTCGGCGCCATCTTCGGGCAGACGGAGGGTCTCCTGGGCGACGGCCTCGACCTCAGGGACCTCCAGCAGTCCTCGAAGGTCGGACGCATCGACGTCGAGGTCGCAAGCGAGGGCGGCCAGTCGTTCGGGGAGGTGACGATCGCGTCCAGCCTCGACCGGGTCGAGACCGCGATCCTCGCCGCGTCGCTGGAGACCCTCACGCGCGTCGGCCCCTGCCGGGCGCAGGTGGAGATCACCGAAATCGAGGACGTCCGGAAGGCCAAGCGCCGCGAGGTCGTCGAGCGGGCGAAGGAACTGCTCGCGGAGTCGTTCGACGACGGCGTGATGACCAGCGGCGACATCCTCCGGCAGGTCCGGGAGGCGGCCAAGGTCGACGACATCACCGAGTACGAGGGCCTTCCGGCCGGGCCGCGGGTGCCCGACTCGGACGCCATCATCGTGGTCGAGGGGCGGGCCGACGTGCTCACGCTCCTCGGCTGCGGCATCAAGAACGCCATCGCGGTCGAGGGGACCGACGTCCCCGACGCGGTGGCGGACCTCACCGGGGAGCGCACGGTCACCGCGTTCCTCGACGGCGACCGCGGCGGCGAACTGATCCTGCGCGAACTCGCCCAGGTCGGCGACGTCGACTACGTGGCCTTCGCCCCCGAGGGCCGGTCCGTCGAGGACCTCGACCGGAGCGAGGTGATGGCCGCCCTCCGGGAGAAGGTCCCCCACGACCGGCTCCCGACCGACGGGAACCGCCGGGCCGCGGCCAAGCGCGAGGGGGAGGCTGACGGCGGGCCGTCCCCGGCGGCCCGGAAGCGGACGACCGACGGCGCCGGCACCGCGGAGCCGCCCCACGGAGGGACGGAAGCGGACGCGCCCGGCGGCACGACCGGTGACGCGACGGACGGCGCCGAGGGGCCGTCGGAGGCCGACGGCACCGCTGACGCCGGGGCGGCGGCGGACGCTGCTGACGCCGGCGCGGAGGAATCCACCGATACTGCCACCGAGGGGACGGCTACCGACGCCAGCGCGGCAGAGGAACCTCCCGACGCCAGCGCGGCAGAGGAACCTCCCGACGCCACGACGGCGGAGTACACCGACGACGACGAGCGCGCGGCCGAAACCGCGTCGGTCCCGGAGGATGGGGCCGAAACGGCAGAGGCGACCCGCTCCGAGACCGACGGGGAAGCGGCGGACCGGCCGCAATCGCTCCGGGCACACGTCGAGGCGATCGTGAACGGCGGGACGGGGCGGGTTCGCATCCTCGACGAGGACCTGACGATACTCGCGGAGGACGAGGCGGGGACGGCGTTCGACCGGCTGGAGGCGGTCGACGGCGAGCCGTGGGCGGTGGTGCTCGACGGCGAACTCTCCCAGCGCCTGCTGGACGTGGCGGCCCAGCGCGGCGTCGACCACGCGATTCCCCGCTCGACCGGGGAGTTCGTGAAACGACCCGTGGGGGTCCGTATCCGGACCGCGGACCAGTTGACCGCCTGAGCGGCGGTCGGGCGGGCCGCCGGGGGTCATTCTCTGACCAGCCACAGCGCCGGGCCGGTCTCGAAGTAGTCCTCGCGGCGGCCGACCCGCTCGAACCCGCGCGACCGATACAGGGCGAGCGCCGGGTCGTTGTCGGGTTCCACGGCGACGGTAACGGGCCCGTCAGCGACGGCGAGGAAGCGGTCGAGCAGCGCCGTGGCGCGGCCCTCGCGCCGGCACCCGGGTGCGACGACGAGTTCCGCGAGGTGGGCGCCGCGTCCGCCGGACGTCGTGCCGGCGTCCGACGCTTCGGGTGGGACGGCCGGTTCGGATGGACCGGGGCGCCCCGGCGTTTCGAGTGGACGTTCGGGCGAGGACCGCTCGCTCGTTCCGGCACCCCCCCGGTCGAGCGTCACGCCGACGGCGAGCAGATACCCCACGGGGGAGCCGGCGTCGGGGGCGTCGGAGACGAGAACGGCGCCGACGTCGAGGCCGTACGCGAGCAGTTCCGGGGCGGGTTCGGGGAGGTGGGCCTGGAGGCGACGGAGCGCCGGGCGGTCGGCGGGCTCGGCGGGGCGGACGGGCGGGGTCACAGCGCAACGACGGCGAGGGCCACGCTGACGACGGCGCCGACGAGCGTGGCGAGGAAGTTGACCGTCTGGTTGCCGACCCGGCCCCCCTCGACGGTGGCGCCGAGCACGCTGTCGACGAGCATCCCGACGACGCCGGCGACGACGATGACGCCCGCGGCGACGGCGGTCGCGGCCGGGAACAGGAACATCGCGACGGCGGCGATGGCGGCGGCGCCCACGAGGCCCGCGACCCCGCCCTGCCAGGTGACCCCGCCGTCGGTACCGGGGTCGACGCGTTCCAGCGTGGTGATGAGCCGCGGTTCGTCGAAGAGTCCGCCGATTTCGCTGGAGAGCGTGTCGCTCATCGCGGCGGCCACGGAGCCGGCGAAGGCAAAGCGGAAGACGGCGGCGTCGACCGGCAGCATCGGAACGGCGGCGAACCCGATGACGGCCCCGAGCGCGACGGCGGCGTTGCCGAGGACGTTGCCGGTGCCGCGGGCCCCCTCGTCGTCCTCGGCGACGCCGCGCGATTTCTTCTCCTCGTAGCGGTACTTCGCCGAGAGGCCGCCGACGGCGAAGAAGGTGATGAGGACGACGAACCAGCCGAATCCGCCGAGGACGACGGTGAGGAGACCGAGGAGGACGCCGGTGAGCATCCCGGCGACCGAGGCGGTCCCAAGGGCGTAGGAGGCGTAGCCGAACGCGACGGTGATGGCGAGCGCCGCACCGACCTCCGTCGGCGTCACGGGGCCGGCGATGGCCTCGAACAGCCAGAGCAGGACGCCGACCGAGAGCATCACGAGCGGGTCGTCGCGGACATAGAGCAGGACGTGCAGGAGGCCGGCCACGAGCGCGCCGGCGGCGGCGAGGAAGGCAAAGCGGGGCAGGGTGGCCAGCGCGTCGGCGCCGGTCGCGGCGGCGACGGCGACCTGTCCGCCGGTGGCTGCGAGGAAGGCGACGCCGACGTAACCGGTCGCCGAGCCGAACGGGTCGGCGTCGGCCGACGCCTCGACCAGCCGGGCGCCGAGGTTGCCGTAGGCGACAGTGATGACGGCGGCGACGAACACCGTCGTGGGCATCGTCGCCTGCGCCGCCGGAACCGACGCGAGCAGGGCGAGGCCCGCGGCGGCGAGCGCGAACCCCGCGAGCCCGCTCAGGCGCCCGTCGCGCTCGTCGCCCGGCCGGGCGAACAGCTCGAAGAGCGGCCCCTCGTCCACGGCGAAGGCCGCGAGGAGCGCGACGAGAACGAACGGCGCCGCGGCGGCCTGACCGAGCGCCGGTGCCCCGAGGGCGAGGGTTCCGACGACGGCGAACCCGCCGGCACGCCGGAGCGGGGTTGTCACACCGGCCGGTATCTCCGACACGCACTTAACGCTCCCGACGAGGGCGGAGGGGTGTCGCGGAACGGGGGGCACAGATGCCCGACGTCACGGGGGTGCGGAACACAAGGCTCAGGCACGCCGACGCCGAACCGCCGGGCGTGGGGCTCTACGACCGGTACCTCGCGCTGCGCTACCGGCTCCGCAGGCGGCGGGGGGAGCGGCCGCCGAGGCGGGTCGCGGTGGTGATCACCGAGCGCGACCTGCTCGAACCGGGGGCCTACGACATCCTCGAACGGTTCCTGGGGTGGGCGTTCGAGTACGGCGCCGAGCGGGTCGCGGTGTCGGTGAGCGTCCTCGACGAGGCGGTGGTGCCGACCCTGTCGCGCGAACTCGGTCGGATCGACGCACCCCGTCCGGTGGCCGTCCGGGAGCCGGGAGACACGGAGCGCGCCGACGCCCCGGTCCAGGTGAGCATCGGCCTCGGCGGCAAGCGGGAGTTCGCCGACGCCGTCCGGTCGCTGGCCGAGGAGGCGGCGGCCGGACGGCTCGACCCCGCGGACGTCGACGCCGCGGCGGTGGAGGAACGGTTGGTCTTTCCGGACGACCCCGACCTGCTGATCAAGACCGGGGCCGAGCGGCTCTCCGACTTTCTCATCTGGCAGTCCGTCTACTCGGAGCTGTATTTCACGGACGTGAACTGGCGGGATTTCCGCCGCCGGGACTACCTGCGCGCGCTTCTGGACTACCAGAGCCGTCAGCGGCGGTTTGGTCGTTGATCGGAGTGAAACGACCAGACGCCGCGAGACGGGCCCGCGAGTCTCGCGGACGTCCGGCCGGTAGGCCGAATCTCGCCCACCCGGTCGGACGGAAGTTCGGCCGGTGGTCAAATCCCGTCCGGCCGCGACCGGCGGTCACGCCCCGACGGCGGACCCGGACCGAGCGACGTTCCTCAGTCGGCGTCGGCCTCCGTCCGGTCGGCAAAGCGCCCGTCGAGGTCCACGTCGACCGCCGTCTCGCCCCGTCCGGAGGGGGCGAGCGTCTCGCGGAGCCGCGCGGCGACGGCCCGCGCCTCCCCGACGGACGTGTCCGCGACGACACCGACGAGCGTCGCCGCGCGCTCGGCCCGCGTCCGCCGCCAGGAGGCCTCCCGGGACTCGTAGGTGCGGATGCCGCGCAGGAAGTCGGGTTTCGAGAACTCGGGCCAGTAGGGGGCACAGAAGTAGACGGCGGCCTCGTTGCCGTTGGCGTGCCACGGCAGGAAGTTCGAGGTGCGCTCGTCGCCGCCGGTGCGGATGATGAGGTCGACGTCCCGGGACGGCCCGCGAGCGAGGCGGGACTCGACCTCCGCGGCGTCGACGTCCGCCGGGTCGAGGGCTCCATCGTGCGCGTCCCGGACGACGGCCCGCGCGGCCGACAGCAGCGCGGCCCGGCCGCCGTAGGCCAGCGCGACGTTCAGCCGGAACCCGTCGTACCCCGCGGTGCGCTCCTCGGCGTAGGTGACCGCGTCCCGCACCCGCGGGGGGAGGCGGTCGAGGTCGCCGATGGCCCGGATACGGACCCCGTTCTCGTGGACGCGGTCGGCGTCGGCGAACTCCCGGAGCTTCGACTCGATGAGGTCGAAGAGCGGGTCGAGTTCGTCGTCCGGGCGGTCGAAGTTCTCCGTCGAGAGGGCATAGAGGGTGAGTTCCTCGACGCCGAGGTCCTCACACCACTCGAGGACCCGCTCGGTCGTCTCGGCGCCGGCGCGGTGGCCGGCCGTGGGGCGGTCGCCGCGCTTCCGGGCGTAGCGCCGGTTCCCGTCCTGGATGACCGCGACGTGGGTCGGGGCCGCGTCGATCTCGCGGCGCAGGAGTCGCTCGTGGACGGCTGCGAGCCGGCGCCACACCCACGAGAGCATATGCGTCGGGTCGGCGGGTGACGATATGTGTCTTGTGACACGGGGCGAGGAAACCGCCACCCGTAAGACCGGGCGGATCGTTCCTCGAAGCGAGCCATGGACGCCGTCGACGCCGACATCTACCGCCGGACTGAGGCGCTCCTCGAACCGGGCGAGGTCGAACTGAACGGCGTCGTCGTCCACACGGACCTCGACGGGAGCCAGGACCTGGAGATGCACGAGTTGACCGTCGATCTGAACCGGGTCATCGCCGAGCACGCGGGCAAGGGCGAGAGCTACATCTACGCCGGGAACGACGACGACGAGTTCGCCTCCAACCAGTTCCAGGGGCGCACCCTCGGGGACGACGAGTTCGTCTGGGAGTGTCAGCAACTGCTGCGCGACGGGAGCTTCGACCTCATCTTCTACTACGAGTCGAGCGCCGACCACGTCGGACTGGTCGAGGCCATCGAGGAGATGGGCCACCGGGTGACCGGTGTACGGACCGACGGGGAGAGCGAGCGCGACGACGCGCCGGGACGGGATTGATAAGGGTTGTGCCGGTTCCCGCCGACGGATCGAGGGCGGGAGGCTTATCTAACCCCCGTTCCGACGGGGACGTATGAGCGAGGCCGACGCGGCCGGGGACGCCCTGTCCCGGCCCGACCGGGCGGTCGTCAACGCCTTCCAGGGCGGATTTCCGGTCGTCGAGCGGCCCTTCGAGCCGGCTGCGGCAGCACTCCGTGAGCGCGGCGTCACGGTCACGGCCGACGAACTCGTGGAGCGGGTGCGCGCGCTCGACGAGGCGGGCACCCTGACGCGCTTCGGGGCGCTGGTGAACGCCGAGGCCATCGGCGGGACCGCGACGCTGGTCGCGATGCCGGTCCCCGAGGACCGGTTCGAGGAGGTCGTCGCGGCCGTCAACGACCGGCGGGAGGTCGCCCACAACTACGAGCGCGACCACCCGCATCTCGACGTCTGGTTCGTCGTCTCCGTCGCGGACGCCGACCGGGTGGACGAGGTGCTGGCCGCCATCGAGGCCGAAACCGGACGGCCGACGTACAACATGCCCAAGCAGCAGGAGTTCCACGTCGGGGCGAAGTTCCCGGTTGACGGGCCGATCGCGGACGGCGACGTGGACCTCTCGCACCTCGGGCCGGACGTGGAGCCGACCGACCGGGACACGCTCACGCCCGACGAGCGGGACCTGGTCGTCGAGATTCAGGGCGGCCTGCCGACGACGGAGACGCCCTACTGCGACGTCGCCGACGCCCTCGGGGTCGACGTCGAGTGGGTCTGCCGGACGATCAAGCGGTTCGACGCCGAGGGGAAGGTCCGACGGGTCGGCGTCGTCCCGAACCACTACGCGCTCGGGTACACCGAGAACGGGATGACCGTCTGGGACGTGCCCGACGGGGCCGTCGACGAGGTCGGTCCCGCGGTGGCGGCCCTCGACTTCGTCACCCACTGCTACCGGCGGCCGCGTCACGAGGGCGTGTGGCCGTACAACTTCTTCGCGATGACCCACGGCCGCACGGCGGAAGAGAGCGAGCGTCGGATCGAGCGCGTGCGCGAGGTCATGGCCGACCACTGGGACGTGGGTCCGGACGACTGGACGACGCTGTTCTCGACCGACGTTCTGAAAAAGACGGGGATCAGACTAGCCGAGCGAGCGGAGGCGAACACGGAGCACACCCGATGATACCGCTGGCACACGACTTCACCGACGAGACGGTACTGGTGTTCGGCGGTGGGCCCGTCGGCGCCCGGAAGGCCCGACGGTTCGCGGCCGAGGCACGCGTGGTCGTCGTCTCGCCCGACTTCGCCGACGCCGACTTCGGCGGCGCGGCGCGGGTGCGCGCCGCACCCGCGCCGGACGAGGTGGCCGCGTACCTCGACGACCACGACCCCGCGCTGGTCGTCGCCGCCACGGACGACCCCGACGTGAACGCGGCGGCGGCACGCGCGGCCGGCGAGCGCGGGACGCTGGTCAACCGGGCCGACCGGAGCGGCGGGGACCGGGACGCCACGGACGTCGCCGTCCCCGCGGCCGTCGAGGACGGCGACGTGACCGTCGCGGTGTCGACGGGCGGGTCGAGTCCGGCGCTGGCCCGGCACCTGCGCGAGCGGATCGAAGACGGGGTCGCCGGCGCCGGCGCCGTCGCGGCGGCCTCGGGGGCGCTCCGCGAGCGGTACAGGGACGCCGGCGTCGCCCCCGACGAGCGCCGGGCGGCGGTCCGGGCGGTCGTCCGCGCCGACGCGGTGTGGGAGGCCGCCCGCGAGGACGGCCCCGACGAAGCGATGGCGGTGGCCGAACGGGTCGCCGCCGAACGGATCGCAGGCGTGCGGGAAGCGGCCGATAGCGACCCGAGCGAAGCGGAGGGGTGGTCGGCGTGAGCGAGGACGGCATCCTGACCGGCGCCGTGGTCGCCCACGACCGGGCGACGGTCGACGAGATCGCCGCCGCGGGCGGCGACGACGAGGCGACGACCGTCGAGTCACTGCTCGCCCGCGAGGACGTGACCGAGGCGCTCGCGCTCCAGACGTGCAACCGCTCGGAGGCGTACGTCGTGACCGACAGCCCGGACACCGGCCGGGCGGCGCTCGCCGACTTCGCCCCCGAGGTCCGCGAGGGCGCGGTGCGCTTGCTGGGCCACGAGGAGAGCCTGCGGCACCTGCTCCGGGTGGCCGCCGGCCTGGAGTCGCAGGTGCTCGGCGAGGACCAGATCCTCGGGCAACTGCGCGACGCCGTCGCCACGGCCCGCGGCGCCGGCGGCGTCGGTCCGGTGCTCGACACGGCGACGACGAAGGCCGTCCACGTCGGCGAGCGCGCCCGGACCGAGACGGCGATCAACGAGGGCGCCGTGTCGCTGGCGCGCGCCGCGGTCCAACTCGCCGGCGAGGCGACGGCGCTCGACGGCGCGACGGCGCTCGTCGTCGGCGCCGGCGAGATGGCGGAGGCGGCCGCCCGGGCGCTCGTCGACGCGGGAATCGACCGGGCGGTCGTCGCGAACCGGACCGTCGAGCGCGCCAGCGACCTGGCCGGGGAGATGGATGCCGCGGCGACGGCGGTCCCCCTCGACGCCGTCGACGACCACGTGGCCGGCGCGGACGTCGTCGTGACGGCGACGGACAGCCAGGAACCGGTGCTCGGCCGGCCGGCCTTCGCGGACGCGGGGGAGACGGCCGTGGTCGACATCGGCCTGCCCCGGGACGTCGCCCCCGCGGCGGCGGCCCTCGATGGGACCGAGGTGCGCGACATCGACGGCCTGGAGGCGGTGACCGAGCGGACCCGCGAGCGCCGGCAGGCGGCCGCCGAGGAGGTCGAACGGCTCGTCGACGACGAGCTCGACTGCCTGCTGTCGTCGTTCAAGCGCGAGCGGGCCGACGAGGCCGTCGCCGCGATGTACGAGGGCGCGGATCGGATCAAGGAGCGCCAGCTCGCCGCCGCACTCGACCGGATGGAGGCCAACGGCGGGCTCACGCCGCCCCAGCGCGAGGCGCTCACGGACTTCGCGGACGCCCTCGTCGGCCAGTTGCTCGCCCCGCCGACCCGGAGCCTCCGGACGGCCGCCGAGGAGGACGACTGGACCACCATCCGGACCGCGATGGAGCTGTTCGATCCCTCCTTCGACGGCGAGGCCGGGCCGACCGGCCCGTCGGGACCGCGCGAGGGGCTGGATGCGGACGAGGAGTCCGGCGAGCGGAGCGAGAGCGCCGGTAACGACTGATCCGCCACTCGTTGTCCGCGATCCGCCGCCGACCTGACCTGACCCGGGCCGGGCCGAAACGTTTTGCCGCCGCCGGCCGACGCGCCCGCATGGCGCGACTGCTCGACGACGACGAGATTCGGGAGGAACTGCCGGCGGAGTGGGAGCGCGACGGCGACGAGGTCGTCCGCGTCTACCAGTTCGACGACTACCTCGACGGCGTCGCGTTCGCGACGGGGGTCGGCGAGGTGGCCGAGGAGGAGTGGCACCACCCGACCATCGAAATCAGGTACGGCGAGGTCGAGGTGCGCCTGACCAGCCACGAGGAGGGGGGGATCACGGACAAGGACATCCGGATGGCCGAACTGTTCGACGACGAGTACGAGCAGTGAGCGACGAGGCGGAGGGGGGAGACGCCGCCTACGTCTTCCGTGTCCGATTCCGGCTCTCGCCCGATGGCGTCCGGCTCGACCCGGCGACGTTCGAGACGACGCTCGAACGGCCGGCCGATCCGCCGGGAACGGAGGGCTGGCTGTTCTTCCGGAACTACCTGTGGCGGGGTGAGGTGGGCGACGAGACGGCGATGCGCGAGTGGACCGAGGCCCGCCTCGGGGTGCCGGTCGTCTCGATCTCGTTCGCCGAGTTGCGGACTGACGAGACGCACCTGGCGGCGCTCCGCGCGGCCGTCGCGGCGGACCCCTCGACGTTCAGGGCCGACGACGCCGACGACGCCGGCGCGGTGCTGACCAAGTACCTCGGCAGCTCCATCCACGTCCGGCCGGGACCGGACGGCAAGTGAGCGTGGCCGGGCCCCGACGACGGGGAGCGCGGAAAGCACTTATTCGCGGACCGCCTACTCCCCGTTAATGAGCGAGGCTCCGGACGTCGATGCCCTTCCGGACTACGACTTCTGGCTGTTCGACCTCGACGGGACGCTCGTGGACGCCGAGTGGTCGTACGTGCGCGAGACGATGGACCGCGTGGGTGACCGGCTCGGCCGGCCGTTCACGGATCGCGAGGCGACGGTGCTGTGGCACGGGCTCGACGGGCCGCGAAACGAGACGCTGCGGGAGTGGGGAATCGACCCGGAGGCGTTCTGGCCGGCCCTCCACGCCGCCGAGGATCCGATCGAGCGAGCCGAGGCGACCCGGCTCCACGACGACGCCGCCTTCGTCGCCGATCTGGACGCCCCGACCGGCGTGGTGACCCACTGCCAGTCGTTCCTGACCGATCCCGTGCTCGACCGGCTTGACCTCCGGGACTGGTTCGACGTCGTCGTCTGCTGTACGGAAGAACTGGGCTGGAAACCCGACCCGGGGCCGGTCGACCACGCGATGGCCGAACTCGGCGTTGAGGGACGCGGCGTGCTCGCCGGCGACGCGGAGAGCGATGTCGGCGCGGCGTGGAACGCGGGCCTCGACGCGGTCCACGTCGAGCGCCACGGCCCCGACCGCCGCGGCCACTGCGTCCTGGCCGACCACCGCGTGCGGTCGTTCGACGGCCTCTCACACCCGCGGACCGTCGCCGACGGCGGATGGGCCGGGCGGTCGTAGTCGCTCCGGTCGATTTCCGGCGGATGGCGGTCGGGGGCTTCGGAGACCCGTCGACTGCACGGATCAGCGGTCGTACCCGGGAAGGTCGTCGAGGACGTCGTCAGCGCCGGTGACGGCCCCTTCCAGCGCCCGGACGCCCGGTTTGTCGGCGCGAACCGGCGCGGCACGGACCCGCACCCGCTGTGTGCCGAGCGGGACGAAGCCGAGGTCGAGTTTCGCGACCGTCGCCCGGAGCCCGAGTCCCGCCTCGGCCTCGCCGGCCGCGACCTTCCGCGCCGGGCTCTCGTGGGCGCGGAGCGTCAGGTCGTACCCCCGCACGGCGTCGGTCAGGTCCCGGCGGTCCGTCCCGCGCTCGTCGGCGAGGTCGTCGAACGCCCCGTCGAGGGCGGCGCGTAGTCCCGAGTCGGTCCTCCGGTTGACGAACCGGACGTCCCGGTCGACGAGCGCCGCCAGGCCGTCGACGCCGCTGTCGCGGGGGACGACGAGCCCCCACTCGCGGCTCCAGCCGCCGAGGTCGACGGCCTCCACCTCGCGGCTGGTCGGTTCGGCGACGACCGCGACGTCGGGGACGCCGTCCCGCAGTCGGCGCAGGCCTTCGCGGCTCCCGACCGGCAGGTAGCGCGGGCGCTCGACCCGGTCGAGGAGCCGCGAGAGCGCGGGGTCGTCCTCGCCGACGCCGAACAGCGCCGGCGGCCGCACGTCGGGCGAGAACAGGCGAACCTCGACGGGGTCGCCCGCGGCGAGGTACTCCACGTCCGCGGGCACCTCGACGACGCCGTCGGCCTCGACGAGGCTCGTCGTCGCGCCGCTGCCCTTGTCGACGGGGTAGACGAGCGGGCCGCTGGCGGTCGGTCCCGCCCCGTCCGGCTCTACGTTCCCCCGGTCACGGTCCCGCTCCGCGCTTCCCCGACCGCCGTCACGCTTCGCGCCGTCCGTCACCGGCACCCGCTCGTCGGGTCCCGGCTCGACCAGACCCACAGGCATCAGCCGGCGGCGGCCCTCGGCGTAGCGCTCGCGGGCGGCCATCCGGCCCCGGACCGTCGCGGTCGTCGGTTCGGGCAGGCCGGCCGCCTCGCGGATGGCCGGCGCGACGAACGTCCGGAAGACGGTGAGCGCCGAGACGGGGTAGCCCGGCAGGCCGACGTACGCCGCCCCGGCGAGCCGCCCGATCAGCATCGGCTTGCCAGGCTTGATCGCCACGCCGTGCAGGAGGAGTTCGCCGCCGTCCTCGATCACCCGGTAGACGACGTCGACCGCCGAGGCGCTGGTCGATCCGGAGGAGCAGACGAGGTCACACTCGTCGGCGGCCTCCCGGAGGACCCGCTCCATCTCGTCGTAGTCGTCGCCCGCGTGGGGGTAGAGGCGGGGCTCGCCGCCGGCCTCCTCGACCGCGGCCGCGACGGCGTAGGAGTTGACGTCGTGAATCTCGCCGCGAGCGGAATCGAGGTCGCCGCCCGGCCGGACGAGTTCGTCGCCGGTGGAGACGATGCCGACCGTGGGCCTGCCGCGGGCGGGGACCTCGTCGACGCCGAGCGCCGAGAGGAGGCCGACCTCGCGGGCCGTCAGCCGCGTCCCGGGCCCGAGCGCGCGGTCGCCGGCGGCCACGTCCGCGCCCGCGAACATGATCCCGTCGCCGGGGGCGAGAGCGGTCCGGACGAGGACCCGTCCGTCCGCGTCCTCGTCGCCCGCCGCGTCCTCCTCGTCGGTCCGCTCGACCATCACCACCGCGTCGGCGCCCGGCGGGACGACGGCGCCGGTGGAGACCTCGGCGCAGGTCCCCTCGCGCACCTCGACGGCCGGTTCCTCGCCGGCGTGGACGGTCCCGATGCGGTCGAAGACGGCGGGATCGGCCTCGTCGGCGCCGAACGTGTCCGCGGCCCGGACGGCGTACCCGTCGACGCTCGCGCGGTCGAACCCCGGGACGTCGATCGACGCGTCGATCCGCTCGGCGAGGACGCGGCCCCGCGCGTCGGAGAGCGGGACGCGCTCGGGGGCGGGCGCGAGGTCGAGCGACGCGACCGCCTCGTGGGCCCGCTCGGGCGGCGCGAGGTCGCGGAACTCCTTGCGGTCCATACCTGTCCCTCGAACGCCGAGGGCAAGAAGGATGGGCCCGACGGGCCGGCGGACCGACGACCGACAGCCGGCGCTTCCTGCGCGACCCCTACACCGACCACTCCCAGTTCTCGACGGCGACGCGCTCGTCCGCCGGAATCCCCTCGCGGCCCTCGGGCACGACGACCCAGCCGTCCGCGAGCGCGACGCTCGACAGGACGCCGGCGCCGCCGGCCCGGACCGGCTCCGCGATCGGTCCGGGCCCGTCACGTTCGCTCCCGTCGCCTTCATCCCCGTTGCCGTCCCGGAGGCGCACCCGCGCGAACGTCCGGACGCCCGGCTCGCTGGATATCTTGCGGGAGAGCCGGGCCTCGGTCGTCGGGTGGTCGGGGCGGACGGGGTCGCGGCCGGCGAGCGCACGGACGACCGGCCGGAGGAACTGGACCGCGTTGACGATGCAGGCGACGGGGTAGCCGGGGAGCATCAGGACGGGCGTGTCCTCGACGACGCCGAGTGCGACGGGATGGCCGGGCCTGAGCGCGACCCCGTGGACGAGGACTTCGCCGAGGTCGTCGACCACCTCGGGGACGTAGTCGCGCGCGCCGACCGAGGAGCCGCCGGTGGTGACGACGGCGTCCTTCGCGAGGTCGCGCTGGATCGCCGCCCGGAGCGCACTCGGGTCGTCCGAGACGACGTCGCGGTAGGTCGGGACGGTTCCCCAGCGGACGCCGAGGCGCGAGACGGTGAGGCCGTTGGTCTCGACGACTTCGCCCGGCTCCGGATCGCGCTGGACCAGTTCCTCGCCGGTCGGAATCACGCCAAGCGTCGGCCGCTCGCGGACTTCGACCTCGTCCAGTCCGACGGCCTTCAGGAGGCCGACGTCCGACGGCCGGAGCACGTGGCCGGGTTCGAACAGCGTCCGCCCCGCCTCGACGTCCTCGCCGACGGGCGCGACGTTCTCCCCGCCGGCGACGGCGTCGAACACCTCGACCTCGTCGTCGACCCGCTCCGCGTGCTCGACCATCACCACCGCGTCGGCGCCGTCGGGGATCGGGCTGCCGGTGTGGACCCGGACGGCCTCGTCGGGTTCCACGGCGTCGGCCGCCTCCGGGTCGCCGCCCGCGCGGAGTCGGAGGAGGGCCGGCGAGCGGTCCGAGGCGCCGAACGTGTCCGCGGCCCGGACGGCGTACCCGTCCATCGCGGCGCGCTCGTAGCCCGGCACGGGCCGGGCGGCGGTCACCGTCTCGGCGAGCGTCCGGCCGTCCGCCGAGCCGAGGGGGGCGTGCTGCGTGCGTCCGTGGGGCTCGACGGCGTCGAGCAGGCGGTCGCGGGCGGCGGCCAGCCGGGTTCGTTCCTTGAACCCGGCGCGGCGCCGGTCGTCGTCGGTCATGCGGACCGCTTCGAGACCGGGGGGGAAAGGTGCTGTCCCCCCGGGCCGAAAGCACTTGCCGCCCGAGCGTGACCCGCCGGCGATGTCCCCGCACGTGACGCGCCGTGCTGCGCTCGGCCTCCTCGGACGCTGACGACGACCGAGCGGGAGGCGATGCACACCCCCACCGTCGCCGGCGACAGGGTGGTCTGCGTGACGAGCCACCCCGAGGCGGTGCTCCGGGGCCCCGATCCGTCGACCGGCGGTGGTCGCGGACCCGCGACGACCTCGGCCACGCGAGCCCCGCGATGGCCGACGGAACGGCGTTCGTGCCGTGGGGATATTTCGAGCACGACGAGCACCTGACCGCCGTCGACGCGGCGACGGGCGTACGTCGGGACGGACGACGGGCGGCTGATCCGGTACGCGGTCGGCGGGTCCTGACCGGCCCGGAGGACGGGGCGAACCGGGCGGAACGGATACCACGGGCTTTTTCGACGACGCCCCCGTATCCCGGTTCATGTCGAGCCTGCGCGAGGCGCTCCGCGAACTCCCGGAGGCGGTGTTCGCCGACCTCCTGGAGAGCGACGACGCCTACCTGCTTGTCGTCGACCTGCCAGGCGTGGTCGCGGAGACGGTCGAGATCACGGTTGAGCGCGGGCGGCTGTCAGTCGAGGCGCGCCGCGAGAAGGGCCCGCCGTCGGAGTTCCGGTACGTCAGCGAGGACCGGTCCCTGTTCCTCGACGTCGACCTGCCGCTGCCGCCGGACGCGACCGGCGCGGGGGCGTCCGCCCGCGTCGACCGGGGCGTCCTCGAGGTCGAACTCCCCAAGCGCTCGGCCGCCCCCGAGCGGACCATCCCCGTCGAGGACGCGGACGCGTAACGGCGGGGTGGTTACGCTGGTCGCGCTCCGTTCCTACTGGCGGTTCCTGCGGGTCATCCACCAGTTCTTCCCGCTCATCGTCGCCTACGCCCGCGACCGCCGGCGGTTCCTCCTGTTCGGCGGCCGCCGGACCGTCGACCCGGAGACGCAGGTCCGGCGGGCGAACACCCTGCTCGACTCGCTGCTGACCCTCGGGCCGACGTTCATCAAGCTCGGGCAGCTGCTCTCGACCCGCCCGGACGTCCTCCCGCCGGCGTACATCGACGTGCTCGCCAGCCTCCAGGACGACGTCCCGCCGGCCGAGTGGAGCGAGGCCCGGACGGTACTGGAGGCCGAACTCGGGCCGGTCGACGACGTCTTCGAGTCCTTCGACACGGACCCCATCAGCGGCGCCAGCCTCGGGCAGGTCTACCGCGCCACCTACGAGGGGGACCAGGTCGCGGTGAAGATCCGCCGGCCGGGCATCGAGGATCTCGTCGAGGCCGACCTCCGGGTGATCCGGTGGCTGCTGCCCGTCCTCCTCCTGTTCATCGACGACGCGCGCGCCTTCTCGCTGGAGAACCTGGCCGACGAGTTCGCGCGGACCATCCGCGAGGAGATGGACTACCAGCGCGAACGCCGCATCCTCCAGGAGATCCGTGGCACCTTCCGGGACACCGACGAGATCCGGATTCCGGCGTCGGTCCCGGAACTGTCCGGGCCGCGCGTGCTGACCATGGAGTACGTCGGCGGGATCAAGATCACGAACGTCGAGCGCCTGGATCGCGAGGGGTTCGACCGGACCGAACTGGCGGAGAAGCTCCAGCGGGCCTACTTCCGGATGATCGTCGAGGACGGCACGTTCCACGCCGACCCCCACCCCGGCAACCTCGCGGTGGCCGACGACGGGGCAATCATCTTCTATGACTTCGGGATGAGCGGCGAGGTCAGCCCGTACATCCAGGAGAAGATCGTCGAGTTCTACATCGCCATCGCGAACCAGGACATCGACGGCATCCTCGACGCGATGGTCGAGATGGGAACGCTCAGCCCGGAGGCCGACCGGCAGGTGATGGCCAACGTGATGGAACTGGCCATCGCCGACGTGCGCGGCGAGGAGATCGAACAGTACCGCGTCCAGCAGGTCATCCAGCAGGTCGAGGACACCATCTACGAGTTCCCGCTGCGCCTGCCCCGGGATTTCGCGCTCATCCTGCGCGTCGCCACCGTCGTCGAGGGGGTCTGTGTCACCCTCGACCCCGACTTCGACTTCATCGCGGTCGCCACGGACTACCTCACCGAGCAGGGCTACCGCGAGGAGTCGATCCGCCAGGCGGCCACGGAGGCGGCCGAACAGGCCCGGCGGACCGGCGAGGCGCTGTTCGAGGTGCCGCCGAACCTCAACGACGTGCTCACCGACCTCCAGCGCGAGGCGGTGACCGTCAACGTCACCCTCGACGACGAGACGGAGGCGCTGGAGCGGCTGGCGCGCCGCATCGTCTACGGACTGCTCGCGGCCGTCGGCGTCCTCTCGACCGCGATCCTCTACTCGTTCAACGAGAACGTCGAGGCGGCGGCGGTGGCCGGCGTCCTCACCCTGCCGGTCACGTTCCTGCTCTACCGCTCGTTCCGGGCCGAGAAGGGCCTGACCGCACGCCCGCAGTTCACCCGGCAGGAGATGCGCAAGCGTCGCGGGGAGGCAGGAGGGGGGCCGGGCACCGGGACGCCCACGCTCGCCCCCGGTGACGTGGGCGGGAGCGGTGGAACGCCCGGTGACGGCGGGGGCGACGACGGGAGCGGTGGAACGCTCGGTGACGGCGGGGGCGACGACGGGAGCGGGTCCGACGACGGGCCGGCGGACACAGCGCCGACGGACTGACCGGGTGGCGCCAAGCGCCCCGTTCCAAACCGCTTTTACGGATGTCGCGGGTACGGTTGCACATGCCGAGGGAACAAAAGCAGGTCCGCGACCTCCAGGAAGGCAGTTACGTCATGATGGAGGACTCGCCGTGCAAGATCAAGTCCTACAGCACGGCGAAACCGGGCAAGCACGGAAGCGCCAAGGCCCGAATCGAGGGCGAGGGTGTGTTCGACGAGCGGAAGCGCAGCCTCTCGCAACCGGTCGACGCCAAGGTGTGGGTCCCGATCATCGAACGCAAGCAGGGGCAGGTCGTCTCGGTGGACGGCGCGGACGCGCAGATCATGGATCTCGACACCTACGAGACGTTCACGATGCGCGTGCCCGAGGACCGGTCGTTCGAATCCGACGACACCATCGAGTACCTCGAGTACGAGGGCAAGCGCAAGGTCGTCGGGTAGGCCCGTGACCGCGTTTCCCGGGGCCGACGCCGCGCGCGACGGGGCCGGCTACGTCCTGGTCGGCGCGCCGCTCGACGCCACGACCACGTTCCGGCCCGGGACGCGGTCCGGTCCCGGCCGCGTGCGGCGGTTCGCCGCCCCGTTCGACGACTACGACCGTCGGACCGACGCCGCCTTCTCCGCGCTCGGCGTCCACGATGCCGGGGACGTCGCCACCTGGGACCCCGCCGAGGAGTACCTCGACCACCTGACCGCCGAACTCCGGGCGGCCGTCATCGACGACGCCGTGCCGTTGCTCCTCGGCGGCGAACATACCGTCGCGTGGGCGGGCGTCCGGGCGACCGATCCGGACACGCTCGTCGTCCTCGACGCCCACCTCGACCTGCGGGACCGCCACCGCGGCAGTCCGCTGAACCACGCCTGCGTGACCCGGCGCGCCCTCGACGGGCCGGCCGACCGGGACATCGGGGACGGGAGCGATGGATCGGCGGAGGGCGGCGACACTGGCGCGAACGGCGAGGGGATGGAGGACGACGGCGGAGCGAACGGCAAGGGGATGGGGGCGGACGACCGGGAATCGACCGACGCCGCGCACCCGACCGCCGACGCGGCGGTCGTCGTCGGCGCCCGGACGGGGTCGCGCGCGGAGTGGGAGCGCGCCGACGCCGCCGACGTGACCGTCGTCCCGCCGGCGGAGGTCGGCGGGTGGCTCGACGGCCTCGACCCCGGCGCCCTCGGGGACGTCTACCTGAGCGTCGACGTGGACGCCGCCGACCCCGCCGTCGCGCCCGGCACGGGGACGATGGAGCCGTTCGGGCTGGCCGCCCGCGACCTCCGGGCGGTCGTTCGGACGCTCGCGCCCCGGGCCGTCGGGTGCGACGTCGTCGAGGTGAACGACCGGGACGACGGGCAGGCGGCGGCGCTCGGGGCGAAACTCCTGCGCGAGTTCGTCTACGCGCACGCGGACGCGAACGGGAGGTAGCGGCGGGACCGCCAACCGGGGGACGGAAGGTTACAAGCCGGCGGCCCCCCATGCCGGGACATGGAGCTCTCGGAGTTCGCCCGCCGTCTCGACGAGGAGTTACGGACCGACGCCTACGCCGACCTCGACGCGTCGGCCAACGGGGTACAGGTCGGGCGGGGGGACGCGACCGTCGAGCGGGCCGCCTTCGCGGTGGACGCCGCCGTCGCCACCGCCGAGGCCGCCGCCGACGCCGGCGCGGACGTCCTCGTGACCCACCACGGGCTGGTGTGGGGGGGGATCGACCGGGTGACGGGCCGTGCCTACGACCGGCTGGCGCCGCTGTTCGCCGACGGCATCGGCCTGTACGTCTCCCACCTGCCCCTCGACGGGCATCCCGAACTCGGCAACGCGGCGCGGCTCGCGGACCTGCTCGACCTGCGCGACCGGGCGCCGTTCGGCGCGCTGGGCGGCGAGCACGTCGGCGTGCGCGGGACCGCCGACGACCCCTACGACCTCGCCGACCTGACGACGCTGCTCGACCGTGACCTCGACACCGGGGCGAGCGGCGTCCGGGTGCTCGACTTCGGTCCGGACCGGGTGCGCGACGTGGCGGTGCTGACCGGGAGCGGCGCCGACTGGCTCGACGAGGCCGCCGCGGCGGGGGTCGACGCATTCGTCACCGGCGAGGGAAAGGGAAAGCTGTACCACGAAGCCCGCGAGGCGGGGCTGAACGTCCTGCTCGCGGGCCACTACGCCACCGAGACGTTCGGCGTGCGCGCGCTCGCCGATCTGGTCGCGGACTGGGGCGTCGAGACCACGTTCCTCGACCACCCGACCGGGCTGTAACCGCGGCGTTCAAACGGCTTCCCGGTCGAGTGGGTCCATGGACGACGAGCAGGCGGGCGGCGACGGGTCGGCCGACCGCGACCGGGCGGACGACGGAGACGGCGACCCGGACCGCACGGAAGCGGGCGACGGGAGCGACGGAGCGGTCGACGGCGGCGCCGGTCCGGCCGCGGGCGAGGACCCCGCCCGCGAGGAGTTCGAACACGCGCCGGTCGAGGGAATCTCGGTGCGCGCCGGGATGACGGTCGGCGAACTCGCGACGGCGTACGGGGGAGGCGGCATCGGCGCGGCCGACCTCCACGAGGCGGTCGAGTTGACCGCCGAGATGTTCGGGAGCGAGGACGTGACGGTGCTCCTGGGGCTGGCCGGCGCGATGGTTCCGGCGGGGATGCGGCCCCTCGTGGCGGATCTGATCCGCGACGGGTACGTCGACGCGCTGGTGACGACGGGCGCGACGCTGACCCACGACGCCATCGAGGCAATCGGGGGCCACCACCACCACGGCCGGCCGCGGCCGGCCCCCGAGGAGGAGCGGTCGCTCCGCGACCACGACGAGCGGCTCCGCGAGGAGGGCGTCGACCGCATCTACAACGTCTACCTGCCACAGGAGCACTTCGAACTGTTCGAGGCCCACCTCCGCGAACACGTCTTCCCGTCGCTGGAGCGCACCGTCTCGATCCGCGAACTGACGGCCGAACTCGGGCGGGCGAACCTGGAGCGGAACCGCGCCGAGGGCGTGGACGCGGCCCCCGGCATCGCGGCCGCGGCCGCGGCGAACGACGTGCCGGTGTACGTCCCCGCCGTGCAGGACTCGGTGCTCGGCATCCAGGCGTGGATGTACTCGCAGGTCTCGGAGTTCGACCTGGACGCGCTCGCGGACATGACCGACCTGTCCGACCTGGCGTTCGAGGCCGACCGGGCCGGCGCGCTCCTCGTGGGCGGCGGCGTGCCCAAGAACTACGTGCTCCAGACGATGCTCACCATCCCCGACGCCTACGACTACGGGGTGCAGTTGACGACGGACCCTGCCCACACCGGGGGGCTGTCGGGCGCGACGCTCGACGAGGCCCGGTCGTGGGGGAAACTGGAACCGGACGCCGAGAACGCGACCGTCGTCGGCGACGCCACCATCACCCTGCCGCTCCTGGTCGCGGCGGCCCGCGAGCGGGTCGCCGACGACTAGACGGGGGTCGACCGTGCGAGCGGGTCGGCGTCGTGAACGGTCCGGGGTTCTCGCCGGGACAGGCGGTCGTGGCCGAGAGCCCCGCCGGACCGTCTCGGAGATGCCCGGACGGCCGGGGGACGGGCGTCGCCGTCCGTCCGGTGGCCGGCGGGAGTAGCACTCCCGCTCCCCCCGGTCCGCGGAAGTTTCGCGGGCTGAGGCGTCGAACGGACATCTCCGCGGTGTTTTTATGTATCCGAACAAGCAAGTGTGCGGTTGGTATGGTACCAAATCACTCGGAGACGACCGATGGCGTGGAGCGGCGGACGTTCCTGCGGGTGAGTGGGGCGGCAGGTGTCGCTGGACTCGCAGGTTTCGCCGGATGTACCGGGGGGGGAGGCGGCGAGGAAACGGCGACCGCGACCCCGGGCACGGGGGGGCAAACGACGACCACGTCCGGCGGTGGCGGGGCGGGCAAGATCACCTTCGGACAGCCGGCACTCCTGTCGGGAGGGATCTCGTTCATTCAGCCGCCCGTCTCGGCGTCGTCGGACATCGCCCACCGGATGATAAACGAGGCCGGGGGACCCCTGGACCGGGAGATCGAACTCGTTCGTCGCGACACGGCGTACAAACCGCCGAAAGCGCGGAAGGTCCTCCGGCAGTTCATCAACGTCGACGACGCGGTGGTCATCAACGGACTGACCTCCACGACGACCGTTCCGAACTGGAGTTTCATCCAGAAGCAGAAGGTGCCCTTCGTCACCATGTACGCGGGCACGCGGTTCCTCGACACCCGCGGTGGCGACAAGGGCACGCCGAAAGACCTCAGCGACGACGGCTGGTACTGGCGGACGACCGGGGCCGACACCCAGCACACCGCCGCGGCGGCCCTCCACGCCAAAAGCGCCGGCGCGACGAACATCGGCGTCATCAACACCAAGACGTCGGGGGCCCGGACCTGGGCGGGCGCCTTCTACGACGCCGTCGAGGTCATCGACGGCCTCAGCCAGGCAAAACGTCTGGAGGTCGAGGCCGGCAAGACCACCTACCGGTCGGATCTGGAGTCGTTCTTCCAAGCGGACATCGACCTGTTCGGCGTGGCCGTCGAGGAGGCCCCCGACGCGATTACGATGCTCAACGAGTGGGAGCAGGCCGGATACGGGAGCAAGGTCATGCTCTCGAACCCGATGAAGAACTCCAAGGTCCGCAACGAACTCGGCGATATACTCGAGGACAACTGGGTCCGCGTGTCCGTACCAGCCATTGCCGGCCCCTACGCCGACACCTACCTCGACAAGTTCGACAGCTTCGTGAAACAGTCGGACGACTACAAGGACGACCTGACGGTCAACAACTGGTCCGCCTCGGCCTACGACGCCATCACGCTCTCGGCACTGGCCATCCAGCGTGGTGGCGAGGCCAGTCACGAGGCAATCGAGCGGAATCTCGGCCCCGCCGCTCGCCCACCCGGCAAGGAGGTCAGTACGTTCGCCGAGGGCAAGAAGGCCCTTCAAAACGGCAACGACATCAACTACGTCGGCGCTCAGACGCGGGTCGACTTCGACTCGACCGGCGACGTCTTCAACGCTGCGCGGATCTGGGAACTGGCCCCATCGGAGTGGACGGAGGTCACGATGGTCTCGGCCGACAAGATCAAGCCGGTCGTGCAGGAGGTCGCCAAACTGGCGAAGTCGTGACGCGCCGCCGTTTCGGCTCACCCGTGTCGGGCGCGGCGCACGACTCCATCAGAGGCGGCTGTCGCCACGCCGTCGGCTGGGTGGTTCGCCGTCGCTTCCGCGACCCTCCGGCCGGGAAGCCCCCTAAATCATAAACCACAACGTCCGGTGCATACCCCATGGGACTCTTTCAGTTCGTGGTTTTCGGGCTCGAGAAAGGGTCGTACATAGCCATCGCGACGATGGGCTTTTCCCTCATCTACGGCATCGTCGACATGATCAACTTCGGATACGGCGAGTACATGACGTTCGGCGGCTACCTGGGAGTCTTTCTGGCCGCCAGCCAGTGGTTGGGACTGAACGTCTGGTTCACCATCGCCGGCGTGTTCGTGGTCTCGGCCATCGTCGGGTGGGCCGTCTCGCGGGTCGTCTTCACGCCGATCCACGACACCGGCCCGATCCCCCTGTTGCTCACCTCGATTGGGCTCGGGGTCGTCCTCAGGAACCTTTATCGGTTCGTGTGGGGGACCGAACGGCGTTTCATCACACTGAAATTCGTCTTCGTCCCGAAGAAGACGTTCCGCATCGATTTCGGCCCGCTCAACTTCTACGTGACGACGAAGATGCTCCTGGTGATGGCCGTCGCGGTCGTCACGCTGATCGGCATTCATCTGCTGTTGACGCGGACGGACCTGGGCATCGCGATGCGCGCGACCGCGAGCAACGAGGACCTGGCCCAGCTGTCGGGGATCCGATCCTACCGGATGCGCCAGTACACGTGGGTGCTCGCGTCCGGACTGGCGGGCCTCTCGGGCCTCATGGTGGGTGCCGTGGGTGAGGTGTCACCCCAGTTGGGGTTAGAGTTCATTCTGGTCATCCTCGCGTCGGCGATCCTCGGCGGCGTCGGAAGCGTCTACGGCGGGTTCCTGGGCGCGTACCTGATCGGTCTCACGATCGCGTTCGCGGCGGCCGGCTTCAGTCCGTTGCTCGAGCCGATCCCCGTTCTCTCCCGCTACCTGCTGCCGATCGGCGAGTTCATCGCACCCATGTCGCGACAGGTGTCCTTCTTCGTCCTGATCCTCGTCTTGCTGCTCAAACCGTCCGGGATCGCCGGTACGGAGGTGGAGACGTGACCGCCCCCGAACGGAGTTCGTCCACCGACGACACCGCCCACGACCGGCTCAACGAGGCCGTCGTAGCCGTGCCGGGCAACATGGCCGGTATCGGCGTCGCGTTGCTCGCCGCGACGATGGCGTTGCTCCTCTCCGGGATCTCGCTCCGGATGCCGTCCCAGATGTTCCTCGTAACGAACCGGCTGACGGCGTTCGCCGTCTACGGACTGGTGCTGTTCGGTCTCAACATGCAGTTCGGCGACACCGGGATCGCCAACTTCGGGCCGGTGCTGTTCTTCGGCGTGGGCGCGTACACGATGGCGATCCTGACCGCGGTCAACCCCATCTTCGGTACCGGCCTCGGACTGCCGTGGATCGTCGGGGGAATCGGGGCGATCGTCGCCGCGACCCTCGTCGGCGGATTCATCGGTCTCACCACGCTTCGCCTGCGCGGCGACTACCTCGCGATGGTCACGCTGGCCGCCGCCGAGATCTTCCGTGCCATCGTACGCAGTTATCCCAAGTACTTCGGCGGCGAAAAGGGCATCTCGAATCTCCCGAACCCGATCGCTGCGATGGCCGTCAACGACGACGTCCAGTTTCTCGCGACCGCGCTCCTGTTCCTCTCGACCCTGTTCATCGGATACGAGATCTTCCGTCGGCTCTCGGACGCGCCCTACGGCCGCGTCCTGCGGGCGATCCTCGGGGACGAGGATGCGACCCGCTCGGTCGGCAAGAACACGTTCCACTACAAGATGCAGGTGTTCATCTACGGGGCGGTGATCGCCGGACTGGGCGGTGCGATGTGGGCGGTGTTCCAGGGCGGGGCCTCGACCGCGATGACCTCCATCGACATCACCGTCCTGCTGTGGCTGAGCATGATGCTCGGAGGGCTCGGCAACTATCGGGGCGTCGCCGGTGGGCTCCTGTTCATCATCGGGTTCCGGTTGCTGTTCGCCCAGCTGAAAGGCGAGATTCCGGTCTCGGCGGTTCGGTTCAACGCGTTGCGACCCATCCTGTTCGGCCTGCTGTTCATCCTCATAATCCGGTACCGGCCGGCCGGAATCTGGGGCGAATCCGAACGACTGGAGGTGTTCAAATGACGCTGCTCGCAACACGGGGGCTGTCGAAGAGCTTCGGCGGCATCCAGGCGCTCGACGACGTCAGCGTCGATATCGAGAACGGCGAACTCGTCGGCCTGATCGGTCCCAACGGCGCCGGGAAGACGACGTTTTTCAACTGCGTCACCGGCTTTCTGGAGCCGACGGCCGGAAGCGTCTACTTCGGCGGCGAGGAGGTGACGGGCTACAGTTCCGCCGAGCTCGCCCACGAGGGGATGGTCCGATCGTTCCAGCACAGCCGCGCGGTGACCACGCTCTCGGTGCTCGACAACGTGCGCCTCGCGGCACCCGACCATCCAGGCGAGCGGACGCTCCGGGCGCTCGCCGGCACCGACGAGGTCACCGAGTACGAACGGGAGATCACCCGGCGCGCCGAGGAGTTACTCGAGCGGTTCGACCTCGCCCAGCGCGCCGACGAGTACGCCGGCCGGCTCTCGGGGGGGCAACGCAAGCTCCTCGAGGTCGCCCGCGCCCTGATGCTCGACCCGGACCTGCTCATGCTCGACGAACCCTACGCGGGCATCGACGAGGAGACCATCGGCGAGATCTCGGCGTACATCAAGGAACTCAACGACGAAGGGATGACGTTTCTCGTCATCGAGCACGGGCTCGAATCGCTGGTCGAACTCGTCGACCGTCTCATCGTGCTCAACCAGGGGGAAGTGTTGGCGGACGGCCCGACGGAGGAGGTCGTCCGGGACGAACAGGTCATCAAGGTCTACACCGGCGAGCCGCTGGAGACCTGACCGTGTCCGGAAACGCACTTCTCACCGTATCCGGGCTCTATGCCGGGTACGGCGGCGGGGAACTGACGGTGCTCGAGGGAGTCGACCTCACGGTCGGCGAGGGCGAGTACGTCGGCGTCATCGGCCCGAACGGCGCCGGAAAGACGACGCTTCTACGCGCCGTCTTCGGCCTGTGTGACCGCCTCGAGGGAACGATCCGGTTCGGCGAGGAAGACATCACCGGCGCCGACACCGTCGACGTCACCGAGTCCGGCCTCGTGCTGACGCCCCAGGAGGACAACGTCTTCCCCGACCTCACGGTCCGGGAAAACCTCAAGATGGGTGCCTATCTCCACGACGAGTTCCCGGACGACGCCCTCGGCCGGGTGTACGACCGGTTCCCGATCCTGGAGGAACGGACGGACCAGAAGGCCGGGGAGCTGTCCGGGGGGCAACAGCAGATGGTCGCCATCGGCCGTGCGCTGATGGTCAAACCGGAGTTGCTCGTCCTCGACGAGCCCAGCGCCGGACTGGCGCCGAACCTCGTCCAGGACTTTTTCGACGAGATCGACGCCATCAACGACGCGGGGACCTCGATACTCGTCGTCGAACAGAACGCCAAGGAGGTCCTCCAGCGGGCCGACCGGGCGTACCTCATCTCCCAGGGACAGATACGCAGGGAGGACGACGCCGAGACGCTCCGCCGAGACGAGGACATCCAGGCGGAGTTTTTCGGGGGACAGTGAGTGCGAGTCCGAACGCCGACGCGGGGTGGGGTGATCGCACCAGTCTGCCGGTCGCCCCCGTCGACGGTCGAAACACCGGCAATCCCGGTGCCCCGGCGAGCCGCTTGGGTCCGCGTTCGACGCCGCAGCGACGTGATCGCCGCACGATAGCACCGGTCTAGCCACGTGAACGACCTCGACCGAGGAGGTCGTCGCGGACCGGCGCGTGATAAACGTCTACACCGGCAAGCCGATCGAGACGGCGGTCACGGCGATGGCGGCGAAACCGGACGGGGCGCCGCGAGAGGCGTCCGTCCGGGTTGCGTGCTCCGCCGAACCGCCGCGTTCTTGACGTCCGCGGGCGAACCCCGGGGCATGTACGACGACATCCTGCTGCCGACCGACGGCAGCGACTCCTCGGCGGCGGTGGTCGACCACGCCGCGGCCATTGCGTCCGACCGCGACGCGACGGTCCACGTCCTCTACGTGGTCGACGACCGCGCGTTCCTCACGCTTGCCGACGACCTCCGGGACGACGTTCGCGAGGAACTCGAGGCCGAGGCCGCCACCGCCACGGCGGCGGCCAGGGAGGCGCTCGAATCCCGGGGTATCGAGGTGACGACGACCGTACGGGAGGGCGACCCCGCCGAGGAGATCCTCGCCACCATCGCGGAGGAGGGCATCGACCTCGTGACGATGGGCACCCATGGCGCCAACTACCGGCAGAACATGGTCGGTAGCGTCTCCGCCCGCGTGGTCGCGGAGGCGAGCGTGCCCGTCCTGACCGTCCGGGTCGACGAGGGCGACGGCGAGAACGGGAGCGGGGACTGATCGGCGACGAACCGGCGGATCCGACTGACGGAAGACACTTCCGGCGCCGCCGCGTCGCTCCGACCGGCCGATGACGAGCCACCGGGCCGAGCCGGGGTGGCGCCCGGCTACGACGAGCCCTATGAGTGCAGAGGCCGCCATTTTTGACGGTAGACGGTGTCTCTGATGGAATCTGGTTGTGGCCACAGTAGACATAGGCCCCGGTCAGGTCTACGCCGGGCGGGCAGACACGGATTTATGAACGTTGCCGAGCAACCACACTGTATGGCCGCCGAAATCTCCGACCGGGTTCGAGAAATCGCGGAGGCTCGCGGTCTTCCGGAGTCCGAAGTGTTCGAGCGAGCACTCGAACGCGGTCTCGAAGACTTGTGGGAGGACCTCGTGCTCGCACAGTACCTCGACGGCGAACTCGACCGCGAGGAAGCAATCGAACGTGTCGGCCGGACGAAAGTCGAGCGAGCGGAGCGAGAGCGTGAGCTCGTCGAGGAGGACATCGACTGGGGCCTGAACGCGTGACGCTCGCGGCTGTCTCGGACACAGGACCGCTCATTCACCTTGCCGAAATCGATTCGCTCGAACTCCTCGCGACGTTTGACACACTACTTGTACCAGAGACGGTTTACAAGGAAGTCGAGATCGGTGGTGTTCCGGACGAGTTGGCCGACCTCTCGTACGAACTCGTCGAAGCCGAT
>JBDGQA010000005.1:0-38860 GCA_042219325.1 Haloferacaceae archaeon | reverse complement strand
GGCGGGTGAGCCACGCCGCCGGCTGGTAGCCGTCGGCGTCGTGGACCAGCGTCGTTCGGTCCGGCTTTATCACCACGATCACGTGGCCGCGTTGCGTGCGCTCGCGCGACCCCTCGAAGCGAACGGTACACTCGCCCGCGAGAACGCGGACGGTTCCGGCGGCTGCGTCGGCGTCCATCGGCACGGGGCGGGTGGTCGCGTCATGGGATTTCAATCCCGGGATACGGCGGTCGACGTCGCCACTCCGGTCGGCGCGGGGCCGGCGTCAGTCCCGCACCGCCACCGTCCGCGTGTCCGTCGTCGGCGGGAGCGGGAGGTCGGGGACGGCCACCTCGACCCGGAGTGTCAACTCGTCGACGTCGGGCGGGCCGACGACGGCGACCGGCAGGGTCGCCTCGCCGAGGTGGGTCTCGATGGCGGTCATCTCGACGTCGTTGACCGTCACCCGAACCCCGGCGGTCGCGCCGCCGCCCGCGTTCGTCACGCGCACCTCGCCCGTCGCGTTTCCGCCGCGCGCGACGGCGTCGGGACAGTCCCACGTCACCGAGACGGCGGGGAGGTCGGCGGCCGCCTCGGCCACTCGCTCGGCCACGCCCGCGGAGAGCCCGGCCCGTTCGAGTTCCCCGGCGCCGGCGTCGACGAGGTCGCGTGGCGTCCGGAAGCCGGCGCGGGCGAGCGTCCGCGCGCGGCCGGAGCCGATGCCGTCGACGGCGGTCAGGCCGACCGCGTCGGCGGAGACACCGTGTTCGACGCGGGCGCCGACCCGGCACGCGAGGTTTGCCTGTCTCGCCCCGGCAAAGCGGCCGAGGAAGGCCCGGAGGGCGGCGAGCAGGCGGAGCGCGTTCTGCCGGATGGCCCACGCGTCGGCCCGGAGGTCGCCCGGCACGGAGTCGGCCATGCTCGCCCGGAGGATGGCGAGTACCTTCCCCGGGCCGTCGTCCAGGTCCGTCTCGACGCCGGTCAACACCGATGCCACTGCATCGCTCTCGGACTGGCGGGCCGAGACCGAGCGGAACTCGGCGGCGCCGGCGACCGCTTCCAAAACCATGTCGTCGGTCAGGCGGTCGCAGTCGGCCAGGTCGCGAAAGCGGACGGCGGTGTCGAGGCGGAGGTAGTAGGACGACGCCAGGCGGCCGAGCGGGGTCGCCGCGACCGAGAGGTCGTCGTCCAGGGTGACGAACCCGCGGTCGACCAGCGATTCGAGGGTGTCGCGGACCCGCTCCCGGAGCGACCCCACGTCGTACTGCTCCGGCGCTGCCGTCGCGCGCGCGTAGTAGTAGGTCGTCTCCAGCCACGCCATCACGTCGTCGAGGTCGTCGACGGTCCCCATCGCGATTTCGGCGTTGAGGTGGGCGTCCAGGTCGGTCGCCAGGCGCGACTCGATTTCGGTGCCCTCGTCAAGCAGGCGCCGGTAGCGGTCGGCGTCGGCCTCGTCACAGACCACCCAGCCGTACCCGACGTCGTCGTAGCCCGGGCGACCGGCGCGCCCGATCATCTGGAGCACGTCGATGGGCGAGACGTCGACCTCACCCTCCAGCGGGTCGTGGCGCTTCGTGTCGCGGATGATCACGCACCGGGCCGGGAGGTTGACCCCCCACGCGAGCGTCGAGGTGGAGAACAGGAGGTCGATCGTTCCGTCGCGGAACCACGCCTCGACCCGGTCGCGGTCGTCCTTTCCGAGGCCGGCGTGGTGGAAGGCGACGCCGTCGACGACCGACTGGCGGAGGACGTCGTTCGAGAGGTCCTCCGCGGCGGTGTGGAGGTCGTAGTCGCCGCGGGCGCCGACCGGGACGTCCCGCTCGACGAGTTCGTCGCGGGCCTTCCGGGCCGCCTCGACCGTGTCGCGCCGGGCGGAGACGAACACGAGCGCCTGGCCGTCCTCCCGGAGGTGGGGCTCCGCGAGGTCCAGTGCACGAAAGAGCCGGCGGTACTTGTCCGCGAAGGCGTTGTCGCCGTGGGTGTAGGTCTCGACGCCGGTGTGGAGGTCGACGGGGCGGTACTCGTCGCCGAACGCGAAGGTGGTCTCGGGGGGCGCGTCGAGCCACGCGGCCACGTCCTCGACGTTCTTCATGGTCGCCGAGAGCGCGACGATGCGGGGGGCACAGAGCCGGCGGAGCCGCGAGACGACGACCTCCAGCACCCCGCCGCGCGTCTCGGAGTCGAGCAGGTGGACCTCGTCGATGACGACGCAGTCGACGTCGGCGATGAACCCGTAGCGCGGCGAGTCGTGCTTGCGGGTGGCCGAGTCGGCCTTCTCCGGCGTGACGACGAGGATGTCCGCGCGCTCGGCCCGGCGGGGGTTCAGGTCCCGTTCGCCGGTGACGACGTACACCGAGTAGCCAAGGTCCTCGAACCGCTCCCACTCGCTCTCCTTCTCGTTCGTGAGCGCGCGGAGCGGGGCGACGAAGAGTGCGGTCCCCCCGTCGCGGAGCGTCTCGCAGATGGCCAGTTCCGCGAGCGCGGTCTTCCCGCTCGCGGTGGGTGCGGCCGCCACCACGTTCTCCGCCGAGTCGAGGAGGGCGGGCAGCGCCTCCCGCTGCATCCGGTTGAACTCCTCGAATCCGAAGGCGTCGGCGAACTCCGGGACGACGTCCGCGACCCTCACTGCGACCGCCTCCCTCGGCGCCCCCGGCCGCGCCTCGCCGGGGACCGATGCGGGAGCGGCGCGGGGCGCGGGGCGTGCCGTTCGGGGCGGGGCCGTTCCATCGGAACGATATCCGGAGACGCGACGGCATAGGCGTTGCTCTCCGCGGGCGGCCGACGGTCGTGGGAAACCGGTTCGGCCCGTCGCCGCGTCGGGGGAGCGCGGCCTGTGGCGTCAGTCGCCGGAACCCGACGATCCGTCCCGCTCGGCGGCGCCGGCGAACAGTCCCCGGCCGCGCTCCCGCGCGAGATAGGCCGCCAATCCGGCGGCGGCGGCGACGTTCGAGAGGGTGACCGCCCAGAAGACGGCTCCGACGCCGACCGCCGGCCCGACCGAAGGCAGGGCGAAGGCGGCGACCGGGAGCCGGACTCCCCAGTACTTCAACAGGTCGGCGACCAGCCCAACCCGGGTGCGCGCGGCGGCGTTGAACCCGGCCACTATCAGGTCGGCGGCACCGATGGCGGGGTAGCCGTACGCCAGCACCCGGAGGTAGGTACGGGCGTGGGCGCGGCCCGCGGCTGAAAGGTCGGGAACGAACGCGTCGGCGACGGGCGCGGGGACGAACCACTGGGTGGCCCCGACCAGCGCTAGCAGGCCGGCCGCCAGGCCAACGCCGACGAGGGTCGTCCGGTCGGCCCGGTCGGGTTGGCCGGCGCCGAGGTTCTGTCCGACCATGCTCTGTGTGGCCTGGCCCAGCCCCCTGGCGGGGACGACGGCGACGCTCGCAACCCTGGCGCCGACGGTGTAGGCCGCGAGTCCCGGGGCCCCGGCGACGACGGCGACGAGGCCGACGAGCGCGACCCGGACGGCGGCCGAGAGCAGGTGGCGGCCCGTGACCGGCGCGCCGACAGATACGGTCTCGCGCACGTCGGCCCGCGTCGGGACCAGCGTCGCGGCGTCGAGGACGCGCCGGCGTTTCAGGAGCACGAGCGCCAGCGCGAGGCCGGCGGCATAGCCCGCGACGGTGGCGTAGCCGGCTCCGCGGACCCCGAGCGCCGGGACCGGCCCCAGGCCCAGGACGAGGACGGGGTCGAGCGCCAGGTTGACGCCGACGGTGGCGACGTTGACGACGAGCGAGAGCCGGGTCGCTCCCCACCCGGTGTAGCCGGCCTCGACCGCGTCGCTGACGCCCGCCAGCGGGAGGCCGGCGGCGACCACGGCGAGGTAAGTGGCCGCCAGGGGAGCGACCTCCCGTCCGGCGCCGAGCAGGGCGACGATCCCGGGCGCGCCGAGGACGAGGCTGGCGCCCGCCGCGACGCCGACCGCGAGCGACAGCGCGACGCCGGCGCCCACCGCCGCGCGGGCCCCCCGGTGGTCGTCGGCGCCGACCCGCCGCGAGACGAGGACCTGCGTACCGACGAAGGGCGCGACGAGGAGGGCGAAGGCCGCCGCGAGGACGGGAATCACGAGACCGACAGCGCCGACCGCCGCCTCTCCGATGCGGCCGACCCAGAAGGCGTCGACGACCTGCTGGACCACGCGGACGACGTTCTGGGCGACGAGCGGCGTCGCGAGCGAGAGCAGCGTCCGCGCGACCGGACCGTCGACCAGGGCATCCTCGTCCGGCACGCGCCGACGGTCGCGGCGGACCGTCATAGGCGTCCCGGCGTGCACGCGCATAGACGCCGCTCGGTCCACAGGCTTTTGCCCGCAGACGGAAAGGGACGGACATGGGAGGCACGGGTGCCGACGGCGAGGGCGAGGCCGGCGCCGGAGGGACGCGGCGGGCCGACGGACTGCGGGGGGAGCGCTCCGACGAACCGGCACGGCGGCGCCCCAACGACCCGGCACGGCGCCACCGCCGGAAACCCGACTGGCTGAAGACCCGCCCCCCGTCGGGTCGGCGGTTCACCGACATCAAGTCGACGCTCCGGGAGCACGACCTCAACACGGTCTGCGAGGAGGCGAACTGTCCGAACCTGGGGGAGTGCTGGAGCGGCCGCTCCGGGCCGGGCACGGCGACGTTCATGTTGATGGGCGACCGCTGCTCGCGTGGCTGTAACTTCTGTGACGTGTCGACCGGCGGGATGGAGCCGCTCGACCCCGACGAACCGGCGAACGTGGCCGACGCAGTCGAGGAAATCGGCCTCGACTACGTGGTGCTCACCTCCGTCGACCGCGACGACCTTCCCGACCAGGGCGCCGGGCACTTCGCCGAGACGGTCCGGGCGATCAAGGCCCGCGACCCGGGAATTCTGGTCGAGACCCTGACCCCCGACTTCCAGGGGGACCCGGACCTCGTGGACGAGGTACTCGACGCCGGCCCGGACGTGTTCGCGCACAACGTCGAGACCGTCGAGCGTCTCCAGTGGCCGGTGCGGGACCGGCGCGCGGGCTACGAGCAGTCGCTGTCGGTGCTCTCCCGGGCAGCCGAGCGGGACGTCTACGCCAAGACGAGCCTGATGCTCGGCGTCGGCGAGTACGCCCACGAGGTCTACCGGACCCTGTCGGACCTCCGGGAGGCCGGGGTCGACGTCGTCACCTTCGGGCAGTACCTCCAGCCCTCGCACTCTCACCTCGACGTCGCCGAGTACGTCCATCCCGGGACCTTCGAGACGTGGCGCCGGGTGGCCGAGGAGACGTTCGACTTCCTCTACTGCGCGAGCGGGCCGATGGTCCGGTCCTCGTACCGCGCCGGCGAACTGTTCGTCGAGGCGCTGGAACGGGACGGGCGGACCGTCGAGGCAGCCCGCCGGGCGGCGCGAACCGGCGACTGAGGGTCGGGTCGTCCCCGGCGAGGCCGGACGCGTCTCGCCGACGCGAGCCCCGCGTCCGGCGAGCGTTCGACCGGCACGAGCCCTGCGTTCGGCGAGCGTTCGACCGGCACGAGCCCCGCGTCCGGCAGGTCGGGGACGAGCACGAACCGTCGGTGCCGGATACGGGTCGACGCCATCGTGCGACGGCGGGGGGAACCCACGAAAGCCATATTAGCCGGGCGACAGAGGTTCGACCCATGTGCCGGATCCGCATCCGTGACCGGGACCGACGGGTGGTGCCGTGAGCCTCCTCCAGCGCGATCCGGACGACCGCATCCGTGTGCTCGACGAGGAGGGATCGGTCGTGGGGGAAGTACCGGACCTCGACGACGAGGAACTGGTCGGGATGTACCGCGAGATGCGCCTCGCGCGCACCTTCGACCGCCGGGCCGTCAGCCTCCAGCGCCAGGGCCGGATGGGTACGTACCCGCCCCTCTCCGGCCAGGAGGCCGCGCAGGTGGGGAGCGCCCACGCGCTCGCCGAGCGCGACTGGCTGTTCCCCAGTTACCGGGAGCATGCCGCGTCGCGCATCCACGGCGTGCCGCTCGCGCGGATCCTCCAGTACTGGATGGGCGACGAGCGGGGCAACCGGCGGGGCGAGGAGAACGTCTTCCCCGTGGCGGTGCCCATCGCGACGCAGATTCCTCACGCCGTCGGGCTGTCGTGGGCGGCGAAGCTCGACGGCGACCGGACGGTCGCGCTGGTCAACTTCGGCGACGGCGCGACGAGCGAGGGCGACTTCCATGAGGGGCTGAACTTCGCCGGCGTGTTCGACACGCCGACGGTCTTCCTCTGCAACAACAACCAGTGGGCGATTTCGATGCCCCGCGCACACCAGACGGCGAGCGATACCATCGCGGAGAAGGCGCGGGCCTACGGCTTCACCGGCGTCCAGGTCGACGGCATGGACCCGCTGGCGGTCTACGCGGCGACCGAGGCGGCCGTCGAGAAGGCGCGGACGCCGGCCGACGACGAGGCCCGCCCGACGCTGCTCGAGGCCGAGATGTACCGGTTTGGCGCTCACACCACCGCCGACGACCCGACGGTCTACCGCGACGACGAGGAGGTCGAGCGCTGGAAGCAACTGGACCCGATTCCCCGGCTCGAACAGTTCCTCCGGGGAACCGGACGGCTGGACGACGAACGGGTCGACGCCATCGACGTCGAGGTCGAGGCGACGGTGCGGGACGCCGTCGAGGCGGCCGAATCCACCCCCCGGCCCGAGCCGGGCGAGATGTTCGACCACGCCTACGCGGCGCCGTCGCCGGCCCTGCAAGAGCAGCGCGCGGCGCTCGAACGGCTCCGCGAGGAGCGGGGCGACGACGCGATCCGCCGGGACTGACCATGGCCAGCGAGAAACACGACACCGACGCCGATGCCGAGCCCGAATCGACCGCCGAGCCGACCGGAAGCCAGAGCCAGAGCCTGACGCTCGTGGGGGCGGTGCGCGACGCGCTGGGGACCGAACTGGCCCGCGACGACGACGTGATCGTCATGGGCGAGGACGTGGCCGAGAACGGCGGCGTCTTCCGCGCCACCGAGGGGCTCTACGAGGAGTTCGGCGAGGACCGCGTGATCGACACCCCGCTCGCCGAGTCGGGCATCGTCGGGACGGCCATCGGCATGGCCGCCTACGGCCTGCGACCCGTCCCGGAGATCCAGTTCTCCGGGTTCATGTACCCCGCGTTCGACCAGCTCGTGAGCCACGCCGCCCGCCTGCGGACCCGGAGCCGCGGGAGCGTCACCGCTCCGATCACCGTCCGGGCGCCCTACGGCGGCGGCATCCGCGCGCCCGAACACCATTCCGAGTCCAAGGAGGCCTTCTACGTCCACGAACCGGGGCTGAAGGTGGTCGTCCCCTCGACGCCGTACGGGGCCAAGGGGCTGCTCCTCGCGGCCATCCGCGACCCCGACCCGGTGGTCTTCCTCGAACCCAAACTCATCTATCGCTCGTTCCGCGAGGACGTGCCCGAGGGGTCCTACACCGTGCCGCTCGGCGAGGCGGCGGTCCGCCGCGAGGGGAGCGACGTCTCGGTGTTCGTCTGGGGCGCGATGACCCGCGCGACGCTGGAGGCCGCCGAGAACCTCTCTCCAACCATCGACGTCGAGGTCGTCGACCTCCGGACGGTCTCGCCGCTCGACCGCGACGCACTCGTCGACTCGTTCCGGAAGACCGGCCGGGCGGTCGTCGTCCACGAGGCGCCCCGGACCGGCGGGCTGGGCGGCGAAATCGCCGCGCTCCTCCAGGAGGAGGCGCTGCTCTACCAGGAGGCGCCGGTCGTCCGCGTGACCGGCTTCGACGTGCCCTATCCGCTCTACGCGCTGGAGGACTACTACCTGCCCTCGGTCGCACGGATCGAGGAGGGCATCAGGGAGGCGGCGGAGTTCCCATGATCCGCGAGTTCAGGCTGCCGGACGTGGGCGAGGGGGTCGCCGAGGGCGAAATCGTCGAGTGGCTGGTCGAACCGGGCGATCCGGTGAGCGAGGACCAGCCCGTTGCCGAGGTCGAGACCGACAAGGCGCTGGTCGAGATTCCGTCGCCCTACGACGGAACCGTCCACGAACTCCACGCCGACCCCGGCGAGGTCGTTCCGGTCGGCGAGGTCGTCATTTCGTTCGACGTGCCCGAGGAGGCGGCGGACGAGGGGGGAGCGGCGGCCGAAGCCGCCGGTGGCGGGTCGGCGGCGGAGCAAGCGGCGGCGGAGGAACCGACAGCGGAGCAAGCGGCGGCGGAGGAACCGACAGCGGAGCAAGCGGCGGCGGAGCAAGCGGCGGCGGAGCAAGCGCCGGAGCCGGTGGACGGGGAGCAAGCGCCGGAGCCAATAGACGGGGAGGGGACGGAAGCGGCAGCGGCCGGGGGGGAAGCGGAACCGACAGCCGAGACCGGGGAAGCGGAACCGCCCACCCGCCCCGGCGGCGCGGTCGCGCCCCCGAGCGTCCGCCGCCTGGCCCGCGAACTCGGCGTGGACCTCGACGTCGTCGCCGGGAGCGGTCCCGGCGGGCGGGTGACCGAGTCCGACGTCCGGACTGCGGCCGAAGGGGGGACGGCCGCGGGCACCGAGGGCGAGGCAGCCGCGACCGCGGAAGAAACGTCCGAGGGAAAAGGCGAGGAACCGCCCGAGCCGCGCTCCGTCGGGGAGGGCCTGGAGTCCGCGGTGACGCGTCGGGACGGCGCGTCGGGGGCCGAGGAAGGCGAAACCGAGGGCGAGCGAACGACGGCCGCCGGCCCATCGGGCGCGGAAGCGGCCGGCCGCGAGCGAACGCTCGCCGCGCCGGCGACGCGGCGGATCGCCGAGGAAGCGGGGGTCGACATCGACGACGTACCGACCGACGAGACCCGTGACGGCGAGGCGTTCGTCACCCCCGAGCAGGTGCGGGCGTACGCCGCCGGCGGAGCGACCGAACCCGCGGAGACGGGCGAAGGGACGGGAGCCGAGGGCGAAAGCGGGGCCGAGGCGGAGGCCGAACCCCGTCCGTCCGGGGAGCGGGTGCCGTACCGCGGCGTCCGGCGGACCATCGGCGATCGGCTGACGAAGTCGAAGTTCACGGCCCCCCACGTCACCCACCACGACTCCGCCGACGTGACCGAACTCGTGGCGGTCCGCGAGGAACTCAACGCGGCTGCGGACGTCCGCCTCACCTACCTGCCGCTGGTGATGAAGGCGGTGATCGCCGGCCTCCGGGAGTTCCCGTACGTGAACGCCCAGTTGGACGAGGAGCGGAGCGAAATCGTGCTGCGCGACGAGTACAACCTCGGCGTGGCGACGGCGACGGACGCGGGGCTGATGGTGCCGGTGATCGAGGACGCCGACGCGAAGGGGCTGGAGGCGCTCGCGTCGGAGGTCGCCGAGCGCACCGACCGAGCGCGTGACCGGACCATCGACCGCGAGGAGTTGCAGGGCGGGACGTTCACGATCACCAACGTCGGGACCATCGGCGGCGAGTACGCGACACCCATCGTCAACTACCCCGAGGTGGCGATCCTCGCGCTCGGAGCGATCGAGGACCGCCCGCGCGTCGTGGACGGCGAGGTTGTCGCCCGGAAGACCCTCCCGCTCTCGCTCTCGATCGACCACCGGGTCGTCGACGGGGCGGTCGCCGCCCGGTTCACCAACCACGTGATCGACCTGCTGGAGCACCCGACGCGGCTGTTGCTGGACCTGGAGTAGGCGGGCATGGGCCGGCGGGCCCGACGCAGGCGCTCCGCCGGCGGGCGAGCGCCGGACCGTCGTCCCCCCGCTTTTACTACCTCCCGCGCGTGGCGGACGGTGATGGTCGTCGGAGACATCGCCACCGGCACCGAGGTACTGGTCATCGGCGGCGGGCCGGGCGGGTACGTGGCCGCCATCCGCGCCGCCCAGCGCGGCCTCGACACGACGCTCGTCGAGCGGGACGCCTACGGGGGCACCTGCCTCACCGTGGGCTGCATCCCGTCGAAGGCGCTGATCACGGGGGCGGACCTCGCCCACGAGGCGGGCCACGCCGAGGAGATGGGGATCCACGCCGACCCCGCGGTGGACATGGCGGCGATGGCGGACTGGAAGGACGGGGTGGTCGACCAGTTGACGGGCGGGGTCGAGAAGCTCTGCAAGGCCAACGGCGTCCAGCTCGTCGAGGGGACGGCGCGGTTCGTGGACGAGGAGACGGCCCGCGTCGCCCACGGCGGCGAGGGGCAGGGCGCGGAGACCGTCGAGTTCGAGCACGCCGTCGTGGCCACCGGTTCGCGGCCGATGGAACTGCCGGGGCTCCCGTTGGAGGACGACCCGGTGCTCGACTCGGCCGGGGCGCTGGCCCTGGAGTCGGTTCCCGAGCGCCTCCTCGTGGTCGGGGCGGGCTACATCGGGATGGAGCTCTCGACGACGTTCGCGAAACTGGGCAGCGACGTGACGGTCGTCGAGATGCTCGACGACGTGCTCCCGGGGTACGAGGACGACGTCGCCCGGGTGGTCCGGAAGCGCGCCGAGGGCCTCGGCATCGACTTCCACTTCGGCGAGGCGGCGAACGGGTGGCGCGACAGCGCCGACGGCGCGTACGTCGTCACGACCGAGAACGAGGCGGGCGAGGAGTCGACCTACGGCGCCGACCGGGTGCTGGTGGCGGTCGGCCGCGAACCGGTGACCGACACCGTGGGGCTCGAGAACGTCGGGCTGGAGCCGAACGAGGACGGCTTCGTCGAGACCGACGAGTCGTGCCGGACGGCCGTCGACGGCGTGTTCGCGGTCGGCGACGTGGCCGGCGAGCCGATGCTGGCGCACAAGGCCTCCCGCGAGGGGGTCGTCGCCGCCGAAGCCATCGCCGGCGAACCGGCGGCGTTCGACAACCGCGCGGTCCCGAGCGTGGTGTTCACCGATCCCGAGGTCGGAACGGTCGGACTGACCGAGGCCGAGGCCGCCGAGGCCGGCCACGACCCCGTCGTGGGCGAGATGCCGTTCAACGCGAGCGGCCGGGCGCTGACCGCCGGACCGCACCACACCGACGGGTTCGTCCGGGTCGTGGCGGACGGGGAAACCGGCACCGTCCTGGGCGCCCAGATCGTCGGGCCGGAGGCCTCGGAACTGATCGCCGAGGCGACGCTGGCGGTCGAGATGGGCGCGACGCTGGAGGACGTCGGGGCGACGATCCACACCCACCCCACCCTCTCGGAGGCGGTGATGGAGGCCGCCGAGAACGCCCGGGGCCAGGCGATCCACACGCTGAACCGGTGACGCGGGCGAGGGGGGGCGACCCGGCGACGGCCCGCTCCACCCGCCTGCGCCGGCGTATATCGGGGACGCCACGGAGAACAGCAAAGTCTAACCGTTTGGCCTTCGCACGGTGGCGTGATGCCCACGGTAGAATACCTCAACTACGAAGTGCTGGACGACCAGGGCTGGTCGATGGACGACGCCGACCTCTTCGAGAAGGCTGCCGACGCCGACCTCGCTGACGAGGACCACGGTACCCTCGACGTGAACCAGGGCGAGTACATCCTTGAGGCCGCCGAGGCGCAGGGCTTCGACTGGCCGTTCTCCTGCCGGGCGGGCGCCTGTGCGAACTGCGCGTCCATCCTGAAGGAGGGCGAAATCGAGATGGACATGCAGCAGATCCTTTCGGACGAGGAGATCGAAGAGGAGAACGTCCGGCTGACCTGCATCGGGTCGCCGGCCTCCGACGAGGTCAAGATCGTCTACAACGCCAAGCACCTCGACTTCCTCCAGAACCGCGTTATCTGACGGGACGACGCGAACGCCGACGCCGATCAGCGATCGGCGTTTTTCCATCGGACGGACGCCACCCCAGCAGCCGATGGACCGGCCTCACGTCGGACGCGGGCGCGACCGCCGGACTGCAGTCGCGCCGCGGGCGGCAGCGGTGACCGGAACGCCTAACTCGCCGGTCGAACACCGCCGAACGATGCCAGTCGCGAGCCTTCCGGACCTGCTCCGCCTCGCAGCGGTGCCCGTCCTCGGCTACGCGGCCTGGCGCGACGTCCGGACGCGGCGGGTACCGGACGCGACGTGGGTCCCCCTGGCCGCGCTCGGGGCTCTCCTGCTCGTCCGGGACGCCCTCGTCCGCCTCCCCTTCGCGGGGGTCGACGACCGCCTGTTCCTCGTACGCGTCGGGCTGAGCCTCGGGTTCGTCGTGCCCGCGGCGTACCTCTTCTGGTGGTTCGGCGGGTTCGGCGGCGCCGACGCCAAGGCGCTGATGACCCTCGCCGTCCTCCTCCCGACCTACCCGACCTACTACCTCCCGACGGTCGCGCTCCCCCTCGAACGGACGACGCTCGGGGTGTTCTCGATGACCGTCCTCACGAACGCCGTGCTCGTCGGGCTGGCGTACCCGCTGGTGCTCGGCGTCCGGAACGCCCTGGCCGGCGAGTGGTCGCCGCTCATGTTCCTCGGCCGACGGGTGCCGGTCGAGCGTCTCCCGACGTGTCACGGCCGACTGTTCGAGACCCGCGATGGCGTCACCCGGTCGGGGCTGGACCTCGACGCGCTCCGGATGTACCTCCGATGGCGGGGGACGAGCCTCGCGGCGCTCCGGGCCGCTCCCGACGCCCACCGTGACCCGGCGAGCGTCGGCGAGACGTACGACCCGAGCGACGGGGCCGTCGGCCGGGATCGGCGGGCAGAACTGGACACGGGCCCGGGCGCGGCGACCGACAGGGCGGGGACGGCGGCGGACGCGGGCGGGGCAGCGGAGAGCCCGACTGGAGGCGAGAACGGGGCGGACGAGGACCTGAACGGGGGCCGGAGCGGAAGCGAGGACGGGGCGAACACCGACGACGGAGCGGCCGCCGAGGGGGAGTCGACCGACACCGACGACTCCTACGACGACCCCTGGGCGGCGGCGGCGTTCCTCGACGACATCGACAGTGATGCCTACGGGACGACGCCGTCGGCCCTTCGGGAGGGTCTGGAGACGGTGGCCGAGCGCGACGAGGTGCTGGTATCGCCGGGGACGCCCTTCCTCGTTCCGACGTTCGTCGGCCTCGTCCTCGGGCTGACGTACGGCGACCTCCTGTTCGGACTCCTGTCGACCGTCGGCGCCGTGTGAGCGGAACGGCGCTCCGCGCTGACACAAGACCTATCGGCGGGAGGCGCCTGCGTCCGGCCATGACCGAGACGGACGCCGGAGCGGGCGATGTCGTCGACCCGGACACGGCCGGGGACGGCGTCGACGTGGACTTCGGCGACGACGGCCTCGTGCCCGCGGTGGCCCAGGACGCCGAGACGGGGGCGGTGCTGATGCTCGCCTACGTCTCCCCGGAGGCCCTGCAGCGGACCCGCGAGACCGGCCGGGCGCACTACTACTCGCGCAGCCGCGACGAACTGTGGGAGAAGGGCGCGACCAGCGGCCACGTCCAGCGCGTCCGGGAGATCAGGGTGGACTGTGACGCCGACGCCCTGCTCTACCGGGTGGACCAGGAGGGCGGCGCCTGCCACACCGGGTTCGACTCCTGCTTCCACCGGACCATCGACGGCGAGACGATCGGGGAGCGGATCTTCGACCCCGACGAGGTGTACGGGTAGGCGATGGCCGTCGACGCTGCCGACGCCGACGCCGACGTGGCGGCGCTGTGCGAGCGGGCCGAGGAGGCCGCCGAGCGGGTCGAGACGCTCCGCGCGGAGCGGTCGCGGGCCCGGGAGGCGGTCCGCGAACGCGGCGAGGAGGCGGTCGCGGCGGCGGCCGACGCCTACCGCGAGGCGACGGCCCTGCTCGACCGGTACGAGGACTCGGCGACCGGCACGGGCGACTTCGAGGCGTACGTGGAGTTCCAGGACCGCTTCGCCGGACTGGTGGAGGGGCTGGACGGGGACCTCCCGGCCCGCGAGGCCTTCGAGGAGGCGGCGGAGACCGTCGACCAGCGACGGCTGAGCGAGGCCGACTTCGCGGCCGCGCGGGAGGCGCTCGCCCCCGCGTCCGAACTGGTCGACCTGCTCGAACGCCGCGACGAGGCCGAGGAGCGGTTCCGGCGCGCCAGCCACGAGGCCCGGGAGGCGCTCGACGCCGTCGAGGAGCGCATCGAGCGGTTAGAGCGGATCGCGACGCTCGGCGACGCCGACCTCGACGCGTCGGTCGAGCGGCTGCAGGACCCGATCGAAGCGTACAACGCCGCCGTGCAGGAGGCGTTCGCCGAGTTCCGGGCCGACGCCAGCGCGCGGACCCTCTTCGCGCTCCTGGAGACGGCCGAGCGGTACCCGCTCGTCGACTTCCGGCGGCCGCCACGGGACCTCCGGAAGTACGTCGCCGAGTACCCCGCTGGCGAGGAACCGATCCCGACGCTCCTGGAGTACGCCGACTACTCGACCTCCAAGCTGGAGCATTACGTCGAGGACCCGGGCGCGCTCCGGGCGCGGGTCGCCACCCACCGGACGTACCTCGAACGGCTGGACGCCGAGCCGCTGACCGTCGGGTGGCCGCCACCGGAGGCCGACGTCCTCCGGATGCGGGGCGAGGAGCTGGTCTCGCTGGTCGGCCGGTTCGCCGGGGAGGCGACCGTCGAGCGGGCGCGGCGGTTCTGCGACCTCCCCCGCCGGACCGACTACGACCGCCTGCGGCGGTCGGCCCGGGCCCGCGCGGAACTGACCGCCGACCAGCGCGACCGGCTGCGCGAGGGGCGGGTGAGCGACGACATCGACCGGCTGCGCGAGGCGCGGGCGGCCCTGCAGGCGGCAATCGAGGCGGAGTAGGGGGGATCGCACGACTTCGCGGCGACGCCGATCGGTGCCGTTTTACTGCCCAATCCTTTAGGCCCGCCTAAATCGAGGCGCCGGACGGATCAGCTCGCCGGCGCGCTACTCGACGCGCTCGCGGAAGGCGGGCACGACGAGGCGCTGGAGGCGGTCGCCGAACGGTACGGCGAGGCGTCGAATCGGATCGCCGACAGGGACCGGTTGGCCCGGACGCTCGTCGCGGCGGTGGTGGACACGCTCGACCCGTCCGACTGCGTCGGCGTGGTCGTGGACGGGGTCGAGACGCTCCTCGACCGCCTGGCCGATCGGAGCCGGCACGTCGCGGTCACGGCGGTCGCGGGGCGTGTCGACGGGGGCGAGCGCGCGACGATGAGGGTCGACGCGAACGGGGCTGCGGACGCGGACGGCCGAACGGCGGGCCCTCGGCGGGCCCTCGGCGGGGGCACGGAGTCCCCGGTCGAACACAGCGACGGGTCCGGACTGTGGCTCACGCGGTGGATCGTCGACGCGTCGCGGGGAACCCTCCGGGCCGAGGAGCACACGGGGGACGGAACGACCGTCGACGTGGCATTTCGGACCGCCAGGACCGGGGCGTTCGCCGGAGCGGAGTGGGTGGACGACGGGCGACGAGTGACGGACGTCAGCGTGCCGACTGCAGGACGGAGACGAGTTCGTCCGCGAGCGACGCGGCGCGGTCGGGGTCGCGCGCCTCGGCGTAGACCCGGACCTTCGGCTCCGTCCCGGAGGGGCGGACCAGCATCCACGCGTCCCCGAAATCCAGCCGGTAGCCGTCGGTGGTGTCGGGGTCGACGGGGGCGGCGGCGGCGTAGTCGGCGGCGGCGTCGAGGAGCCGCTCGCGCTCGCGGTCGGTCCCGTACTCGACGCTTCGCCGGACGAGGTGGTAGTCGAGGTGGGGTTCGACCACCTCGCTCGCCGGTCGCTCGGCGACGAGTTCGAGGAAGCGCGCGGCGGCGTGAGCGCCGTCCCGCGCCAGGCGGAAGTCGGGGAAATAGACCCCGCCGTTCCCCTCGCCGGCCACCGGGACCGCCACGCCGGCGTCGCGCAGTTCCCGGATGCGGGTGACGAGGTTGGTCGCGCCGATGGGCGTGAGTTCGAGCCGGGCGTCGGCGGCCTCGACCACGTCGACGAGCCGCTGGGAGGCGTTGACCGCGGCGACAACGGCGTCGCCGGGGTCGAGTTCGGCGGCCACGAGCGCCGCGAGCGACGCCTCGCCCGGAATGACCTCGCCCGTCTCGTCGACGAAGATGGCCCGGTCGGCGTCGCCGTCGTGGGCGACCCCGAGGTCGGCGTCCGCGGCGCGGACGAGCCGTCGGAGGTCGCCCAGGTTCTCGGGGATCGGCTCCGGGTCGCGTCCCGGGAAGTGCCCGTCGGGCTGGGCGTTGGCCGTGACGACCTCACAGCCGAGCCGGCGGAGGAAGTCGGGCGAGGTGAGCGCCCCCGCGCCGTGGCCGGGGTCGAGCGCGACGGTCAGGTCCGCGTCGGCGATGGTCCGCCGGTCGCTGGCCGCGAGCAGGTCCGCGACGTACCGCCGGTTGGCGTCCTCGACGCGGTCGAGGTTGCCCACCGCCTCCCAGGTGGCTTCGGCCACCGGTTCGTCGAAGACGTGGCGCTCGACCCGTTCGAGGGCGTCGACGGTCAGTTCGACCCCGTCGGCGCCGAGGAGTTTCACGCCGTTGTAGGCGGGCGGGTTGTGCGACGCCGTGACCACCAGCGCGGGGGCCCCCTCGCGCTCGCAGTATCCGGTGACGCCCGGGGTCGGGACGCAGCCGAGCAGGACGGCGTCGACGCCGACGCTGGCGAGGCCGCTCGCGGCGGCGGCGGTGAGCATCTCCCCGGAGGTCCGGGTGTCGCGCGCGACGGCCACCTCGTCGGCGTCCCAGACCGTGCCGGCCGCGCGCGCGACCCTGAGGACGAGCGATGGCGTCATCGCCTCCCCGACGGTGCCGCGGGTGCCGCTCGACCCGAACAGCTCCATACCCGCGGTGCGGGAGCCGGGGCGAAAGGCGTTGCGGGACTGGCGGCGGCCGCGGGCGGAGGGCGAAGGGGGGACGGCGCCCGGCGCGAGCGCCGGACGACGGCTTTAGGAGCCTCGCCGCCCGATCCGTCGCCGTGTTTCCGACGTTCGAGGTCGTCCCCGCGGTCGACGTGCAGGACGGCGAGGTCGTCCAGCTGGTCGGCGGCGAGCGGGGCACGGGCGAGCGGTACGGCGACCCGGTCGCGGCCGCCGAGCGGTGGGTCGAGGCCGGCGCGGAGACGCTCCACCTCGTCGACCTCGACGGCGCCTTCGAGGGCGAGCGCGCGAACGCCTCCGCCATCGCGGCCGTGGCCGGGGCCGTCGACGCCGACCTCCAGGTCGGCGGCGGCATCCGCACCTACGACGACGCCGCGGGGCTCCTCGACGCCGGCGTCGAGCGGGTGATCCTGGGGACCGCGGCGGTCGAGAATCCCGACCTGGTGGCCGACCTCGCGGCCGACTACCCCGACGGGGTGGTGGTGAGCCTCGACGCGAAGGACGACGAGGTGGTGGTCGAAGGGTGGACCGCCGGGACGGGGCTCGACCCCGCCGAGGCGGCGCGACGCTACGCCGACCGCGGGGCCGCCGGCATCCTCTACACCGACGTGGACGTGGAGGGGCGGCTGGCGGGCGTCCGCGCCGACCGGGTCCGCCGGGTTGTCGAAGCGGTCGAGGTTCCGGTGATCGCCAGCGGCGGCGTGGCCACCCTGGACGACGTGTGCGCGCTCCGCGAGGCGGGCGCCGCCGCGGTCGTCGTCGGGACGGCGCTCTACGAGGATCAGTTCACGCTGCGCGAAGCGATGGACGTCTGATCGGTTCCGGTCGCGCTGTCACTCCGGAACGAAACCAGCCCGGGCGGGCAGGGAGCGGAACTCGCGAGGGCGACCGAACGGGGACAAGCGGGACCGTAGAGACCCGCACTCACTTGTACGAGGCCCGTCCAGGAGGCGTATGAGCGATCGGATCGCCTCGCGGACGCGAGAGACCGCCGAGACCGCGGTCGAGGTGACCCTCGTCGTGGATGGCGAGGGCGACGCCCGGGTCGACACCGGGGTCGGGTTCTACGACCACATGCTGGAGTCCTTCGCCGCCCACGGCCTGTTCGACCTCGAAGTCGAGTGTGACGGCGACCTGGCGGTCGACGACCACCACACCGTCGAGGACGTGGCCATCGTCCTCGGCGAGGCGTTCGACGAGGCGCTGGGCGACCGGCGGGGCATCCGGCGGTTCGCGGACCGCCGCGTGCCGCTCGACGAGGCGGTCGCTGGCGTCGTCGTCGACGTCTCCGGGCGGCCGTACTTCGCGTTCGACGGGTCGTTCTCGGCCGAGCGGGTCGGCGGGTTCACGAGTTCGATGGCGCGCCACTTCGCGCGGTCGCTCGCCGCCAACGCCGGCCTGACGCTGCACGCCGAGGTGGCGGGCGCGAACGCCCACCACGAGGTCGAGGCGCTGTTCAAGGCGCTCGCGCGGGCGCTCGACGACGCCACCCGAACCGACGAGCGGCGGTCGGGCACCCCGAGTACGAAAGGCGACCTCTAGCCGTCCGCGCCCCGCCCGACGACCCGCACCTCGTCGCCGGTCGCGAGCGTCGCGCCCCGGTCCGCCTCGGGAACGTCCGCGATCAGCATCAGCGTGTAGAGGTGGTCGAACGCGTCCGCGTCGGCCCACTCGGGGAACGTCGCCCGGCGGCGCTCGACGAACCGCTTCCGGAACTCGGGGGTCGGATCGCCCGTGTCGGGGTCCCGCGTCGGGACGACACACCGGCCGCAGGGCTCGACGCCCTCGAACCGGACGCCGCCGGCGATGAACGCGGGGGCGTCGCTCCCGACGAACCGGTCCTCCCAGAACGCGGACACGCCGCCGACCTCGACGTTGGCGCGGAGGCGCCGCCGCATCCCCGCGGGGTCGACCCCGTCGAACCACGACGCGACCGTCTCGACCGTCGCGGTGCTGATCACCGACGGTCCCGCCCCGCGGCGGTCGACGTGACCGAGCGTCCCGTCCCGTTCCAGTCGCAGGTCCGTGCCGAAGAAGTCGGAGAACCACGCCGCCGCCCGCTCGCGCTCCGCGTCGAGGTCGAACCGCCGGCGCTCGCCGTCGGTCGCGACGGTCAGCAGACCCGTTTCGGGCTCGTAGTCGGTCGAGAGGTCGTGAACCCTGGCGGTCCGCTTTCCGTTCATCACCTCGCCGTTGGCGTCGAAGAGGGCGTACTCCCGGTCGCCGTCCAGGGTGCCGCCGGGCAGGACCGTCGCCTCGTCGACGGCGACGCCGTCGAGCCCCTTCACCGGGTAGACCGTGAACCGTGCGACGTGGGCCACGCCGGCCCGCAGGGGCCAGGTGACCAAAGCTCTTGGCTCGCCGGCGGCCGGTCGACGGGCCGGTCGGGGAGTCGAACGCGAGCCGTCACCGGGCGGAACCTCCGATGGGCCGAGAGGAACGTCGAAACCGTGGCGGAGGGCCACGGCATGACGGGTTACTGTGTCAGGCGAACCCATGCGTCGGATCACGGTGCTCCGTATTGAGGGTGTTGGCCGCGGTGGTTTTGATGTGTTATCGGGGGACATTCCCGTCTACAGGTAACGGCGGGGTGACGGGACTGCGACCGCCGACGGCGGATCGGTCCCGGCGGGCGGATTCGAGCGCAGGAGTCAAGGCCGCGAGCCGCGCATCGGGAGGCATGGCCGACGAACCCGCCGGGACGTTCCGGACCGTGGCCGAGCGCGCGGCGGCGCGCTTCGAGGTCCGGGGGTCGGAGTTCGTCGGCCACGTCGCCCCCGTCGGCTCCATGGAGGCGGCCGAGTCGTTCGTCGCGGCGGTCCGCGAGGAGCACCCGGAGGCGACCCACGTCGTGCCGGCCTACCGGGTGCCCGCGGGGGAGGCGTCGGCCGGGCGGCCCGCGGAACGGCGGCTCCGCGAGTGGTCGAGCGACGACGGCGAGCCCGCCGGATCGGCGGGCAAGCCCGCGCTGAACGTCCTCCAGGGCCGGGAACTGCGGAACGTCGCCGCGGCGGTGGTGCGCCACTACGGGGGCGTGGAACTCGGCGTCGGGGGACTGGCGCGGGCGTACGGCCGGGCCGTGAAGGGGGCGGTGGACGCCGCCGGCGTCGTGGAACGGCGTCCGCACGAGCGGTTCGAGGCGGCCGTCGACTACGACGACTCGGGGACCGTCCGGGGAGTGTTAGAGAGCGCCGGCGTCGCGTTCGACGCCGACTACGGCGAGCGGGTGGTCTTCGACGTGGAGGTGCCCGTCGACGAGGCCGCCGCGCTCCGGGACCGGCTCCGGAGCGCGACGAGTGGCCGGGTCGAACTGACGTAGGGGGCGGGCGAAGACAGTACCGGAACGGGGTGCGCTCCGGGGCCCTCCCGAGCGCTCCCCCGTCGGAATCGGGTGGAGATGGACGCCGGGATCGAACCGCGCAGTCGGGGGGATTTCCACGGGAACGAAAGGGGTCGTGGACGGGGGTTCACTCGGTGCCGAAGGCGCGGTCGCCGGCGTCACCGAGGCCGGGGACGATGAACCCGCGGTCGTCGAGGCCGTCGTCGATGGCCACGGTGAGCAGGGTGGCGTCGGGGAACCGGTCGCCGACGCGGAGGAGGCCCTCGGGGGCCGACACCGCCGAGAGGACGAGGACGGGCCCGCGGGCGGAGGGGGACCGGGCGTCGTAGATCCGGTCGAGGACGGTACACATCGTGCTGCCGGTGGCGAGCATCGGGTCCGCGACGATGACGGTGTCCTCGTCGCCGACGTCGGGCAGTTTCACGTAGTCGACCGAGATCGGGAAGGTGCCGTCGGCGGCGCGGCCTGCCGCCTCGTCGCGGCCGGCGCTGACGACGCCCTGCTTCGCGCGCGGGAAGGCCTTGAGCAGTCCCTCGACGAACGGCGTCGCCGCGCGGAGGACGTTGACGATGACGACGTCGTCCATCCCCGCCACCCGCTCGCCGGTGGTCTCGGCGAGCGGCGTCTCCACCGGGACGTACTCGGTCTCCATGATCCCGTCGATGATCTCGTAGCCACAGATCCGGCCGAGTTTCACCAGCCCCTTCCGGAAGGACACCTGGGCGGTCCCGACGTCGCGGATCTCCGAGAGGGTGTCTTTCGCCAGCGCGTGCGTGACGAGGTGGGCGTCCCCGCGGTCCTCGATGGGCATACGGAGGGTGGGGAGGCGAGCGACAAAAAGCCGACTCCGGGGCGTCCGGGGGCGGAGGGACCGCGCGACCGGACACCGGCGACGGCGACGGTCGCATCCGTGGGCCGTCGGTGGCCACCAGCCGCGCGATTTTTCACGGATGCGGCCGATGATACAGTGGAAGCACATGGAAGAGAGCATCTCCGGGTTCAAGATCCGCGGAGCCTGGGGCGATGTCGTCGAACACGGCGAGCGGATCACGCGGGCGCTCCGCGAGGCGGGCGCGGAGGGCGAGGCGTTCGAGGAGTGGGACGAGTGGCGGCCGAAGTCCCACGAGCGCCTCGGCGAGGACGTGGACGAGAAGACCGCCGAGCAGGCCAGCGTGAGCGAGGGCGCCGGCGAGCAGGCCGGCAAGGACCCCGACGACGACCTCCGCAGCGCGGGCGAGAAGCTGAGCGAGTCCTACCGCCGGGTCGAGGAGGGCGACAGCGAGGGGGCCGTCGACTCGTGGCAGGACTCCATCGAGTACGTCGCCCGCGCGGCCGACTCGGCCGGCCGGAAGGCGCTGCGCGCGGTCGAGGACACCGTCTACCGGAAGGTGATGACCCAGATCGCGCCCTACTACTTCGACAACGAACTCGTGAGCGCCAACATCCAGAAGACGGCCCGGAGCGAGGGGGAGCCGGAGTTCATCTTCGAGGTGAACGTCAACGACGACGACCTGAAGGAGGCGGTCAGCCAGCGCCTCTCCGAGTACGAGACCGATGTCGACCGCTGGCACGTCGACACCCGCAAGGAGACGGAGGTCGTCGAGGCGGCCGAGGGCGTCGAACCGCCGGAGAACGAGCCGGAGAGCAAGTCGACGACGAACTGACGGGCCCCGGTTCACCGACGAGTGCAGTAACGAATTCACTTAACCCGGGGGGACGTGTCGTCCGTATGGCCGATACGCTGCACGTCGAGGCAGGCGAACTCGCGGCCGACGAGATTCTCGACGCGCTCCGGGAGGGGCACCGCATCGTGGTCCGGACCGACCTGTTCGGCGGGAACCACGAGGTGACGCTCCGCCACGACGGGTCGACGTTCTACTGCGACACGCCGACGACGCTCCACAAGCACGAGGGCGAAGACGAGATGCGCGGATGCATCGAGGAGATGGGCTACGGCCGCTGATCGGCCGATTTGGGCGGAATCCGAACGGAGTTACAACGACGCTAGACGTTTAACTCGCCGCGCCGGGAACGAACGGGCATGGCCGACGCCCCGGACGTAGCCGACGCCCCGGAGATGGCGGACCTCGTGGGGGACGAATCCCCCGACTTCCGACACGTGCTCGCCTGCGTGTTCGGGGTTCGGGACCACGAGAGCCGGACGTACCTCGCACTGCTCGACAACCCCGGGAGCACCGTGGAGGAACTGGCCGACACGCTCGACCGGGATCGGTCGAACGTCAACCGGTCGCTGACGACGCTCCTGGAGAAGGGGCTGGCAAAGCGCGAGCGCCGGCTGCTCGACCCCGGGGGCTACGTCTACCAGTACACCGCGACGCCGCTCCCCGAGGCCCGGGAGATGCTCCACGAGGCGCTCGACGAGTGGGTCACCTCCGTCCACCGGGTGATCGACGAGTTCGATCCGGAGGAGTCGGCGAGCGACGGGGGGTGAAACCCCGACCGGCGGCCGGTACCCCCGTCGGCACCGGTCGTCCGGCGCGGCCGCCGGTCGGGGGCGAGCCGTTCGGGGAGCGGGCCGGCCCGCCGGAACCCGGCCCGCTTTTGTCCGCGGGCCGCGATGTGCGAACGATGAGTCTGGAGCTCACGGCGGACGCCGAGCCGGCCCCCGGCGTCGCCACCGACGGGGCGTGGCTGGAGTGTATCGCCTGCGGGGCGACGTTCGCGCCGTTCGCGGCGGTCCGCTACACCTGCGACGAGTGCGACGGTCTGCTGGAGGTGCGCTACGCCGAGGCACCGACGTTCGACGACTTCGCGGGGCGGGGCGTGTGGCGCTACGCCGCCGCGCTGCCGTTCGACGAGGGCGTCTCGCTCCCCGAGGGGGACACGCCGCTCCACCGCGTGCCGCGGCTGGAGGCCGACGTCGGCGTCGAGGCCCTCCGGATCAAACACGAGGGCATGAACCCGACGGGGAGCTTCAAGGACCGCGGGATGACCGTCGGGGTGAAGGCCGCCGAACGGGTGGGGGTCGACCGGCTGGCGTGTGCCTCGACCGGCAACACCTCCGCGGCGCTCGCGGCCTACGGCGGCCGCGCGGGGATGGAGACGCTGGTGCTCCTCCCGGCGGGCAAGGTCGCCGCCGGGAAGGTCGCCCAGGCGGCGCTCCACGACGCACGGATTCTGGAAGTGGACGGCAACTTCGACGACTGCCTCGACATCGTCCAGACGCTCGCCGGGCGCGGCGAGGTCTACCTCCTCAACTCGCTGAACCCCTTCCGGCTGGAGGGACAGAAGACCATCGGCCTGGAGATTCTGGAGGCGTTCGAGGCCGACTACGGGGGCTACCCCGACCGGATCGTCCTCCCCGTCGGGAACGCGGGCAACACCGCGGCGCTGTACAAGGCGTTCCGCGAACTGGTGCAGAGCGGAGCGCTCGCCCCCGATCAGGTGCCGAAACTGACGGGCGTCCAGGCCGATGGCGCCGCGCCGTTCGTCGAGGCCGTCGAGAACGGCTGGACGGACACGAAGCGGTGGGACGAGGTCGAGACCCGTGCGACCGCCATCCGGATCGGCAACCCGGTGAATGCCCCGAAGGCACTGCCGGGGGTCAGGGAGACGGGGGGAACCGCGGTGGCGGTCTCCGACGAGGGGATCACCGATGCCCAGCGCGCGCTGGCCCGCGAGGGCGTCGGGGTCGAACCCGCCTCGGCCGCCTCGATCGCCGGTCTCCGGAAGCTCAGGGACGAGGGCGTCGTCGGGGACGACGAGCACGTGGTCTGTCTGACCACCGGCCACCTGCTGAAGGACCCGGACGCGGCCTACGAGGCCGGTAACGACCCCGAACCCGTGCCGAACGACGCCGACGCGGTACTCGCCCACCTCCACGGCACCGAGGGCGACAACTAGCGGTCCGCGGAAGCGGCCGGCAACGCCGGCCCGCGCGGGCCGACGGCTGACGCGCGTCCGACGGGCTCTTTTGTTCCTATGGTACCGAGTGGCACACATGCTCTCCGGGAAGCTCCCGACCGGGACCGTCGGCGCCGACGAGCGGCCCGACCGGCTGGACCCGGACCGAGACGCGGTGACGCGGCGGCCGGACGGTCGCGGACAGGGCGGGAAAACGAGGGGCGAGTCCGAGCGAGCGTCGGGGGCGCGCGTCGGGACGGAGCGGACGCCCCGAACCGGCGACGGGCGGGAGCGCGCCGGCGCGACCGGAGACACCGACTGCCGGGCCGACGCGGCCGGACGGGCCGACCGCCTGGTCGCCCTCGAACGGCAGGTGGCGGTCGAGCGGGCCGAACGGCGGGCGGTCGTCGACCGCTACGAGCGACTGCTGGCCGAGCGGGCGGCGAGCGGGGAACGCGGCGGGAACGAGAACGGAGGGGGACTCCGGATCGGAAGCGTCGGCGTCGGGCGCGTCCGGGCGTGGGTCCGGCGGGCGTGCTGTCGGGTCCGGCTCAGGCTGTCCCGTCGAGGGTGATCTGTTTGACGTCGATGATCCGGTCGTCGGCCAGCAGGTCGGCGAGCACCTCGTCGGGGAGCGCGTCGTCGAGGTTGTAGACCGAGAGGGCCTCGCCGCCGATGGCCTCGCGGGCGTTGAACATCCCGGCGATGTTCACGTCGTTGTCGCCGAGCACGCTGCCCACGTAGCCGATGACGCCGGGCGTGTCGTAGTTGTAGGTGACGAGCATCTGCCCGGAGGGAACGGCGTCGACCCGGTAGCCGTCGATGCGGACGATGCGGGGGTCCTCGCCCGCGAAGAGCGTCCCGCAGACGGAGACGGCGTCCTCGCCGTCGCCGACCGTGACGGTGACGAGGCTCTGGAAGTCCTCGGACCGACGGGTCTTCTCCTCGACGACCTCGATCCCGCGTTCCTCCGCGAGGCGGGGAGCGTTGACGGCGTTGACCTGCCACTCGAGGGGCTGGAAGGCGCCTTCGAGCGCGCTGGCGGTGACGAGTTCGACGTCCTCGTCGGCGATGTCGCCCTCGTAGCGCACGGTGACCTGGGCGGGGCGGCCGTCGAAGATCTGGGCGGCGATCTTCCCGGCGGTCTCGGCGATGTCGATGTACGGCCGGATCCGCGCGAAGGCGCTCTCGTCGACGGACGGGGCGTTCAGCGCGTTGACCACCGGCTCGTCGGCGAACGCGGCGAGCACCTGCTCGGCGGTCGAGACCGCGACGTTCTCCTGGGCGGCCTCGGTGGCGGCCCCGAGGTGCGGGGTGACGATCACGTCCTCGACGTCGAGGAGGGGGTTGTCCGGCGAGACGGGTTCGTCGGCGAACACGTCGACGGCGGCGCCGTCGAGGACGCCCCGGTCGACGGCGTCGGCGAGCGCCGGTTCGTCGACCACGCCGCCGCGGGCGCAGTTGACCAGGTAGCCCCCGCCGAGCCGTTCGAGTTCGTCGGTCGAGATCAGCCCCGCGGTCTCGTCGGTGAGCGGCGTGTGGACGGTCAGGAAGTCCGCGCGGTCGAGACACGCCCCGAACTCCACGAGTTCGGCGCCGAGGCGCTCGGCGCGCTCCGCGCCGATGTAGGGATCGTACGCGACCAGCTCCATCCCGAGCGCGTCGAGCCGCCGGGCGACCTCCTGGCCGACGCGTCCGAGGCCGACGACGCCGAGCGTCTTGCCGTTGAGTTCCGTCCCGAGGTAGTCACCCTTGGCCCACTCGCCGGCCTTCAGCCGGGCGTGGGCCTGTGGAATGGAGCGGGCGGTCGCGAAGGCCATCGCGACGGTGTGCTCGGCGGCCGCGCGGACGTTCCCCTGGGGGGCGTTCGCGACGACGACGCCGTGGTCGGTGGCGGCGTCGATGTCGATGTTGTCGACGCCGATGCCCGCCCGACCGACGATGCGGAGGTTCGGCGCCGCCTGGAACACCTCGCGGGTCACGTCCGTCCCCGAGCGGACGATCAGCGCGTGGGCGTCCGCGACCGCGTCGAGCAGCGCCTCGTCCGGCAGGTCGTACGCCGTCTCGACCTCGTGGCCCGCATCGCGGAGCCGTTCGATCCCGGCGTCCGCGATGGGGTCGGTCACGAGTACTCGCATACCGTTTGAAGCCCGCGACGGGCGTTAAGGGTTTCCAACCAGTTGCGGGGCCGGTGGCGGAAACGGACGGGGAGCGGAGCGAGCGCGGACGTACGGCGCGAGATCGAAACCGCGGCTCGGCCGGGCGGAGCCACGTACGGGAGGCGGCGCGGGCGGGCACGGTGGCGCGGGCGAAAACCGGGGGACAACACGGCGGCGCGGGCGCGTCTAGCCATCAAGCCCCGGTGTTGATAAGGATCCTCGCCCCGGACCGGACATGACGACCGGAGCCGGCACGTTCGCAGAGGTACTCCGCCCGTCGGAGCTCGCTCCCGGGACGGCCGTACTCGTCAGCGGACCGGCGCTGTCGGGCAAGCGCGAGCTGTTGCTCTCGCTCCTGGCCGCCGACGGGGCGGCCGACCGCGGCACCGTCTTCGTCACCACGCGGCGGGACGCGACCTCGACGGCGCGGGAACTGGCGGAGCGGAACCTGCCGGAGGAGCGGCTCTCGGTCGTCGACTGCGTGAGCCGCCAGGGGTCGCTCACCCGGGTTCGGGACGCGGTCGGCCGCCGCTACGTGGCCGATCCCGGCGACCTGACGGGACTGGGCATCGCCGTCACCGGGTGCCTCCGCGACCACCACCGGGAGGGGCTGACGCCGTGGCTCGGCTTCCACTCGCTGTCGACGACGGTGATGTACGCGGACGTCCGGGCGACCTTCCGGTTCCTCCACGTGACGCTCGGGCGGGTACGGAACGCTGACGGGGTCGCGCTCGTCGCGCTCGACGAGGCGACGGTCACCGACTCGGAGCGGGCGGTCCTCGCCCAGCCGTTCGACGCCCGGCTCGAGGTCCGGGACCGGAACGGGTGCGACGAGGTGCGGGCGCGGGGCGCACCGATCGCGCCCCGGGAGTGGACGCCGGTCCGCACGAGGCCCGAGTTCTAGCCCCCCCCTCCGACCGCCGCACCGGACGCCGGCCAGTCGACGACGACGGGGCGCGAACCGGTCCGCCAGCAGCCGACACGTCCGCCGATCGTCGACCGCCGACCGGCGGCCGTCGGGAAAGTTGAAGCCCCGTCGCCACCAGGGACGGGCATGGACGGCACTGCGGACGCGCGCCTCGTGGCCTTCGACTTCGACGGGACGCTCTCGGACTCGGAGATGACGGTCCTGCTCGGCGAGCGGGCGGGAATCGCCAACGAGATGGCCGAAATCACCGAACGGGCGATGAACGACGAGATCGGATACGCCGAGAGCCTGCGCCGGCGGGCCGGCCTCCTCGAGGGCCTCGACGGGGCAAGCGCCGAGGCGGCGTTCGACGAGGTGGTCCTGCGGCCCGGCGCGGGCCGCGTGCTCGACCGCCTGAACGGCGCCGGTCACCACACCGCGATCCTCACCGGCGGGTTCGAGCGGGGGGTCGAGGCCGCGCTGGCGCGGGCGGGCGCCTCGGTCGACACGGTCCTCGCCAACCGCCTCCCCCTCGCGGGCGGGCAACTCACCGGCGCCGTCGAGGGGCCGCTGATCGAGGGGACCAAGGACGACGCGCTGGCCGAGTTGGCCGACGACCTCGGCCTCCCGCTCGCCGAGACGGTCGCCGTCGGCGACGGAGCGAACGACCTGCCGATGCTGGAGGTCGCCGGCCTGGCGGTCGGCTTCCGTCCCAAGGACGCCGTCCGGCCCGCCTGCGACGTGGTGGTGGCGACGATGGGACGACTCGGCCGGGTCCTCGAGGAGCGAGGGCTGCTCGACCCGTCGTGAGCCGGCGGGCCGTCGATGGGACGGCCCCGCGACGGGTGACGAAACGGACGATTGACGGCGTGACGGACAGGCCCGTGACGGGTGACGGGACGATTGACGGCGTGACGGACAGGCCCGTGACGGCCCGGCGGACCGGCTGGCCGCGGACCCGACGGCTTCGACGGTGGCAGTCCGGCCCTACTTCGTCGCCGCTGCGATGGCCTGGTCGAGGTCCGCGACGATGTCGGCGGGGTCCTCGATGCCGACCGAGAGCCGGATCATGTCGGGCGTGACGCCGGCGGCGCGCTGTTCCGCCTCGGTGAGTTGCTGGTGGGTGGTGGAGGCGGGATGGATGATCAGGGTCTTGGCGTCGCCGACGTTGGCGAGCAGCGAGGCGAGTTCGACCCCGTCGACCGTCTCCCGGGCGGCCTCGTAGCCCGCGCCCAGGCCGAACGTGATCATTCCGCCGTAGCCGCCCTCCAGGTGCTCGCTCGCGTTGTCGTGAGTCGGGTGCGACTCCAGGCCGGGATAGTTGATCCACGACACCTCGGGGTGATCGGCGAGGTGTTCGGCGACGACCATCGCGTTCTCGCAGTGGCGGTCCATCCGCATCGGGAGGGACTCGACCTTCTGGAGGGTGACCCACGCGTCGAACGGCTTCTGCGGGCCGCCGAGGTCGCGCAGGCCGCGGGCGATGGCGGCGTAGGTGAACGCGGCGTCGCCGAACCGCTCGGCGAAGTTGACGCCGTGGTAGGCGGGGTTGTCCGCCGCGATTTCGGGGTAGCGGTCGGCGTGTTCCTCCCAGGGGAACGTGCCACCGTCGACGACGACGCCCCCGAGCGTCGATCCGGAGCCGTGGATCCACTTGGTCGTCGAGTTCCAGACCAGGTCCGCGCCGTGTTCGACCGGCCGGCACAGGTACGGCGTCGCGAACGTGTTGTCCACGAACAGCGGGACGCCGTGCTCGTGGGCGATGTCCGCCACGCGCTCGATGTCCGGCGTGTCCAGCGCCGGGTTGCCGACGGTCTCCAGGTGGACGTAGGCGGTGTCGTCGTCGATGGCCCCGGCGTAGGCGTCGTAGTCGAGGGTGTCGACGAACCGGGTCGTGATCCCGCGGCGCTCGACGGTGTGGGTGAAGTAGGTGTAGGTGCCGCCGTACAGCGACGAGGCGGTGACGATGTTGTCCCCAGCCGACGCCAGTATGAAGGTCGTCAGGTCGAGCGCGGCCATGCCCGAGGCGGTGCAGGCGGCGCCGACGCCACCCTCCAGCGACGCCAGCCGCTCGGCCAGTGTCATCACCGTCGGGTTCATCAGGCGCGTGTAGATGTGGCCCTCCTCCTCCAGCGCGAACTGCGCGGCGGCGTCGGCGGCGTCCTCGAAGACGTAGGACGTGGTCTGGTGGATCGGCGGCGCTCGCGCGCCCGTCGCCGGGGCCGGTTCCTGACCGGCGTGCAGGCTCCGCGTCGCGAAGCCGGGCGTGCGGTCGTCGTCCGGTGTGTCGTCTCCCATACGGATGTCCCGTGATTCGAGGGGGGTAAGAATCCCCCCTAACTGGTCCGGGCGGGACGATGCCGCAGTGCAGCGATGCGGCGGTACGACGGCACGGCGGCCCGTCCGACTACCGTCGTCGGGCGACGACCACGACCAGAACGGCGAGGAGGGCGGTTATCGGCCCGAGTCCGGGGCCGGACCCGGTCGTCGTGTCGCCCGCCGGCGTCGGGATGGCCGTCGGCGTTGCCGTGGGCGTGGCCGTCGCGGTCGGCGTTGCCGTCGCCGTCCCGCCGTCCGCATCGCGGACGGTGAGCGTCCCGACGACGGCCGGTCCGGCGGTGCTCCCGTCGCTGTCCGCGGCGGCCGCAGTCAGGTCGTAGTCGGTGTCGGCGTCCACTTCGGGCCCGGTGACAGCGAGGTCGATCCGGACGTTCGCGTCGACGGTCCCGCCGCCGGTCGGACTGATCGCCAGTCGGACGGTGTCCTGCAGGCCGTCCCGGTCGAGACCGTCGACGAGTTCCGGGCTGCTGGTGATCGAGACGCCGCTCCCGGTCGTCGCGTTCTCGACCGTCGCGCCGTTGACCGACAGCCCCGCCTCGGCGAGCGCGTTCGGGACCACGAGGCGGACGACGTCGGTGCCCCCGTCCCGGGAGACGCTGCGGGCCACGAACGTGACCCGGAGGTTGCCGGCCGTCGTTTCCTCCTCCAGGGTCGACGGGTCGACGGCGGCGGCGCCGCCGAGGTCACCCTGGCTGCCCTGGCCCCCGCCGGCGATACCGGTCACGGCGACGACTGGCGACGCGACCAGCAGCAGGCAGAGGACGGCTGTGCTCCCGACCGTGGACGGCGTGTGTCCGTGCATCGTCGGAGCGCGGGACCCGCCGGTGTCGGCGTCCCCGCTTCCGAAGAACCGGGCGTCCGCCGCGCCGTAGTCCTTGTGGCAGAACCCGGCGGAGACGGACCGCTACGGCCGGTGGCGCGGGCCGAGGCGTTCGAGCCGCCGGCCCTGGCCGTCCTTCCTGTCGCCGCGCGCGGGGGAGCGCTCGTCGCGGTCGCGGGTGTCCGTGACCGCGCGGCCGTCGACTCCCTCGTCGAGGAAGTCCCGGAGGGGTGGGCCGACCTTGTTGGGTTCGACGAGGAAGGCGTCGTGGCCGTGGTCGGACTGGACGACGTGGTGGGCGACGGGGATGCCGGCGTCGCGGGACGCGTCGGCCAGCGCCTCGGACTGCTCGACGGTGAAGTGCCAGTCCGCGGTGAAGGACATCAGGAGCGCCTCGCCCTCGAAGGCGGCGAGCGCCGCCGCGTCGGACTCGTATCCCTGGCTCAGGTCGTAATCGTCCATCGCACGGGTGAGATAGAGGTAGGAGTTGGCGTCGAACCGGTCGACGAACTTCTCCGCCTGGTAGTCGAGGTACGACTCGACGTCGCGGTAGGGGAAGTAGTCGGCCGCGCGGTCGGTGGGGAACGAGTCCCGCCGGGCGTCGCGGCCGGCGGCCCGCCGGCCGAACTTCCGCTCCATCGAGTCCTTCGAGAGGTACATGATGTGCCCGAGCTGGCGGGCGATGGCCAGCCCGTCGTCCGGGTGGTCGCCCCCGTAGTAGTTCCCGCCCGACCAGTTCGGGTCGGTGGTGATGGCCCGCCTGGCAGCGGCGTCGATGGCGAGACACTGCGGGTCGAGGCGGGCCGCGGCGGCGATGGGTGCGATCAGGCGGGCGTCGTCGGGGTAGGCGACGGCCCAGTCCAGGGCGTTCATCCCGCCCACGCTGCCGCCGGTGACGGCGTGGAGGCGCCCGACGCCGAGTTCGTCGAGCAGGCGCCGCTGGGCGCGGGTCCAGTCCCGCACCGTCACGGGCGGGAAGTCCGTCCCGTAGGGCTCGCCCGTCTCCGGGTTCGTCGAGGGGGGGCCCGACGTCCCGTAACAGGAGCCGGGGACGTTCGCACAGACCACGTAGTAGTCGTTGGTGTCGATCGCCTTTCCGGGGCCGACGATGTCGCCCCACCACGCCCGGGCCTGGCCGGTCGTCCCGTTCCCGCCGTCGCTGAGCGGCGCGACGTTCTGACTCCCGGTCAGGGCGTGACAGATCAGGACGGCGTTGTCGCCGTCGAACTCGCCGTAGGCCTCGTAGGCCACCTCCAGGTCGGGAATGGACTCCCCGCACTCGAACTCGAACTCGCCGAGCGATCGGGTGTCCTGCTCGACACGCGTCACGGCGACCACCCCCGCGAACCGCGGTCGCGGAGCGAATCGACCGAGGTCACGGCGAGGCGTTGTCGAGCCGTGAGCAGGGAACGACGAGTGACCGAGGTCACAGGCATCCCTCCAGGTCGGCGAGGATGTCCTCGGCGGCCTCCAGTCCGACCGAGAGGCGCACCATCTCGGGGTGGACGCCCGCGGCGCGCTGTTCCTCCTCGCTCAACTGCGAGTGGGTGGTCGACGCGGGGTGGACCAGCAGCGTCTTCGCGTCCCCGATGTTCGCGAGGAAGGAGGCGAGGGACGTCTCCTCGCAGAGCCGCCGGGCGGCCTCGTAGCCGCCGGCCAGGCCGAACGTGACCATCCCGCCGTAGCCGCCCTCCAGGTACTCGCTCGCGTTGTCGTGGGTCGGGTGGTCCTCGAAGCCGGGGTAGGTGACCCACTCGACGGCGGGGTGGTCGCGCAGGAACTCCGCGACGGCCCGGGCGTTCTCGCAGTGGCGCTCCATCCGCAGGGGCAGCGTCTCCAGGCCCTGCATCGTGACCCACGCGTCGAACGGCGACTGGCAGTTGCCGAGCGAGCGGAGCGAGCGGTAGCGCGCGACGGCTGCGAACGCCCGGTCGCCGAACCGTTCGGTGAAGTCGATCCCGTAGGCGGGGTTCTCGCCCGCGAGTTCGGGGTAGTCGGCGTCGGGGTGATCCCAGGGGAAGGTGCCGCCGTCGGCCAGGACGCCCCCGAGCGTGGTGCCCGAGCCGTGGATCCACTTCGTGGTCGATTCCCACACCAGATCGGCGCCGTGTTCGACCGGCCGGCACAGGTACGGCGTCGCGAACGTGTTGTCCACGAACAGCGGGGCGCCCGCCTCGTGGGCGATGTCGGCGAGCCGCTCGAAGTCGGGCGTCACCAGCGACGGGTTGGCAACCGTCTCGACGTGGACGTAGGCGGTGTCGTCGTCGACGGCGTCGGCGTAGGCGTCGTAGTCGAGCGTCTCGACCGTCCGCGTCTCGACGCCCCGGCGCGAGGCCATCCGGGTCATGTACGTCGCGGTGCCGCCGTACATGTCCGTCGAGGCGACGACGTTGTCCCCCGCCGACGCGAGCACGCTCGTCGCGGCGTCGAGCGCCGCCATCCCCGAGGCGGTGCAGACCGCGTCCGTCGCGCCCTCCAGCGACGCCAGGCGCCGTTCCAGGGTCCGCACCGTCGGGTTCGAGAACCGCGAGTAGATGTTGTCCTCGACGTCGAGCGCGAAGCGGGCCGCCGCGTCGTCGGCGTCCTCGAAGACGTAGGACGTGGTCTGGTGGATCGGCGGCGCTCGCGCGCCCGTCGCCGGATCGGGCTCCTGGCCGGCGTGCAGGCTCCGCGTCGCGAAGCGGCGGTCGGGTCCCTCGCCGTCGTTCATGTACGTGGCGCATATTCACTCCACGCACTTATAACCACCAGTTACGTTCGGGCGCAGCGTGGGCCACCCCGTATTGAACGGCGTGCCGCGTGCCGTCCCGGGCGCACACCCGAGCGGCGTTCTTGTCGGGGCGGGCCGTAGGCGCGGACAGGAGATGAAACCGATGACCGACTGTGCCACGACGGCGGCCTTCGACGCGTACGGCGTGTCCGACGGGAGCGTGTTCGTGCGACGGATCCACCGCGCGCTCGCCGCGACCGACGCCGAGGGGCCGTACACGACCGGGACCTTCGACCGCCTCGAGCGGGCGTTCCGGGCCGCCTTCGCCGACGAGACGGGGCTCAACGACCTGCCCGAACCCGTCGCGCTGGCGCTCGCGGACGCGCTGTACTGGACGCGAGAGCGCTACCTCGGCGCGACTGCGGACCTGCGGACCGACGTCGTGACCGACTTCTACCGCGAGTTGGCCGGGTACCACTGCGCGTACGCCCGGCCGCGCTCGGCGCCGGACTACGAGTAGTTCGGCCCGTCGCGGCCGCCGGGGAAAGCGGTCAGTCGCCGTCGGCCGCCGCGCCCAGGCGCTCGCGGGCGGCCTCGACGCCGGTCGGGACGGCCACGTCGACGCCGGCGTCGCGCATCGCTTCGCCGACGGTCCGGACGCCGCGGAGCACCTGCGCGGCGGTCAGCTCCCCCATGTTCGACAGCCGGAAGATATCGCCGCCGAGGTGGGCCTGACCGCCCGCGACCGAGACGTTCCGCTCGGCGACGGCGTCGAAGAACGCGTCGGCGTCGTCGCCCCGGACCGCCTCCGGGAGCGCGACCGCCGTGAGGGTGTTCGAGTACTCCGTCTCGCCCGTCGGCGCCGGGAAGAGGTCGAGGCCCATCGCGGTCACCCCGTCGCGGACCGCCGCGGCCTGGCGGCGGTGGCGCGCGATCCGGTCGGGGATCCCCTCCGCCCGGATTTCCTCGACGGCGGTCGCGAGCGCGCGGAACAGGGGGATCGCGCTGGTGAACGGCGTCTGGTGTTGGTCGGCCTTCCGGACGTGCCAGTCGAGGTCCTCGTAGAACGGCGCCCGCTCGCCGTCGAACCGCTCGACTGCCCGGGGCGTGGCGTACATCGCGCTCGTGCCCGGCGGGGCGGCCAGGGCCTTCTGGGCGTCCGTGATCGCCACGTCGACGTGCCAGTCGTCGATGTGGAAGGTGTCGCCGCCGACGCTCGTCACGCCGTCGACGATGAAGGCCGCATCGTGCTCGTTGGCGAGGACGCCGACGCCGGCGACGGGATTGAGCAGCCCCGTGCTCGTCTCGTTGTGGACCATCGTCACGACGTCGGTGTCGTCGCTCACGGCGTCGGCGACGTCGTCGAGCGGGATCGACTCGCCCCACTCGACCTCGACGCGGGTGCAGTCGGCGTACCGCTCGGCGATCCGGGCGAAGCGACGGCCGAACTTGCCGTTCACGAGCGCCACCACCTCGGCGTCGGAGGCGCGGCCGACGCCGGACACGAGGTTCGCGACGGCGGCCTCCATCGCCATCGTGGCCGTTCCGTTGAAGATCAGTGTCTCGCCCCCCTCGGCGGTGGGTTCGCCGGTCACCGACGAGCGGGTGAAGACGTACTCCAGCCCGTCCTGGGCGCGCTCGTAGACGTCCTCGAACGCCGCCGAGCGGTGCGAGACCATCGGCTCCGTCATCGACGCCAGTACCGCGTCGCTCACGGGCACCGGTCCCGGGTTGAGGAGCAGGAAGTCCTCGTCCATATGACCGTGTCCGGCCACGTCGGCATAAGCACGGGGGTCCCCCGGCCGCGAGCGGGAAGGGCGGTGTTTTTGCCCGGGGCGGCCCACTAGAGTGGTATGGCAGAGGGCGACGCCGAGGGGGAGGAGCGGGCGGCCGGCGAGCGGACGGGCGAGCGCGGCGGCGGGAACGCGGCGGACACCGTGACCGACGAGTCGGAACAGGCGGGGACGGCGCCCGCCGACGGGGACGCCAACCCCTACCTCCGGGACCCGCCGACCGACTTCGCCCCGGTCGCGGAGCTGGACCGCGAGACGGCCGCCGACCAGGCCGCCCTGCTGCGCGAGGCGATCCGGGAACACGACTACCGGTACTACGTCGAGGCGGACCCCCTGATCGCCGACCGGACCTACGACGCGCTGTTCGAGCGCCTCCGGGAACTGGAGACCGAGTTCGACCTCGCGACCGCGGAGAGCCCCACGCGGCGGGTCGGGGGCGAACCCCTCGACGAACTGGAGACGGTCGAGCACGTCGCGCCGATGCTCTCCATCGACCAGGGGGACGAGCGCGACGACCTCCGGGAGTTCGACGAGCGGGTGCGCCGCGAACTCGACGTCGACGGGGACGTGCGGTACGTCTGCGAGCCCAAGTTCGACGGGCTCTCGGTCGAGGTGGTCTACGAGGACGGCGTCTACGAGCGCGCCACCACCCGCGGCGACGGCGAGCGCGGCGACGACGTGACCGAGCAGGTGCGGACCATCGGCGCCGTGCCGGCCCGCCTGCGGAACGACCCGCCGGACTTCCTCGCCGTGCGCGGCGAGGTACACATGCCCCGCGACGCCTTCCAGGAGCACAACCGCGAGCGGGTCGAACGGGGCGAGGATCCGTTCGCCAACCCGCGCAACGCCGCGGCCGGGACGCTCCGGCAACTGGACCCGTCGGTCGCGGCCGAGCGCCCCCTCGATTGCTTCTTCTACGACGTGCTCGGCGCGGGCGCTGAGCGGGTGGAGGCCGACGGCGATCCCTCCAGCGGCGGGCGAGCGCCCGGGGTCCCGGACACCCAGTGGGGCGAACTCGACGCGCTCCGGCGGTGGGGCCTGCGGACGAACGGCCGCGCCGAGCGCGTCGAGGGCATCGAGGGCGCCATCGCGTACCGCGACCGCCTGCTGGACGAGCGCGAGGCCCTGGATTACGAGATCGACGGCGCGGTGGTGAAAGTCGACGACCGCGACGCCTGTGCGCGCCTGGGCACCACCGCCCGGGCGGTGCGGTGGGCCTTCGCCTACAAGTTCCCCGCCCGGACCGAGGAGACCCGGGTGGCCGACATCGTCGTCCAGGTGGGCCGGACGGGCCGGCTGACGCCGGTCGCGCTGCTCGACCCCGTCGACGTCGGCGGCGTGACGGTCGCGCGGGCCAGCCTTCACAACCCCGATCAGATCGAACGGCTCGGGGTCGACGTCGGCGACCGGGTCCGGATCGAGCGGGCCGGCGACGTCATCCCGCAGGTGGTCGAGGTCGTCGAGGCCGGGAGCGAAGGGCACTTCCGGTTCCCCGAGACCTGCCCGGCGTGTGACAGCCCCGTCGAGCGCGACGGACCGGTCGCGTACTGCTCGGGCGGGCTGGCCTGCGGGGCACAGCTAGAGCAAACCGTCGTCCACTACGCGGGCCGCGCGGCGCTCGACATCGAGGGGCTCGGCGAGGAGCGCGTCGAGCAACTGATCGACGCGGGACTTGTCGGGAGCCTGGCCGACCTCTACCGGCTCGATACCGTCGACCTGGCGGCGCTGGAGGGGTGGGGCGAGCGGAGCGCCGCGAACCTGGTGGACGAACTCGAGGCGGCCCGCGACCCCCCGCTCGACGACTTCCTCGTCGGGTTGAGCATCCCCGCGGTGGGCGGCGCGACCGCGCGGAACCTCGCCCGGGAGTTCGGGACAGTCGAGGAGCTGCTGGCCGCGAGCGACCCCGAGCGGGGCGAGGCGGAGGCGGCGGACGCCCCCGACGGCGGGGACGTGCCGGAGACGGACCCGGCGGGCGACGCTCCCGACGACCACGCGACGCTGGACGCGTTCGTCGGCGGGGAGGGGGAGGGGGCAGGCGACGGCGCCGAGAACGGAACGGGCGGGGACGCGACGGCCGACGACGGCGACGCGGACCCGTTCGTCGAGCGCCTGCAGACGGTCGACGACGTCGGCCCCAAGGTCGCCCGTACGGTGCGGGACTTCCTCGCGAACCCGGAGAACCGCGCTGCAATCGAGGAACTGCTGGCGGTCGGGGTGGACCCGCAACCCGTCGCGACCGACCGGGCCGACGCGCTGGACGGACTGACGGTCGTCTTCACCGGGTCGCTCTCGGCCCCCCGGAGCGCGGCCGAGGAGCACGTCGAACGGCACGGCGGGCGGACGACGGGCAGCGTCTCGGGCGCGACCGACTACCTCGTGGTCGGCGAGAACCCGGGCCAGCGGAAGCGCGAGGATGCCGACGAGCACGGCGTGTCGACGGTCGACGAGGCCGAGTTCGCCGACCTGCTGGCCGAGCGGGGGGTCGAGTGGCCGCCCGAGGCGGGATAGGACTGTCGCTGCGAGAAGGCGCCTACAGGTCGGCCTGTTCGAACCACACCAGCCCGAGGAGCGGCGGGACCAGCAGCCAGACCACGAGCATCAGGGTGGCGGCGACCTGCATCCGCACCGAGTTCCGGGCGCCGGCGGCGAAGAGCTTGCCGGACATGAACGAGTTGACGACGATCTTGAACGACCCGGTCGGGTTCAAGAGCTGGAGCGTGCGGTAGAGCTCCTGCCCCGTGATCGGCAGCCACCCGGGACCGCCGCCGAGGCTGAGCGCCAGTTGCAGCGGGAACTGGACGACGCCCCACAGCGGGACGAACAGGAAGTAGATGCCGATGGCGCCGCCGATCGCGAGCCGCTGGGAGCGCATCGCGGCCGAGAACCCGACGGCGATGGCGACGAACACGGCCGCGAGCAGCGCCGTCAGGATGACGTACCCGAGGTAGTAGCCGGGGCGGAAGCTGAGCCGCGGGACGACGAGCAAAAGCACCCCGGGCAGGAGGAACCCGACGCCGATTGCGGCCGCGATGGCGCCGGTGCGGCCGACCACCTTCCCGACCACCACGTCGGCCCGGGAGTGGGGGAGCGCGAGCAGGAGCTTCAGCGATCCCGACTCGCGCTCGCCGACGACGGAGGCGTACGCCATCACCAGGGCGATGAGCGGGATGAGCGTCGTCACGAGGCCGTCCTTGACGAGGAAGTGGTTCACCAGCGCGTTCGAGGAGGCCGTCCGGCCGGGCGCCGGCCGGACGAGGTAGACCGCGACGGAGACGAGGAGGACGAAGAGTACCGAGAGCGCGACGAGCCAGCGCGACCGGATCGCGTCCCGGAAGTCCTTCCGGGCGATCGCGGTCCAGGTCACGCCCGCACCTCCTCGTCGCCGTCGGTGTCGCCGCCGTCCGTACCGTCGGCCGTCGACTCCGCCGCCGGGTCGCCAGCCGATCCCTCCGTGTACGCCAGGAAGAGATCCTCCAGCGAGACGGACTCGGTGGTGAAGTCCTCGACCACGGCGCCGGCGTCCTCGATGGCGCCGATGACGGCCGTCTTCACGTCGGGATCGCAGGTGACGGTGACGGTGCCGTCCGTGGCCGTCGCGTCCGAGACGCCGTCGAGTGCCCGCACGGCGTCGAGGTCGGCCTCGCCGTCGCCGAGGGTGACGACCAGTCGCTCGCCGTGGCCGGCGGCGTCGCGCAGGCCCTCGATGCTGTCCTGGGCGATCAGTTCGCCGTCGCGCAGGATGCCGACGCGGTCGCAGACGGCCTCGACCTGGCCGAGCACGTGACTGGAGAAGAAGACCGTCGCGCCGCGCTCGGCCTCCGCGCGGACGATTTCGCGCATCTCGCGGGCGCCGCCCGGATCCAGACCGGAGGAGGGCTCGTCGAGGATGAGCACCTGTGGCCGTCCGACGAGCGCCATCGCGAGCGCCAGGCGCTGGCACATCCCCTTCGAGTAGCCGCCGGCCTTCCGGTCGGCGTCGTCCGCGAGACCGACCCGTTCGAGGTGGTCGTCGGGGTCGCCCTCGACGCCCTTCGAGTCCATCGCGAAGGCGACGTGCTCGCGGCCGGTCAGGCGGTCGTAGACGGAGAACCCCTCGGGCAGGACGCCGGTCCGGCGGCGGACGGCCACCGACTCCTCCTGCGCGTCGTGGCCGAGGACGCTGACCCGGCCCGCCGTGGGCCGGACGAAGTCGAGCAGGAGGTTGATGGTGGTCGACTTCCCGGCGCCGTTGGGACCGAGGAAGCCGAACACCTCGCCCTCGGGAACCGTCAGGTCGAGGTCGTCGACGGCGGTGACGTCGCCGAACCGCTTGGTCACGC
>JBDGQA010000095.1:34014-39688 GCA_042219325.1 Haloferacaceae archaeon | reverse complement strand
GGAGGTACGAGCGGGCGGTCATGTCCTCGTAGAGCGGCGACTCCTCGGGGAGGAAGCCGAGCGAGCGGCGCATCTCCGGGTCGGTGGCGTCGTACCCCGCCACGGTCGCGCTGCCGCCCGAGGGCTCGACCAGCCCGGAGCACATCTTGAGCGTCGTCGTCTTGCCGGCGCCGTTGGGGCCGACGATGCCGAAAATCTCGCCGCGCTCGACCTCGAAGGTGCTCCCCTCGACCGCGACGAAGTCGCCGTATGTCTTGCGGAGGTCCTCGACGGCGATCATTCGTCCCGTCACAGCCCCGGGAGGGGGATAACTCCCGCGGCCGCCGGCCAAGCGGCGGGGACGGCCGTCCGGGGCCTGTCCGTCCCGGTCCCGGTCGCCCGCGCCGGAACCGGCAGTCCTTATCACTCCGGGGGTTCGTTACGGAACCACCAACCATGCATCCGGGTATCGAGGCACGGCTCGACCGCATCGGGACCGACGGCCGGATCGTCAACGTCCCGATGGACCACGGCATCACCATCGGGGCGACCGACGGCCTGCGCGACATCGAGTCGACGATCGACGCGGTGACGCGCGGGGGCGCGGACTGCGTGCTCACCCAGAAGGGACTCGCCCCCCGCGTCCACGGCCACCGGAACGGCGCGGGCTATGTCGTCCACGTCAACGGGTCGACGACGATGGGTCCCGACTCGAACGACAAGCGCACCACGGGCACCGCGCGAGAGGCCGTCCGGGCCGGCGCCGACGCCGTCTCCTTTCACATCAACGTCGGCAGCGACCACGAGCCCGACCAGATCGAGGCCCTCGCCGACCTGACGCGGGAGGCCCACGAACTCGGCCTGCCGGTGCTGGCGATGACCTACGCCCGCGGCCCGGGAGTGGACGAACACGACGCCGACAGCCTGGCACACGCCGTCCGGATCGGCGAGGAACTCGGCGCCGACCTGATGAAGACCGCCTTCTCCCGCGACGACCGCTTTGGCGAGGTCACCGGCGCGACGGCCAAACCCGTCATCGCCGCCGGGGGCTCGCCGCGGGGCGACCGGACGATGCTCCAGCAGGTCCGCGACGCGATGGACATGGGCGCCGCGGGCGTCTCGATGGGCCGGTCCATCTTCCAGCACGAGGACCCCGAAGCGATCACCCGCGCCGTGGCGGGCATCGTCCACGACGGCCTCGACGTGGACGCGGCCGCCGACCGGGCCGAACTACCCGTCTAGCTCGCTCTCGATCAGCGCGACCGCTCGCTCGATGTCGCCGACCGTTCCCAGGTGGCTCGCCCCGACGGTCGCCTTCATCGCCCGCGCGGCCCCGCCGCGCAACACGACCGGCCCCACCTGCGCCACCGCGCCGTCGCCGACGGAGACGATCCAGCCCGGGACGTCGAACCGGTAGGCCTCCAGCCGCGGTTCGAAGTCGCCCTCGTCGCCGAGGGCGTGTTCGACCAGGCGGACGACGTTGGTCGCCGCGACCCGCGCCTCGCGGACCGCGGCGGCGGCGCTCGCTGGGACGGGTTCGCCGTCGCCGTCGACGACCCGCGCGGCGTCGCCGAGCGCGAACGTCCGGCGGTCGAGTCGCAGGTCGCCCCGCACCGTCGGCCGGTCGCCGTCGGTCGCGTCCGGGCCCCGGATGCCGCCCGTCCAGACGAAGCCGTCGTAGGGCACCTCCTCGTCGTCCGCCAGGACGACCGCGTCGGCCGTCGCCGCCGTCACGCGCGCGCCGGTCCGGACGGTCACGCCGCGCTCCTCCAGTTCGTCGCGGACGGCCGCCCGGAAGTTCTCGGGAAAGGTCGGGGCGACCGAGGACTCCCGTTCGAGCAGGCATACGTCCGCATCGATCCCCTCCTCCCGGGCCAGCGCGACGAGTTCGCCCGCGACCTGGACCCCCGAGAGACCGGCGCCGCCGACGACCAGGCGGCCGCCCCGCAGCGCCATCTCGCGGATCCGTTCGGCGTGGCCGATCCGCTTCAGCGGCACGGCGTGCTCCGCGACGCCCGGCAGGCCGTAGAACGCCGTCTCGGCGCCCAGGCAGACGGCGACGTAGTCGTAGTCGATCCGGTCCCCGCGGGTCCAGTCGGCGGCCTCCGGATCCCCCGCCGCCGCGCCGTCCTCGGTTGCCCCGTCGAGGTGGACCGTCCGCGTCTCGCGGTCGAGGGCCCCGACGCGCGCGGTTCTGACCGTCGCGCGGTCCAGCACCTCGTCGAGGGGGACGCGCACCGCGTCGACGAGCTCCGGGCGACGGACGAGGCGGTGGAGTTCGTGCTGGACCAGGTGAGTCCCGGTCTCGTCGACGACGACCAGGTCGGCGTCCGGGGGGAGCAGGTTTTCGAGCCGATTGGCGAGCGTCAGACCGGCGTATCCGGCGCCGAGGACGGCGACTCGCATACGACCGAATGGCCCTCCGGTCAGAAGAGCGCCTCGCTCTCGTCCAGGGTGCGGGCCGGCCCGCCGACCTCCCACACGTCGGTCTCGACGCCGCAGTCGGCGATGGCCGCCTCGACCGCGTCGACGTGGTCGGCGGTCGTGTTGACGTAGACGCTGGCGCCGGTGTCGACCGAGAAGTAGACCGGCAGGTCACGGTCGTCCCGCAGTTCCCGGACGGCGTTGAACACCGCGATGGTCCGTGGCTGCCAGTAGACCCATCCGGCCGGGCCGGTCATCGTCGTCGCCGCGAGCGAGAGGGAGTCGTGCTCGGCGAGTTCGAAGAGGCGGTCGAAGTCGCCCGCGCGGAGTGCGTCCCGGGCCTCGACGATCTGGCCGTGGACGTGGGCCATCCGCGCCTCGAACATGTGGCTGTCGGCGGCCTCGCGGTGGGCCGCCTCCGTCTCCTTGTACTCGGGGACGAGCGCGGAGACCACCCGGAGGTCGTCCGCGAGCGGCGTCTCGATCCGTTCCGAGCGGCAGTCGGCGTCGTTGAGCCCCGCCCGGAGGTGCGAGAACGTGCCGGTGACCGCGCGGGCCGCCGAGGCGGAGCCGCGGCGGGCGACCGCCGATATCGCCGGCCGAGACATCTCGAGTCCGGCGGCCTCGACCAGCGCCATCGCCGCGGCCGCGAAGCCGGACGACGAGGAGCCAAAGCCGACGTTCGACGGGAACGAGTTCTCCGACTCCAGGCGGACCCGGTGCTCGATGCCGGCGAGGTCCCGCACCCGGTCGGCGACCACCCGGACCCGCTCGGCCCCGCGGCCCGTCACCCGGTCGCCGTCGAGGACGTAGACGTCCTCGCTCGCGTCCCGTTCGAACGCCGCCGTGGTCAGGGTGTGACACGGGGCCGTGCAGACGCTGATGCTGTCGTGGTACGGCAGGCGGCGTTCCGGGTCGCGCATCCCGTGGTACTTGACGAGCCCCTGGATGGGGTGGGCCCGCGCGGTCGCCTTCATGTCCCTTCGGGCGGGCGACGAGCGGTTAAACGTCCCGGGACGGGCCGCCCGGCGCTCGCGAGCGCCGGGTCGGGAACGGGCGGTAGGGTGTGAATCTCTGACGGAGTGGGCGAGAAAGCGGAGGGGAGCGTCCCGTCGGTGACGTCGGGACGGGCGAATCGGTCGCCGTGTCGGTGGCTGGAGGGCGGTCGCGGTCAGTCGGCCCCGCGCGGCGGGGAGTAGCCACACCGGTTGCAGACCCAGACGGGCCCGTAGGCGCGTACCCGGCCGCCGCACTCGGTGCACTCGCGTCGCATATCCTAGACAGCCGTCGATTATCAATAAACCTTCCTGTCGACAGATGACGTACTGACGGCCCGGTGGACGGGGTCGAGAGCCGTCGCCGCCGGGAAGGCGGGGCACACCCCGCCCTACCGGCGGACGCGGGCGCCGTTATCAGCAGATTCCGACGCCGCTATCGGCGTGTGCGGACGCCGCTACCAGCGCACCCGAAAGCCGTCCTCGCCCTGCGGGTCCTCGTAGGTCACGTCGACGTCGGTCACCTGCGCGGCGGGGCTCCCGTCGTGACACCACTCGACCATCCCCTCGACGGCGTCCCGCGGTCCCTCGAAGACCGCCTCGACGCGGCCGTCGTCGAGGTTGCGGACCCAGCCGTCGACGCCCGCGTCGCGGGCCGTGTCGCGCGTGTTCGCCCGGTAGTAGACCCCCTGTACCCGGCCGGAGACGTAGACGTGCGCCCGGACGCGGTCGGTGCCGGCGTCCGACGCCTCGTCACCGTTCATGGTCGGGCGTTCCGCCGCCGCCGACGTAAATGGACCGCCGCGGACCGGACGACTAAGTTCTTCCCCGCGAACGCACGGGCATGGACCTGTTCGGGACCGCCGGGATCAGGGGCGACGCGGCCGAGGAGGTGCCCCCGACGCTGGCCCTGTCTGTCGGCCGCGCCCTGGGGAATCGAATCCGCGAGCGGACCGCCAGGGACGAGAGCGGAGTCGGGGACGGGACCGAGGTCGTCGTGGGCCGGGACGGCCGGGTGACGGGCCCGGCGCTCCTGTCGGCGGCCGTCGCGGGAGTCGCCTCGGCCGGCGTTCCCGTGCGACGACTCGGCGTCGTCCCGACACCGGCGGTGGCGTTCGCGTCGCGCGGCCGCCACGGCCTCGCCGTCACCGCGTCGCACAACCCGCCGGCGGACAACGGCCTGAAACTGTTCGCCGATGGCGTCGAGTTCGACCGCGACGCCGAGCGAGCGATCGCGGCCCGGATCGGGGGGGACGGGACCCCCGCGCCGTGGAACGAGTGGACCGACCCGGAGCACGAGGCGGTGCTCGACGACTACCGCGCGGCCGTCGTGACGTACGCCCGCGAACACGGGGCGGCGCTCGACGGCCTGCGGGTCGCCGTCGACGCCGGCACCGGCACCGCCGCGCTCGTCACCCCCCAGGTGCTCCGCGAACTCGGCGCCGACGTCGTCACGCTCAACGCGCAGGTCGACGGCCACTTCCCCGCCCGCGAGAGCAAGCCGACCCCGGAGTCGCTCGCCGACTTCCGGGCGTTCGTCGCGGACGACGACGCCGGCCTCGGAATCGCACACGACGGCGACGCCGACCGCATCGTCGTCCTCGACGGGAGCGGGGCGGTCGTCCACGAGGACACCGTCGTCGCGGTTCTCGCCGAGCACTACGTCCGGGCAAGCGACGCCGCGGACCCCGTCGTGGTCACGACGCCGAACGCCTCCGGCCGGATCGACGACCGGGTGCGGGCGGCGGGCGGGCGCGTGGAGCGGACGCGGCTCGGCGCGCTCCACGAGGGCATCGCGGTGGCCCGCGACGACGGCGGGGCGGTCGCCTTCGCGGCAGAGCCCTGGAAGCACCTCCACCCGGCCTTCGGCGGCTGGATCGACGGGGTGGCGAGCGCGGCGGTGCTCGCGCGGCTCGTCGCCGCCTCGGGGCTCGACGCCCTCCGGGACCCGGTCGAGGAGCGGCCGTACCGGAAGACGAGCGTCCCCTGTCCCGACGACCGGAAGGCGGCGGCGATGGCGCGTCTCGAAACGGACCTGCCGGCGGCGTTCCCGGACGCCGACGTGAACACCGAGCACGGCGTCCGCCTCGACCGCCCGGACGACTCCTGGGTGCTCGTCCGTCCCTCGGGAACCGAGCCCTACCTCCGGGTGTACGCCGAGAGCGAGGACGTCGAGGCGCTGGCCGACCGCGTCGCGGACCTGGTCGCGGACGCGGTGGCGGACGTGGACGGGGCCGCCGGGTGAGGCGGGAGGGTCGACAGAACGGCCACGGGCG
>JBDGQA010000095.1:0-33914 GCA_042219325.1 Haloferacaceae archaeon | reverse complement strand
GACGTGGACGGGGCCGCCGGGTGAGGCGGGAGGGTCGACAGAACGGCCACGGGCGCGCCGGGTGAGGCGGGAGGGTCGACAGAACGGCCACGGGCGGAGCGACAGCGCGCGCGACGGGGGTACCGCGGCCCGCGACGGACGGAGGTAAAGAGTTTTGCGCCCGGTCCGCAACCGTTCCGTATGCGCATCGACGAGTACGACGTCGTCGTCGTCGGCGCCGGGACCGCCGGCTGCTACGCCGCCGCGACGGTTGCCGACGAGGGACTCGACGTCGTCGTCCTCGAACGCAAGGACGAGGACGAGGCCGGCCACATCGCCTGCGGTGACGCGCTGAAGGGCGCCGACGCGTTCCCGTCGGTCATCCCGAAATCGCGGATCGAGCCCGCGTTCACCAACACCGGGGTGGACCACGGCCGATTCGAGATTCCCCAGGAGGACACGGTGCTCGACATCCCCGTCCCCGGCGAACTGGCCGTGATCGACCGCTGGGAGTACGGCCGGCGACTGATCGACGGCGCGACGGCCGCAGGCGCCGACATCCACTACGACACGGTTGTTCGGGACGTCCGGCAGGACGACGACGGGCGCGTCACCGGCGTCCACGCGATGCGGCAGGGCGAACCGGTCCGCTACGAGGCCGACGTGACCGTCGACGGGGCGGGCGCGCTCTCGATCCTCCAGGACAGGGCCGATCTGGGGGAGGCCACCTTCGACACCGACGTCACCTACTCGCAGTTCTGCTCGGCCTACCGCGAAATCGTGGAGGTGCCCGAGGCGGTCCCCTGGGACGACGCGCTGGTCTTCAAGCCGACCCAGCGCGCGGCGGGCTACCTCTGGTACTTCCCCCGGACATCCACCGAAATCAACGCCGGCCTGGGCTTCCAGATGAACGAGGAGCCGATGAAACTGGTCGCCGACCTCAAGCGCGACCTGCGAAACCGGCCGGAGTTCCGCGGCGCGCGGGTGACGGACAAACTCGGCGCGGCGCTCCCGACCCGGCGGCCGTACGACTCCGCGGTCGCACCCGGCTTCCTGGCCGCGGGCGACGCCGCCGGTCACGTCAACCCCACCACCGGCGGGGGCATCGCCGGCGCCGCCTACGCGGGCAACTTCGCCGGCGAGCAGGCCGTCCGGGCGGCGACGGAAGGTACCGCCTCCGAGGCCGCCCTCTGGCGGTACAACGAGCGGGTGATGGATCACTTCGGCGCGCGCTACGCCGGCCTCGACGTGTACAACGTGCTCTCGACCGCGGTCGACGTCGACGACCTGATGGGCCTCCTAGCCGCGCTTCCAGGCGAGAAACTCGCCGAGGCGCTCTACGAGGGGTCGACCTCGATGTCGCCGCTGCTGATCGCCAAGACCGTCAAGGAGAGCTTCGGTCACTGGGGACAGATCTTGACGTTCTTCCGGACCAAGCGGTTCGCGGACCGCCTGATCGACCACTACGAGCGGTACCCGGCGGCTCCGTCGGAGTTCGAATCGTGGCGGGCCGAGCGCGACGACCTGATGGAGCGCGTCTACGGGGTGACGGGCGCGGAGCCGAAGTACTGAGCCGAAGTCACACGCCCGCCGGACGGCCGTCTGACGAACCTATTTGACGCCCTCGGCCCTCGCATCCGGTCGATGGGCGACGGTGGACTCGACATGGACATGGACCAGGTGACCCTGGAGCTGGACGAGGAGACGATCGAGGCGCTCGACGACATCGCGTGGACCGACCACCGGGGCAACCGCGAGGCGGCGATCCGCGACCTGCTCGACGAGTGGCTACGGGACCGGGACCGGGACCGGGACCGGTGACGGCGGTCCGCGAGCCGTACGGCTCGCCCGCGACCGGCGAGGACGGGCGACGATCCGTGCGGCCGGGCCGCGGCGCTTGACGGATCGGGAACGGGCCCGGCCCGGAGACGACTGACTCCCGCGAGCCGTCGCTACGCGTCCCCCACCCCCTCACGACGTGAGAGGGCCAGGATCGCCCGCGTCAGCACCTCGACCGCCGTCGGAATCGTCTCCTCGTCCACGTCGAACGTCGGTGTGTGGTGGCCGCCGGGGTGGTCGGTGCCCACGCCGACGTAGCAGGCGGTGCCGCCGCGCGCCTGGACCCGGCGCATCAGGTAGGTCGCGTCCTCGCTCCCGCCGAGGTCGTCGCGCTCCAGCAGGGTCGTGACGCTCCCGACCTCGCGCGCCGCCTCGGCGACGAGGTCGGCGAGGTCGTCGTCGCTCTCGGCGCTCGGCGCCCGGGCCCGCCTCTCGACGTCGACCTCGCAGCCGTGCATCTCGGCCGCGGCCCGGAGCACGCGGTCGGCGCGCTCCTCCATGTACTCCATCAGCGCCGTCGTCCCCCCGCGCACCTCCCCCTCGACCGACGCCCGCTCGGGGACGACGTTCGAGGCGGTGCCGCCCTCGATCCGACCGGCGTTGACGCGGGTGGCGCCGTCCTCGTGGCGCGGGATCGCGTGGAGTTCGGTCACCGCCGTCGCCGCCGCCCGGACCGCGTGGCGGCCCTGCGACGGGTGGCCGCCGGCGTGGGCGGACGCGCCCCGGAACTCGGCGCGAAAACCGGCGACGGCGAGGAAGCCCCCGATCCCGGCGACGACCTCGCCGGTCGGGTGATCGAGGCCGACGTGAACCGCCAGCAGGTGATCGACGTCGTCGAGGTGACCGCTCCGGGCAATCGGGTCCGCGCCGGCCACGATCTCCTCTGCGGGCTGGAAGAGGACCTTCAGCGTCCCCGCGAAGTCGCTCTCGACGATCGCGTCGAGCACCCCGACGCCGATCGTCGCGTGGGCGTCGTGTCCGCAGGCGTGCATGTACCCCTCGTTCTCGGAGCGAAAGCCCGTCCGCGCCGGATAGTGGTCGTCGTCGTCGCTCTCGGTGATCGGAAGGGCGTCGATGTCGACCCGGAGCGCGACGGTGGGGCCGTCGCCGCGTTCGAGGACGGCCATCAGCCCCGTGCGGCCCCCGTCGAGGTCGTCGATCAGGTCGCCGCGAGCGCCGGCGGCGAGCGCGCGTTCGCGCCACTGCTCGCGCTCCGCCGCGTCGGGGACGCCGATCCGGTCGTCCGCCAGGACCTCGGGCCCGACGTAGATGGCGTCGAGCGGTCGCCGTTCGAGCGCCGCGACCAGCCGTGCGGTGGTGTAGAACTCGCACCACCCGGGTTCCGGATGACGGTGCAGGTCGCGCCGGAGCGCCACGAGCGCGTCGGAGTCGATGACGGTGGGAACGTCCATACTCCACGGGTCGTGGGCGCAGCATAAGTGTGTGCCGCGCCCCGGGCCCGGCGCTCGCTTCGTCGGTCCGATCGGCCGGTCCCCCATCCGGCCGGTCCGCTCCGTCAGTTCGACCCGACGGGGCGCCGCTGTTCGACCTCGATTTCGACGCCGACGTCGTCGGGGAAGTCCATGTGGCCGACCTCCTTGGCGATGCGCGCGCTCCCGTGGATCTCCATGCGGCGCGCGTAGACGGTGTACCGCCAGGGTTCGAACTCCTTGCCCGTCCCGGTGAGCGTCCGGTACTGCGGAACGCGGTAGTCGGTCGGCGGGTCCGAGTGGGGGCCCTTGCACTCGGCGCCCTTCCGGCCGAGGAGGCGCTTCAGGTCGCCGACGACCGTCTCCAGCGCCGCCCGGTTTCCGGAGTGGAACCGGAGCTTCGTCACGAAGGTCATATCCCCTACACGCGCCCGGAGGGCAAAAAGACCATCTCACCCGGCCCGAGACTCGTCCCAGGCCGACATTCTGATTAGCCGTGGCCCCTTACTGAGGTGTATGATAGAGGCTACGAGTGCCGGAGCAATCCTCTTCCGCGACACCCGCGGCGAACGGGAGTACCTGCTCCTGAAGAGCCGTCCGGGGGACTGGGAGTTCCCCAAGGGCGGGGTCGAGGGGGAAGAGGAACTCCAGCAGACGGCGATCAGGGAGGTAACCGAGGAGGCAGGTATCGAGGATTTCCGCCTCATCGACGGCTTCCGCCGCGAGTACGACTACGTGTTCGAGGCGGGTGGCGACACCATCCACAAGACGGTTCACCTGTTCATCGCGCGGTCGTTCGAGGCGTCCGCCGAACTCTCGGAGGAGCACCGGGACCTGCAGTGGCGCGACTACCAGCAGGCGCTCAACACGGTCACGCAGGACGGTCCCCGCGACATCCTGCAGGACGCCCACGAATACCTCGACGAGGTCGTCTCCGAGCACGAGGGCGAGCGCCGAAAGTACCTCGCCTGATCGGACGGGCGGACGTCGGCGGGGCGACTGGTCCATTCCCGACCGAGTCAGGGCCGCGAGCCGGCGCGCCCTCCCGACGGAGGCAGGGCCGCGAACCGACGTGTCGCCCCCGACCGAACGCTTATCCCCCTCTGCCGCCAGCGACCGCCGTGGACCTGCAGGCCGTCCCGGAGTTCACGTTCGAACTCCTCGTCTGTCGGTGGGCCGAACGGGCGTGGCCGCCGACCGACCGGCGGGCGGTCCCGGTCGTGGCCCGGCAACTCGGCACCGCCGACCGCCGGTGGGACACCGTCGTCGTGGAGACGACCCCGGAGGCGCTGGCGGCGCGCGCGCAGTTCGGCCCCCGGACGCTGGACTCCGACCTGCTCCACGTCGTCCGGCACGCGCCCGCCGAGTGGGCGTGGTACCGCGACGCGCTGCCCGACCCCGGCTACCCGTGGCGGTACGTCCGCGCGGCCGTCCATCGCGCGGCCGGGCGCGGCGTCGTCGAGACGCGACGGGACGGCAACCGGGTGCTGCTCCGCCGGGCGGCGCCGTATCCCGACTGGGTGGATCGGATCGCCGTCGTGGAGAACAAGCCCGACCTCGGGGCGAGCGCGGCCCGTCGGCTGGGCGAGCAGATGACCCACGACGTGCGCCAGGGCCTCGCCGACGAGGCGTGGATCGCGACCGCCGCGACGGGCGAGACGGTCGAGCCGGCGCTGCTGGAGGAAGTCCCCGTCGAGGCGGGGGTTCTGACGGTCGACCGCGACGACCGCGGGCGCGCTCGGGCGACCGTCGAGTGGCTCCCCGCCGACCTCGACGGCGGGGACCCGACAGCGCGGCTCGAACTCGCCGAACGGGCCTACGGCCGGGGATTCCGGTCGTACGTGGACCGGATGCGGCCCGACTGCCGGCACTTCGAACTCCGACGGCGCGGCGACGCGCTGGTGCCGTGGTGTGCCGCGAAGGGATGCCACCAGACGGGCGCGGAGTGTTCGGGCGACTGCGACGACTTCGAGCCCGAACCCCCCGCCTGGCGGACGCGCGGGTGGCCGATCGACGGCGGGCCCGGAAAGGGCGTCCGGCGCCTGCTCGACCGGCGGCGGGAGCGCGCACGGCGGCGAGCACGGGAGAGGGGCGACGATACGAGCGGTGACGGATAGGGCGCGGCGGCGAGCGCGGGAGAAGAGCGAGCGGTTCGAACGCGGGCGGGGACTGGGCTCAGGCCTCGGCGTCCGCGTCGCCAACGACCTCGACGGTCAGGTCGTCGGTTCCAGCCGCGCGCCGGAAGGTCGGGACCGCCCGGTGTTCGGTCTCGACGACGTCCTTGCGGGCGAGCGCCCGGAGCGCCTCGCGGACCGCGTCGACATCCGGGTCGATGCCGTGTTCGTCGCGCAGGTCGTGGAGGACGCTGACGACCGACTGCGAGCGCTCGTCGGGGCCGGCGAGGACGTCGAAGACGCGCGCCTCGAGCCGGGGAACACGGATGACGCTCGGGAGCCCCCCGTCCTCCCCACCGCCCTCGATTCCGGGCTCGACGTCCACGAGGTCGGCCGCCTCGTCGGTCGCGCGGATGTAGCTGTCGTCGTCGCGGTAGTAGTGGTCTTCGAGGTGGGATTCGAGGTAGGCGTGGACCTCGCTCCCGCTCTCCATGCCCCACTGCTCCTGGAGGTCGGCGTTCTTCGTCGGCTGAAGCCGCACGACGTCGGCCAGCCGTTCCCGCTCGGTCTCGGTGAGGTCCATCGCGCGGCGGTAGCGGGCGTCGGCTCTTCGTCCTTCCGGTAGCCGGGCGGGTGCGGATCGGCCTAACGACAACGGTTATTCCCGTGGGCCGTCACCGCCCCCCCATGTCCCGCGAGACCATCTCCCTCTCCATCGAGGACGACGTGGCGACGCTGACGGTCGACCGGCCCGACCGGCTCAACGCCCTGAACGTCCGAGCCCTCGAGGCGATACGCGACGCGCTCGCGGAGGCCGAGGCGGAGGACGCCAGGGTGCTCGTCCTGACCGGTGCGGGCGAGAAGGCGTTCGTCGCCGGCGCGGACATCGAGCACATGCGCGACATGTCGACCCAGGAGGCGCTCGCGTACGCCGAACTCGGCCACGACGTCTGCCGGGAGATAGAAACGTTCCCGGCGCCGGCCATCGCAGCGGTGAACGGCTACGCGTTCGGCGGCGGGTGCGAACTCGCGCTCGCGGCCGATCTGCGGGTGGCGAGCGAGCGGGCGATCCTCGGCCAGACCGAGATCGACCTGGGCATCGTGCCGGGGTGGGGCGGTACCCAGCGGCTCCCTCGACTGGTCGGCGACGAGATCGCCCGCCGGATGATCTTCTTCGGGGAGCGAATCGACGCGACCGACGCCCACGAACACGGCTTGGTCGGCGAGGTGGTCGCCCACGACGAACTCGACGAGCACGTCGCCGACCTGGCGGCCGACCTCGCCTCGCGACCGCACCACGCCCTCCGGGCCGCCAAGGAGGCGCTCAACATGTACCACGAGACCGACGCCCACGACGCGCTCGCGTTCGAGCGCCGCGCCTGGAGCGGCCTCTTTGGCACCCACGACCAGCGCGAGGGGATGGACGCGTTCCTGGAGGACCGGGAGCCGGAGTTCGAGTAGCGGGGGTACGCGCGGGCCTGCGGGATGCGCGGGCCTACGGGGTCAGTTCAGTCCGGCGACGTCGGCGAACTCGCGGGCGACGGTTCGATGGTGTCGCTCACTTGCGTGTAGACGAGGACGAAGGCGACGGCGCCGAGTCCGGCGGCGAAGAGGAAGGGCACGGCGAAGCCAAAGCGGACGAGGTAGCCCGCGGCAGTCGGGCCGACGGCGATGCCCAGGCCGAACGCCATCGTGAGTACCGAGAGTTTGCTCCCCGACGCGCCGCTCCCCGCCAGGTCACCGGCGAGGGCGAGCGAGGGGGCGAACACCATCGCCACCGCGATTCCCTGGACGAGCCTGGCGGCGACCATCGCGAGCGGGGTGGTGACGTACCCCTGCACGACCAGCGCGGGCATCAGCAGGGCGAAGCCGGCGACGATGAACCGACGGCGGCCGAACCGGTCGCTGGCCCGTCCGACGGGCACCTGGAAGACGACGTTCGCGAGCACGACGGCGGCGAACTGGACGCTGAACAGGAAGGGGCCCTGCCCGAGCCGTGCGTTGATGGTCTCCTGGAGCGTGGCGAAGAGCGCGATGCCGATGGCCATGAGGAAGGTGCCGACCCCGAGGACGAACACCGGGTCGAGGCCATCGCCGGCGCGGGCGCGCACCCGGAACGCGATGTCCTCCGACGCGGCGCGACGGGTCCGCTCCGGGTCCCGGATGAAGAGCCAGACGAGCGCGAAACTGACCGCCGCGCCGAGCACCGCGACACCGAAGGCGGCGTCGAAGCCCGAGAGCGACCCGAGCGGGGTGGCATACGGGCCGCCGTCGATGACGAGGCCGGCGACGATGGGGCCGAACCCGAACCCGGCGAGCCGGAGGGTGTTGAACACGCCGAAGTTGCCGCCGCGCTCGGTATCGACCGCCGAGTACTCGTTGACCAGTGCGACCGTGGCGGGGATGGTGAACGCGGCGCCGACCCCCTGGAACGCCCGGACCGCGACGACGGCCCCGTAGGCGGTGACGAAGGGGTAGGCGGCGCTGGCGACGCCGAAGACGGCGAGGCCGACCAGGATGAACGCCCGACGCCGCCCGGTCCGGTCCGATACCCGCCCGGTGAACGGCTGGCCGAGACTGTTGAGCAGGCCGAACAGCGAGAGGACGATTCCGATCAGGAGCGGCAGGGTCAGTTTCGCGCCGAGGAGGCGCCCGCCGACGAGACCGGTCACGTCTATCTCGCCGCTCGCGATGTAGCCGGGGAGGACGATGACGAGAAACGAGTTGCCGAGGGCGTCCGCCATGCGGGCCATCGCGAGGACCAGCACCCGCCGGTCCGTGTCCAGCACGCCCATCCAGGGCCGCGTAGCGGCGGCGACCGTATCACCGTTGTGCATCCGGTGGCCGATCCGTCTCCGGAACGTCGCGGCCGCCGGACGCCGGAAGCGCGGGGGCGGACGGGGCGCGCCGGCGGAGATCATGTGAACGAATGCCACGGGAGCTAAGTGCGTCGGCCGCCCACGGGCGAACATGGAACGGATCAAACTCGCGCGGGCCGAGGAGCGGTTCGCCGACCTGGAATACCCCGTGACCCGGGCGGACGCGGCGGCGGCGTTCGCGGAGGTCGAAGTGACGTTCGCCGACGGGGAGGCAAACCTCGGTCACCTCGTCTCGGAGGTCGGGAGCGACGTGTTCAACGGCCCCGACGAACTGTACGCCGAACTGCAGAACGTGGTTCCCGTCGAGGCCGTCGGCGACCCCGGGCAGTCGGAGGGAGAGGAGTAAGAGGATGCGGAGAGGGACGCGCGGGCCGGGAAACCCGTCGCTTAAGTACGACAAGAAACGTAACTGGGGACGATGGAGTTCTGCGACGAGTGCGGCGCGATGATGAAGGCGGAGGGCGACGTCTGGCGGTGTACCGAGGGCCACGAGAAACCGCGGAACGGGGAGGCGGAGGACGCCTGGGAGACCCAGGAGCGCGAGACGGACGACGGCCCAGTCGACCTCTCGGACGCCGACCCGGCGGACATGAACCCGACGACGGAGGTGACCTGCCCGGACTGTGGCAACGACCGGGCCCACTACACGATGAAGCAGATCCGGGCGGCCGACGAGTCCGAGACACGGTTTTTCGTCTGTACCGAGTGCGAACACAAGTGGCGGGAAGACGACCACTGAGGGACGGGATGACCCGGGTCGGTGCGGGGTGCGACGGGTCCGACGCACCCTCGGAACGTCCGGGGCGACCCACATTCCGGGTGTGACCACCCCGCCACCCGTCGACCGCGGTCCGCTTGACGGGTGGTGCCGGACGGAGACGACCGCCGAGACGGTGTTCGACCTCGGGAGCGTCGAGGTGACGACGGCGACCGCCGTCTACGAGGATCCCGACCTCCGGGCACGGATGCGCGATGCGACCGGCATCGACCGAACGTGGCGGTTCTTCTTCGCGACGCGGGTCGACGTCCCCGGAGGGGCCGACGCCGGCGCGCTCCGCCGGCTGGTGGCCGACCGCGCGACCGCGGGGTTCGTCGACCGCCTCCGGGACCGGGGGTTCGCGGACGTGCGCGAGGCCTGACCGACGGGGGCTCCAAGTGGACGACAGGAAAGTCCGCGTCGTCCGGTACGAGGCGACCCTCGACGTCGAGGGCGTTGTCGTCGACGCCGACGGCTGGATCGCCGTCTGGGCCGACGCGGACGGGTTCCTCCTGGCCGGCGGCGCGTACCCCCGAGCGGTCCGGTCGGCGGCCGGGGCGGAGAGCGAGGTGTCCGAACGCATCGATCCGGACGCGTTCCGCGCCGACCTGTTCGCGCTGATCCGCGCGACGGGCTAGCGCCGGAGGAGCGCGCGGACGACGCCGCCGAACGACGGCCGGGCCGGCGCGGTTCCGAGCAGCGCGGCGAGGGGCCCCGGATCGACGCCGGGACCGATCCGGGCCACGCTCACCCCGCGGACGCGCACGTCGACGGTCGGTTCCCCCTCGTTCGCCGGTCCGGTAGCGGCGCGCACCGACGGGAGGGGCAGGGCGTCGACGCCCTCCCGGAGCGCCCGCACGGCGGCGAACGACGGGGCGTCGACCACCACCAGATCGCCGTACCCCGCGACGTGGATCCGGTGTCCCTCGACCGTGACGTCGAGGTCGGCCTCGACCGCCAGCCGCCGGTGACCGCCGTCCCCATGACCCGGGGCGCCGTCCCCCCGGTTCGGCCCGCCGCTCCCGTCCCCCCCCACGTTACTCCTCTTCCCGGGTGCGGATGCGGAGGGTCCCGTCGAGCCGCCAGGTCGCGTGCTCGGCGTCCTCGCCGACCCTGTTCGGCACCTGCACCTCCATGTCGTCGAAGTCGTAGGTGATCTCGGCGCCCCGGCCCGTGAGTCGCTCGTAGAGACCGATCGCCAGTTCGGGCCACGTCCGCGTCTCCGCGATTCCCTCGTCGGTCGCCATGACGACCGTTCGATGGCCCCGCAGAGGAATAGGTCTAGGGTCGGCGCGCGACGGTCAGGTATCCGGTGTGGCCGACGCCGGCCGTCGAGGGTCGGGAGCCGCGCTCGTCGAACTCCATCCGCCGGCCGATGGTCTCGATGGACTCCACCGCCGCGAGGTCGGCGGCACGGGCGGCCTCGACGACCTCGCGGGTCGTCTCGACGAACGGGCTGTAGACGGCGACGAACCCCCCCGAGCGGAGCAGGTCCGGAGCCCGCTCGACGATGGTCGGGGCGTCTCCGGTGTCGAGGGTCACGAGGTCGAAGCCGGAGAGCGCGTCGAGGTCGTCGCGCACGTCGCCCGTGCGGACCGTCACCCGGTCGTCGACGCCGGCCAGGCGGAGGTTCTCCCGCGCCGTCTCGGCGAAGTCGGGGTCGCGCTCGTAGGTCGTGACGTCCACACCGAGGCGGCCGAGATAGGCCGCGAGCACCCCGGTGCCGGTGCCGGCGTCCAGGGCGCGGTCGCCCGCGGCGGGACCGGTGTGACCGATCACGAGGCCGATGTCGCGGGGCATCATCGGCGCACCGGTCCGCTCGAAGTGCTCGAAGAGGTCCGGACCCCGGAGCGGCCGGACCCGGAACCGCTCGCCGAGGTGGGTGGTCAGGGTGTCGCCGGGTTCGGCGTCCGCCGGGACGTCGAGGACGCCGAGGTCGGTCTGGAGTTCGTCGCCCGGACCGCGGAGGTACTCCCGGTCGCTGTCGTCGTGGACGAGCAGGAACACCTATTCGAGACGCGCGATGGCGGAGGCGAGGTCGCCGTCCTCGGCCTCGAGCGCCTCGCGGGCCCTGTCCTTCCCCACGCCGGCCCGCTGGGCGACGAGTTCGACGTCCTCGTCCGGGATGGCGCCTGCTTCCTCGCCGCCGCCCGCCTCGATCGCTTCGGGCTCCTCGCCCCCTTCGTCGGCGCCGCCAGCCGATTCGGCCTCCCGGCGCTCGGGTTCGCCGACGATCTGATAGGTCTGCTGACCCTGGGCGTCCATCCGGGTGATCTCGGGGGCGTCGAAGACGAGGTCCTCGTCGCCCGTCCGGATGACGACCTCCTCGGCGTCGATCTCGGTGACGTCGATCCCCATCTGCTCCATCATCTGTTTCATCTTTCGCGGGTTCATGCCGCCGCCGCCGAACATACTCGCGACGACGTGACCCGCCAGCAAAAGGGTGGCGAACCGGGGGACGCCACGAGTCGGCGGCGGACCCGCGAGCACCCGGTCGTGCCCGCCAGTACGGGCCTCACGGGTGACCGACGGCGACGGGTCCCCGTCCGAAAAGGCTAACTTGGCATGTTAACAATACACATATATGGGCAAGAAGTCGGAGGGCGCGAACGCCGGGGCAGGTGAGGTGGTGGCATCCGTCGACCGCTCGGGGAGCGTTCCGCTCGTCGTGATCGCGGACATCTCCGCGGACGACGCGTGGATATCGATCCTGGAGTCGGAGGCCCCCGACCTCGCGAAGTGGCGATAGTCGACGTACGCGGGCCCGACCCGGGGACGGATCGAGGCTCCGTGCGGTCGCCCGACCGCTTCAGCCGCGGCCGATCGGTCGGTAGCGACCGCGCCGCCCTACACGTGTGATTTCGGCATCAGATCCCGGAACTCCCGGGCATCGAGCCACTCGCAGAGCCGCACGAGCTGGTCCGCCGCGGCGCCGAACATCTCCGCCCCCTTCTCGGCGGTGGCGTCGGTCTGGTCGCCGAAGACGCCGTTCCCGCTGTTGTCGATGGCATCGTAGAACGTCCGGGAACCACACTTCCGCGTGTCGGCGGCGGCGACGCTCCGAATCCCGCCGTCCCGCGCGTCGTCGAGGCGGTCGTCGTGCACCAGTTCCGGTCGCAGATGCTGGATCAGCGCGGTCTCCTTTGGCCCCCCGTGAGGCCCGTTCTGCGCGAACAGGTCGTCCACCAGGTCGCGGATGCTATCGTTCCACATCCACTCGATGGCGTACAGGACCCCCTCGTCCCGGAGTCGGCGCCCGACCTCCCGCAGATGCTCGACGTTGCCGCCGTGGGCGTTCACGTAGACGACCCGGTCGATGCCGTGGTAGGCCAGGTTGCGGGTGACCGACTCGACGTAGTCACGGAACGCGGGGGCGTCGGCCCACATCGTCCCGTGGAACTGCCGATGGTGCGGGCTGACCCCGACGTCGATGGTCGGCGTACGGAGGTATCCCGTCCGTTCGGCCGCCTCCCGCGCGAACGCCTCGGCTATCAGGTGATCCGTCGCCAGCGGGAGGTGGGGGCCGTGCTGCTCGGTCGACCCGACCGGCACCAGCGCGAGCGACTCGGCGGCGAAGTACTCTTCCAGGTCGGGCCAGGCCTCGTCTGCGACGTACATCCTGGCGCGAATGGACGCGGCGTGGCCTTCAAGGGCGTGGTGGGTGGTGGACCGTCGGCGACGGGGCGGGCACGGCCGCGTCGGCCCGCCGGTCGAAACCTTAACCCCTCAGAAGCCCTCCGCCGGGGCATGTTCGACGAGGACGACCTCGCGGCGATCCGCGAGGCGAGGGCCGAGTGGGAGGCCGAGACCTACGGGCCCACGGTCGAGCGGTCCGGCGAGCGTCGCGAGGAGTTCACCACGGACACCGGCGGACAGGCGATCGCGCCGCTCTACACCCCGGGGGACGTCGCGGACCTGGACTACCGCGAGGACCTGGGCTTCCCGGGCGAGGAGCCGTACACCCGGGGCGTCTACTCGACGATGTACCGCGGACGGCTGTGGACGATGCGCCAGTACGCCGGGATGGGCACCGCGGCGGAGACCAACGAGCGCTACCACTATCTGCTGGAGAACGGACAGACCGGCCTGTCGATGGCGTTCGACCTCCCGACCCAGATGGGGTACGACTCCGACGACCCGATGGCCGCAGGCGAGGTGGGGAAATCCGGGGTCGCCATCGACACGCTCGCGGACATGGAGCGGGTGTTCGAGGGCATTCCGCTCGACGAGGTGTCGACGAGCATGACCATCAACGCGCCGGCGAGCGTCCTGCTCGCGATGTACGTCGCGCTCGGAGACCGGCAGGGGGTGGCCCGGGAGGACCTGCGCGGAACCGTTCAGAACGATATCATGAAGGAGTACATCGCCCGGAACACCTACATCTATCCGCCGGAGCCCTCGATGCGCATCGTCACGGACGTCTTCGAGTTCTGCGCCGAGGAGGTTCCGAACTTCAACACCATCTCCATCTCGGGCTATCACATCCGCGAGGCCGGGTCGACGGCGGCCCAGGAGGTCGCGTTCACGCTCGGCAACGGCATCGAGTACGTGGAGGCGGCGCTCGACGCCGGCCTCGACGTCGACGCGTTCGCCCCGCAACTCTCCTTCTTTTTCGCTGCGCACAACGACATCCTGGAGGAAGTGGCGAAGTTCCGCGCCGCCCGCCGGATGTGGGCGAAGATCATGGACGAGCGGTTCGGGGCCGAGAACCCGAAGTCCAAGCAGTTGAAGTTCCACACCCAGACCGCCGGCTCGACGCTCACCGCCCAGCAGGTCGAGAACAACGTCGTCCGGGTCGCCTACCAGGCGCTCGCGGGCGTCCTCGGCGGCACGCAGTCGCTCCACACGAACGGCAAGGACGAGGCGCTGTCGCTCCCGACCGAGGAGTCGGTGCGGACGGCGCTCCGGACCCAGCAGATCCTCGCCCACGAGTCCGGAGTCGCGGACACCGTCGACCCCCTGGCCGGGAGCTACTACGTCGAGTCGCTGACCGACCGGATCGAGGAGGAAGCGTTCGATATCCTCGACGAGGTCGACGAGCGCGGCGGCATGTTGCGGGCCGTCTCCGAGCAGTGGGTCCAGCGACAGATCCAGGACGTGGCGTTCGACCGCCAGGAGGAGATCGAGGAGGGGGAGCGGATCGTCGTCGGCGTCAACCGGTTCGAGAGCGAGGACGAGGAGCCGGCTGTCGACCTGGAGGAGGTCTCCGAGGCGGACCAGCGGGCACAGCGCGAGCGCCTGGCCGAGGTCCGCACCGACCGGGACGACGAAGCGGTCGACGCGGCGCTCGCGGCGCTTCGGGACGCCGCACGGGGCGACACCAACCTCCTGCCGCCGCTCGTCGACGCCGTGGAGGCCTACGCGACCGTCGGCGAGATCTGCGACGCGCTCCGCGAGGAGTTCGGCGAGCACCGGCCCGGAGCGTAGCGCGACGACGCCTCCCGGAAGCCGTACGGACCGCTCAGGAACGCGTCGCGTCGCTCGCGAGGCGCAGGCACTCCTCGGTCAACGGGCCGCCGCGATACCGGACCGCGGCCGACCGCCGGTCGTACTCGACGAGGCCCGCATCCTGGAGTTGCGGCAGCGTCGAGTGGTGAAACTCGACGGACAGTCGATCCGGGCTGTCGATCGCGTCCGACCGCTCGACGGCGTGGTCGGCGAGTTCCCCGACCGACGCGGCGTCGTCCTCGGCGAGCAGGAAATAGTGCAGGACTGCGCGCCGACGCTCGTCCGCGAGCACGGCGAACAGATCGTCCAGCCGCTCGGGGTCGCTCCCGCCGTCTCCGCTCCCGAGTCGGTCGGGGGTACTCCCGTCGCCTTCCCCGTCGTCGTCCTGAGCAGACCAGTCCCGTGACACGGTTCTCGAATATGCCGGTCTCCACTAAACCTCGTACCCCGGAGAACTCCGGGGTTTTAATACGGAATCCCGAGACACTGACGACAGTCCGGATGATACTCGCGGAGTACACCCTCGACCATCCGATCCTCCGGCACGGGCGGGAGAGCGTCCCCGACATCGAGATCACGTGGGAGGACTCCCACACGGCGCCCGGTGGCCGGGAGCAGTTCATCGCCTGGGTGTCGTGTGACGATTTCGCGGCGGCCGACGCCGCATTCCGGGCGGACGGGACGGTTGACAACCCGACGGTGCTCGCCACCTCGGCCGGCCGCCGCCTGTACCGGTTCGACCTGATCGGGAAAGGACAGGCGACGAGCATCCGGCCGGTCATGGGCGCGGTTGGCGGCGTTCACCAGCACCTCGTCGCCACCGAGGACGGGTGGCTGAACCGGACCCGCTTCCCGGACCGCGAAGGGTTCGAGGAGGTCCACCGGTTCTGCCGCGAGCACGACATCGGGTTCACCCTCCACCGGATCCGGGAGCCGTCGGACGACGACGAGAGCGGCGCAGATCTGACCGACACACAGCGCGAGACGCTCGTCGCGGCGGTGGACAGCGGGTACCTCGAGGTTCCGCGCCAGTGTACGCTCGCGGAACTCGGCGACCGCCTCGGCGTCTCCGAGAGTGCCGCGTCCGAGCGGTTCCGGCGCGGGGTGCGACGGCTCGTCGACGGCACGCTGGATCGGTAGCGCGCCGGAGCGACTGCAGGCGACCGTCGGTGATGGCGCCGCCCGATTTCCGCACCTGCCGCCGACGAGGCGGCCGAGCAGGCCGCGACGCACCGGACGGTGACCCGACACGCCGGACGGTCACGCTTTTCACCGGCGCGCGCGGTGCGTCGAGGCATGGATCCGGAGTCCACCCCCGCCCTCCATCACGTCGGGGTCGCCACGCCGGACGCGGGGACGCTCGCCGAACTGTACTGCGACCTGTTCCGGGCGCCGGTCGTCCACGAGGAACGGTTCGAGGGGATGGAAGTGGTCTTCCTGGAGGTCGGCGGTGGATACTTCGAACTGCTGGAACCGGGCGACGAGGGACCGATCGCACGGTTCCTGGCCGAACACGGCCGGGGCATCCACCACGTGGCGCTCGCCACCCCCGACATCGGGGGGGCGCTCGACCGGGCCCGGGACCTCGGCCTCGACCTCGTCGACGAGTCGCCCCGGGCTGGGGCGTGGGGCCACGACGTGGCCTTCCTCCACCCGGGGTCGACCGGCGGCGTGCTGGTCGAGTTCGTCGCCACGAGGGGCCCGGACGCGAACTCCGGGGCAGGGACCGGATCGGGAGCATGACCGGGCTCGGGGACGGCGTGATGCGCGACCCGCTGGCCTACCGCGTTCAGGTGTCGCCGGCGGAGACGGCGCTGGTCGACGCCGACACGGGCGAATCGTGGGACTTCGACGGGCTGGACCGGGCGGTCGAGCGGACCGCTGCCCGACTGCACGCGCTCGGCGTGGCGACAGGGGACCGGGTCGGGGTGGTCCTCCCCACTCGGCCCGCACACGCCGTGACGATCCACGCCCTGCTCCGCCTCGGCGCGACGGTCGTTCCGCTCTCCGACCGCCTCACGGCGTCGGAACTGCGGGTCCGATTCGGGGACGCCGATCCGACTGCCGTCGTGTGCGGCGCGGACACGGAGGCGGCCGTCGTCGGAGCCGCCGACGCTCCCGTGGTCTCGGTCGACGAGCCCTCGGCCGACGGGGCGACCGCGCTCGCGGCCGCGGACGCGGCGACTTCCCCGCCGCGCCACGGGTGGGCTCCGGACGGCACTGTCGCGCTGCTTTTCACCTCGGGGACGGCCGGCGACCCGAAGCCGGTGACCCTGACGGCCACCAACCTGCTGGCGAGCGCCGGCGCCTCCGCCCTGCGCCTCGGCCTCCGGTCCGAGGACCGGTGGTTCGTCGCGCTGTCGCCCGCCCACGCCGGGGGGTTCTCCCCGATTCTCCGGATGCCGCTCTACGGCTCAACGGTCGTCCTGCGGCGGTCGTTCGACCCCGGATCGGCGGTCGACGACATCCGCGAACACGGGATCACCTGCGTCCCGCTGGTGCCGACGATGCTGCGACGGATGCTCGACGCGCGGGGCACGCTCCCGGACTCGCTCCGGGTCGTCCTCCTCGGCGGAGCCCCGTCCCCCACGGACCTGATCGAGCGCTGCCGGGACTACGCGGTCCCCGTCTACCCGACCTACGGAACCACGGAAACCGCCTCGCAGATCGCCACCGCGACGCCCCAGGAGGTGTACGCGGACCCCGAGACCGTCGGTCGACCGCTCTTTGGCACCGAGGTCCGCGTCGTCGACGAGACGGGGACGAAACTGCCGCCCGGCAAGTCCGGCGAACTCGTCGTCTCGGGGCCGACAGTCTCGCCGGGCTACTACGGAGCGCCCGAGGCGACGGCCGACGCGTTCGGTCCCGATGGCTTCCACACCGGCGACGCCGGCGTCGTCGACGAGCGTGGCCGGGTCCGCGTGCTCGGCCGCCTCGACGACCGGATCGTGACGGGCGGCGAAACCGTCGACCCGGGCGAGGTGGTCGCCGCACTCCGATCCCACCCGTCGGTGGCGGACGCGGCCGTCGTCGGTCTGCCCGACGAGGAGTGGGGCGAACGTGTCGCGGCCCTCGTCGCCCCCGAGGGGGAGCGTCCCGACCGCGACGCGCTTCTGACCCACTGCCGCAAGCGGCTCGCGGGGTTCAAACTCCCCCGGACGCTCGTGTTTGCGGACGCCGTTCCACGGACCGTGTCGGGAACCGTCGACCGGGAGGCGGTCCGCGAGCGACTCGCCGATGGGCGGGACGGCACGGACGACACGCCCCCGACTGACCGGGCGGCCACAGAGGGGACGGACGGGTCCGAAGCGAACGCGGACGGGACGTCGGACGCCCGGGACGGCGAAGGGGAGACGGGCAGGGACGGGGGCGGGGACGGGGACGGGGGCGGGGACGGGGACGAGGAGGCACGGGACGGCACACCGGACGTGGATGGGGACGAAGCGTCCGATCCCGTGGGCACCCCGACCGACGCGGACGAGACGGGGTGAGGCGGGAGAAGTCACAAGCCCCGTCGCCGGCTACGGCCCCCGTGATCCGAACCCGTCCCGCCCCGGTCGCCGAGACCGTCGCCGAGTTCCGCGCCGGCGAGCGCGCCCCGGCCGCGTACGTCGAGGACTGCTGTGACCGGATCGACGAGGTGGACGACGACCTCCGGGCGTTCGTCGACGAGCCCGGTCGCCGGGAGCGACTTCGCGACGCGGCGGCGACCCTGCCCGACCGCTTCCCGGACGCCGAGGACCGCCCGCCGCTGTACGGCATCCCCGTCGGCGTGAAGGACATCATCCACGTCGACGGGTTCACGACGCGGGCGGGGTCGGCCCTGCCGCCGGAACTGTTCGCCGGGCCCGAGGCGAGTTGCGTGACGCGCCTGCGCGAGGCGGGCGCGCTCGTCGCCGGGAAGACGGTGACGACGGAGTTCGCGGGCGCGGCCCCCGGACTCACCCGGAACCCCCACGACCTCGACCACACGCCCGGCGGGTCGTCGAGCGGGTCGGCCGCCGCCGTCGCCGCCGGCCTCGTTCCGCTCGCCCTCGGTACCCAGACGGGCGGGTCGGTGGTCCGTCCGGCGGCGTTCTGTGGCGTCGTCGGCGTGAAGCCGAGTTTCGGTCGAATCCCCCGCGACGGCGTCATCGAGCGCTCGGAGTCGGCCGACCACGTCGGCTTCTTCACCCAGGGCGTCGCCGGCGCGCGGGTCGCGGCGTCGGTGCTCTGTGACGACTGGACGGCCGACGTGTCCGCGCCGGACGGCCCGCCGGCGGTCGGCGTCCCGGAGGGGGACTACCTCGACAGCGCGTCCCCGGAGGCGCTGTCGGCCTTCGACGCGGCGCTCGACCGGCTGGCCGACGCGGGGGGGACCGTCGAGCGGGTATCCGTGCCGACGTTCGAGGATGAGTTCGAGGCACTCGACCGCCGCCACCGCCGGCTCACCGACGCCGAACTCGCCTTCGTCCACCACGAGTGGTTCGACGACTACGGGGCGTTCTACCGGACGCCGATGGCCGAGCGCATCGAGCGGGGGCGGGAAGTGCCGGCCGGGCAGCTGGCGGCGAGCCGGGCCAGCCGGCTCGACCTGCGGGCGGAACTGGAGGCGCTGCTCGACGAACACGACCTCGACGTGTGGGCCGCGCCCGCGGCGCCGGGTCCGGCGCCGGAGACCATCCGGGATACGGGCGACCCGGTGATGAACCGGCCCTGGACCCACGCGGGCCTGCCGGTCGTGACGCTGCCGACGGACGGGGCGAACGGCCTGCCGCTCGGGACGCAGTTCGCCGCGCCCCACGGTGCCGACGAGCGACTGCTCACCTGGGCCGTGACGCTGGCCGACGCGCTGTGAGGTCGGTATCAATGAGCAGTGTGGATGGTTTTGACACCCCGTATCATATATCCGGCTTTTCGCCGTAGCCGGCCTGACTGACGGATGGGTATGGTGCACCATCCGAACCGCGGAGGTAGTTTCACGACTGGAAATAAGGCTCAACACCTTTCGTTGCGTGACTTGAATCGACCGATATGCCCGGGACGACGGTCCCCGCCGACCGCCGAGGTGTCTCAAACGTCGTCGGAATAGCACTGCTGCTCGGCATCGTCGTCATACTGGGATTCGTGCTGGGGGTAATGGCACCGGAATTCGCAGCAGAACTCGAAGCCGATGAGGCTGAGGCCGTCGGCGAATATCGGACGGGTGAAGCTGGCGCATACCGCGACGAACTCATCTGGACTCGGGACGGCTCCGCCGGTGCGACGACCACACACGTCGTCAATTACACCATTGCGTCGGACTCCGACACAGCCGGGAACTCGCTTAATAGCGTCGTCATCGAGTATCCCAGCGGAAGCGTCGACGCGAGCGGGTTCGACAGCCGCGACGAGGTGGTCATGGTCGGCATTGACGAGAACCGCGACGGAACGATAGACAAGGATGCAACCTCGGATGTGGAGTGTTGTCCACCGGACGATGGGGTCAAGATATCGAACAGTGGGGCGACCGTCACCATCGAACTCTCGGGGAACTACAACCTCCAAGCGGGCGACTCGCTCATCGTCGAGTATGAGAGCGTCCAGAACCCGAATTCCTCCGGGAACTACAGCGTAACTGTCGGCGTGAACGGTGACGTCACCGACAGCGGGTCGCTCGACATCAGCTGAATGAAACGGCCTACTCTATTGGATCCGCGGCATGCGTAGCGTTACCCCTTGAGTGCTCGTTCGGACGCCCGCGGACACACACCGACTCCCGGCGCCCGGGACGAGCGACCCCTGCCTCACCGCCCCCGCGTGCGGATGTACAGAGTGGTGTGCCAACACGCACCAAGATATTTGCCCGCTCGCGCCGAATTGCGAGGCTGGCGGCGGCACGGCGGGCGTGTGTCGCCGGCCGTACTGGAGGCCAGGAATGCCAGAGATACGATCGATCCTGCGGACGGACGTGGTGACCGCCGGCCAGCGGACGAGCGTCGCGGAGCTGGCGTCGCTGATGGACGACGAGAACGTCGGCAGTGTCGTCATCACCGAACAGGACCGGCCGGTCGGCATCGTCACGGACCGCGACATCGTAACCGCGGTCGTGAGCCGGGGCTCCGATCCGACCGAACTGACCGCGATGGATGTCATGACCGAGGAGGTGGTCACTGTCGACGCCGACACGGGTATCTTCGAGGTGATCCGCCGGATGGGCGAACACGACGTCCGACGGATGCCGGCCCTCTCCACGGAGGGGACCCTCGCCGGCATCGTGACGCTCGACGACTTCGTCGTGTTGCTCGGGCGCGAACTCAGAACGCTCGGCAGGGTCATCGAGGCCGAGTCGCCCCCGTACGAGCAATCGGGACGATGAGCGACGACTCCCCCCGGACGGAGTTCGAGTTCACGCTCCCCCGGGGATACGAAGACGAGGACGGCACCCTCCACCGAGGGGGACGATGCGGCTCGCGACCGCCGCCGCCGAGATCAAACCGCTCGACGATCGGCGGGGGCAGTCCAGTCCGTTCTACCTGCCGATTCTCGTCCTGTCGCGGGCGGTCACGCGGCTCGGATCGCTCGGGGACGTGACGCCACACGACATCGAGAACCTGTACGTCGCCGACCTGGCGTATCTGCAGGACCTCTACGAGCGCGGTGCCGACGCCGTATGTCCGGCGTGCGGGAGACGTTCACGGTCGACGCCGGCTCCGGGGCCCACCTCGACGGCGAGGCGGAGGACCTGCCGGAGAACGCCGGCAGCCCCCCGCGCGCGGCGTCGAGCGACGGGCGCTGCACGGCGGGGTTGGCCGGACCGGCACCTGAACGGATCGGTTCGACCCCGTTTCGGGTCGGCGGGCCGGTCGCTCCGTCCGCGACGGCCAACCACTAAGCCACCCCGCCGCGAGGGCCGGGTATGGGACTCCAGGACTACTGGGGGGTCGGTCCGAAGACGGCCGAGCGCCTCCGGGACGCGCTCGGGACGGAGGCGGCGGTTGCGGCCATCGAGTCGGCCGACGTCCGGGCCCTCGTCGACGCCGGGGTCGCCCCCGGACGGGCGGTACGGATCCTCCGACGGGCGACGGGCGAGGCAGCGATGGACCTGTTCGGCACCCCCGACGCGCGCGACGTGTACGACGACCTGCTGACGCTCGCCGGCGAGCACGCCCTCACCCGGCACGCCCGCGACCGAATCCGGGTGCTGACGCCCCTGCCGGATCGCGAGAGCCGCGAGGACCGCCTCGACGGCGTGCTCGGCGCCCGCGACGCCTGGGCCGCCCTCGACGACGACGCCCGTGCGGCGGTCCTCGACGCCTTCGAGACGTACGACGAGGCGGACGAAACGCCGCGCGCGGCGGTCGCCTGCGCGCTGGCGCTCCGGGAGGCGGGACTGGGCGGCGAGACGTTCCCCGCGCTCGCGGACCTGGAGGCCGACGCGCTCGCGGACGCCGCGGACGCGCTCGGCGCCGTCGCGGGAGGGCTGGACGCCCTCGACCGCGACCCCGAGGACCTGACCGTCGGCGAGGGGGCGGACGCGGAACTCGACCGACTGCGGGAGCGCCTCGCGGCCGCCGAGGGCCTCGCGGCCGACGCGCTCGACGTACTGGAGACGATCCGCAGCGGCGGCGTCAGGGGCCTCGACGACCTCCGGGCGGCGTTCGTCGAGCACGTCGCCGACAGGACCGGCGTGCCGCCAGCGACGGTCCGGGCGGCGACCGCTGACGACGCCGCCGACGCGGCGGACTTCGCCAGCACCTCGCTCCGGGGGCTGGTCGAGGACCTGGAGGAACGCGTCGCGGAGCGCGAGGCGAGCGTTGCGACCGACATCGCGGCGACCCTCGACGGGGCGGCGGCGGACGTCCGCGCCGCGGTCGACGCGGTAGACGACGCGGCGGTGCGGCTCTCGCTCGCCCGCTTCGCCGACGCCTACGACCTCCGCCGGCCGACGTTCGTCGCGGACGGCCTGGCGGTCGAGGGGGCGCACAATCCGTTCCTGCTCGCCGATGGCGAGTCGGTCCAGCCGGTCGATTACGCCGTCGGAAACCACGACCTCTCGCCGCCGACGGGCGACCGGGTGACGGTGCTGACGGGGGCGAACAGCGGCGGGAAGACGACCCTCCTGGAGACGCTGTGTGCGGTGACGGTCCTGGCGGCGATGGGGCTGCCGGTGCCGGCCGAGCGGGCGGCCGTCGGTCGGATCGACGCCGTCGTCTTCCACCGCCGGCACGCCTCGTTCAACGCCGGCGTCCTCGAATCGACGCTCCGGTCGGTCGTGCCGCCGCTGACGACCGGGGGCCGGACGCTGATGCTCGTCGACGAGTTCGAGGCCATCACCGAACCCGGCCGGGCCGCCGACCTGTTGAACGGGCTCGTCGAACTGACCGTCGGGCGGGAGGCGCTCGGCGTCTACGTCACCCACCTGGCGGACGACCTGAGCCCCCTGCCGGAGCCGGCGCGGGTGGACGGTATCTTCGCGGAGGGCCTGACCGAGGACCTCGACCTGCGGGTGGACTACCAGCCGCGGTTCGGGGAACTCGGCCGGTCCACGCCGGAGTTCATCGTCTCGCGGCTGGTCGCCAACGCCGAGGACACGGCCGAGCGGCGGGGGTTCGAGGCGCTCGCGGCCGCCGTCGGCGAGGAGGCCGTCCAGCGGACGCTGGACGACGTGCGGTGGAGCGAGGGGGCGGCCGGAACCGGGAGCGAGAGCGGACCGTAGTCCCGGCCCGCGTCGACTCCCCGGAGTTCGACGGCCGCCCACGCGCCGGTCGGGGTCCCCGTGACCGGGTGGAACCTGGTCGTGGTGGCCGTCGCCGTCCCGCAACGGTCGAGGGGCTATCGCCGCGCCCCGAGGACGGCGCCGGCGGCCAATCACAACCCGGGAGGTTCAAGTGACCGCCTCGCTTCGATCCGGACATGGTCGATCCCACCTCCGACGTCGGCGACGTGGACCCGGAGGAGGCCCCGCGGTGCGAGACGTGCGGGGACCCGATCGTCGAGGATCCGGACCACCGGGTCGTCACGTGGGTCGAGGACGGGGAGGCGAAACGCCGTCACTTCTGTGACGAGGACTGTCGGAGCAAGTGGGCCCGCGAGCCGGAGTCGTAGCGGTCAGTTCTCGCCGGAGCGGAACCTGTCGAGGCCGAGGTCGAGCATGTCCGGCGTCGTGGGGGTGAACTCGGCGCGCTCGTGGGCCGGGAGGTGCTCACGGACCCCGTTCCAGACGTCGCGGGCGTACCGCTCGTCGACGAGGACCCGCACGCCGCGCTCGTCGGGGCCGCGAATGACCCGCCCGAGCGCCTGCCGGGCCTTCCGCACCGCCGGAACCACCAGCGCGGTCTCGAACCCGTCGCCGAACGTCCGGTCGTAGGCCTCGACGACCGCCCGGGTGCGCGGACTGGACGTGTCGATGATCGGGACGCCACAGACGACCGCCGCGCGGAGCCGGTCGCCCCGGTAGTCGACGCCCTCGGTCAGCGTCCCGCGGAGGCTCGTCACGAGCACCTTCCCCGGACCGTCGAAGAACTCGGCCTTCAGCGCCTCCGTGACCCGGTCGGCGCTCGACTCGTCGAGCAACACCGGCTTGTCCAGGCGACGCTCCAGGACCTCGGCCATCCACGCGGCCTCGGCGTAGTTCGGCATCCCGACCAGGACGTTCCCCGGTCCGGCGGCGACCGACGCGGCCGCGTCGGCGTACAGCCGCCGAGTCTCGTTCTCGGCGCCCGGCGGCCCGCGGTTCTCGTGGGTGAACGCCGGGGCGTCGACCGCGAAACTCGCGCGGTTGGACTCGGGAAACGAGAGGCCGTAGGTCCGCTCGATAACGGGCCGGCCCTCGTCTGCCAGACGGTCGAGGCCAGTCACCTCCCGGAAGACGTCGAGCGGTTCGAGCGTCGCGCTCATCAGCACGCCGCCGCCGAACTCGCCGAGGACCTCCGCGATGGCGTCGCCGGGGACGCAGTTGTGGAGCGCCAGCCGGGCGTCGTACTGCTCGCGCCACGAATCGGGGTCGGCGTGACGGTCAGCACCGGCGCCGCTCCGCGAGAGTTCGATTTCGCGGAAGTACCGCTCGTGGCCAAGCCGTGCCCAGGCGGCGAGGGCCCGGCCGGCCGCCGGCGCCGCGTACTGGCCGTCCGCGTCCGCCTCGTCCCCGGCGTCGGCGTCGTCGACCGCCTCGGCGGCCGAATCGAGCGCCCGCTCGACGACGGCCCCGACGGCCTCCGCGCGGACCCAGACGCCCTCGTCGTGCCCGGCGTCCCGCGCCCACTCGGTGATCTCGTCCGGTGCGGGTTCCGCGGGGTCGCGCAGCGGAATCTCCGCCCCGTCGACGCGGTCCGGGTCCTCCCGCCACCCGTCCGTCCGGTCGAGATGGGCACGGATCCGGCGGTCGAGTTCGTCGCGGAGGTCGCGGATCAGGCGACGGGTCCGTCGGAGGTCGTCGAGGTCCACGTCGGCATCGGCGAGTTCCGCGCGGACCGCCTCGGCGCCCGCGCCCATCCGGTCGGGGTCGTCCACCGACAGCGGCTGGATCACCCGCGTCAGCTCCGACTCGGCGTCCCGGAGGGTCGCGTCGGCGACGCCGCCGGAGACCAGGTCGCGCACCCGCGGTTCGAGCATGTGGGCCTCGTCGCAGATGACGAACGCCGAGTCGTCGAGAAGGGCACCGGTGAACGCGCCGGCCGTCGTCGGGTCGAAGGCGTGGTAGTAGTTGCCGACGACGACTTCCATGTGCGGGACGAGCGCCCCCATGATCGAGTGGGGACAGGTCCCGTGGCCGGCCGCCAGCGCGACCAGGTCCTCGTGGTCGAGGTGGCCGCGCTCGGTCGGGTCGAACGGCACCGCCTCGACCGGGTCGCCGTCGTCGGGGCGGTCGGCGAGGTACTGGGCGTAGAACGGGCAGTACTCCGTGTCGTCGCGCTCGGCCGTCTCGGGGAGGTACGGCGTCGGCTCGCCGGCCGTCTCCAGATACGTGACGCCGCCGTCGGTCGTCGAGCCCGTCCCGGAGTCGGCGAGGCCCGTCTGGGCTCGGCGAGCGTCGCGGGCGAGCGCTGACGCGGACGCCGGCCCACCCTCGCCGGTCAGGTCACGCGTGCGCTCGCGGAGGCCGTCGCACCGCCCGTAGACGTTGCCGGGGTCGACGCCGGCGGTCCGCTCGCGGCTGTACGGGCAGACGTCGGCCTTGCCGACCAGGGTCAGGCCCGAGAACGGCCGCCAGTCGTCGGGGAGGTTCGCGTTGATCCGTCGGAGGTCCTCCTCGAACTGCCGGAGTTGCTGGCGGACGCTCGTGAGGACGACCACCCGCTCGTACTCCGCATCGGGGTCGCGGACGAGCGTCAGCCCGGCCGAGAGGGCGAGCATCGTCTTGCCAGTCCCGCAGGCGCCCTCGACGACGGCGTAGCCGCCGTCGCGCGCTGCCGCGAGCGCCGCCTCGACGCCGTCCACCTGGTCGTCGTACGGCTCGGCGTGACCGAACACCGTCCGCCAGTCGGGGGACCCTGACACCGGTCGGAACTGGCGCCGCGACGCGAGTAAAAGGCTCGGGTCGGCGGCGCGAGTCGGGGCCGAGCGGCGCGACGCCGAACGCCACTCCGCCACCTCGACACCGTGTCGCCCTACGCCGCTTCGACGCTCCCCGATTCGGGGAACCAGCCGGCGAGGTAGAGCGAAGCGAGACAGACCACCACGGCGGCGAGCAGGACCGCGGCACCCCCGAAGACGGCCCCGAACGCGTACCCGGCGTCGGTGAGCGCCCCGACCGTCCACGACCCGCCGGACTCCAGCGCGAGCGCGACACCGCTGAAGACGGCGTAGGCGCTCGCGCGGTCTGCCGTCGGGAGCGCGCCGAGGACGTACGCGTCGAGCGCGGGAAAGACGCCGTGGATGACGAATCCGACGCCGACCGAGACGGCGAACAGCGCGACCGTCCCCTCGACGCTGACGATGGCGAACAGCCCGCAGACGAACGCGGCGACCAGGGAGAGCAGGTACGGGACCTGCGGGAGGCGGTCGGCGAGGCGGCCGCTCACGGCGAACCCCGGAATCCCGGCGGCGAAGAGCAGGGTGAGCGCCAGGTTCGCGGCGTCGAGCGACAGACCCTTCTCGGCGAGCAGATAGATGACGTAGAAGTTGAACAGCCCCTGCCAGACGAACCCCGCCGCGGCGACGATGGCGACGCCGGCGAGGACGACTCGCCAGTGGGCGAGCGCCGACCGGAAGTCGCGGTCGCGGTCGACCGACGGGAGGGGCGTCCGCCGGGCCACGACCGCAAACGCCCCCGTGACCGCGACGGCGGCGGCGGCCAGTATCCAGAAGGCCGCGCGCCAGTCGGCGACGGCGAGCGTCGCCACGGCGACCCCCGGCGCGGCCACGGCGGCGACCTGCGAGGCGGTGCCGTGGACGCCGACGGCGCGCCCGACGCCGGACGGGTAGAGTTCGCCGATCAGCGGGACCGCGGCGACGAAGTACGCACCCGAGGACGCGCCGATGACGAACGCCGCGGCCTGGAGGGCGACGAGCGAGGGCGCCGTGGCGGCGGCCGCCGATCCGAGGGCGAGCAAAAGGCCGGTGCCGAGGACGACCCGGTGGCGCGCGATTCGCGTCAGAGCGTAGCCGGTCGGGATGCGGACGGCCGCGGTGCCGAACCAGGCGAGCGAGGCGACCAGACCGACCGCGGCGGGCCCGGCGCCGAACGCCGCGCGGAGGGGTTCGAGCAGCGGAGCGAAGAGGACCCGACCGAGGTTCACGAGCGCGACCAGTCCACAGAGGGTGCCAAAGAGCCGCCGGGTCACGGGCGCCCTCGTGGGGCCGGCGCATCGAACCTTTCGGAACCGGGGGACCGCCCGCACTTATGCCGGCCCCGCCGGAAAGGGGGCGTATGATCTCGGCCGCACGGATGGCCGCCGTGGACGCCAACGCGGCGGCACTGGGCGTCCCGCGCAAGCAACTGATGGAGTCGAGCGGCGCGGCGGTCGCCCGCGCCGTCCGCGAGGTCGCGGCGTCGAACGCGTCGGTCGCGCTGGTCTGTGGTCGCGGCAACAACGGCGGGGACGCGATGGTGACCGCCCGCTTCCTGGACGGCAACGACCCGACGATTCACCTGCTCGGCCGTCCCGAGACGATCCGGACGGGGATCTCCAGGGAGAACTGGGACGCGGCGCGGGCAGCGGAGGTCGAGACCCGGGTCGTCCGTGACTCGCGGACGCTCGACCTCGACGACCCGGATGTCGTCGTCGACGCGATGCTCGGGACGGGCGCGACGGGCGCGCCCCGGGAACCGGAGCGGAGCGCGGTCGAGGCGGTCAACGGCACTGACGCGACCGTCGTGGCCGTCGACGTGCCGACCGGCGTCGACGCCGACACCGGCGAGGCGCCAGGCGTCGCGGTCGACGCCGACCGGGTGGTCACCTTCCACGACGCGAAGCCGGGACTGGAGGCGCTCGACGTCGAGGTGACGGTGGCCGACATCGGTATCCCGCGGGCCGCCGAGCGCCTGGTCGGCCCGGGGGACCTGCTCGGCCTCGACCGCGACCCGGAGAGCCACAAGGGCCAGCACGGCGAGGTGCTGGTGATCGGCGGCGGGCCGTACACGGGCGCGCCGGCGCTCGCCGCGCGGGCGGCAGGGCGGGCGGGGGCCGACCTCGTGCGGGTCGCCTGTCCGCGCCACGTCGCCCGCGAGGTCCAGGCGTTCGAGGCCGGCCTCATCGTGCGTCCGTTCGACGGCGAGCGGTTGACCCCTGCGGCCGTGCCCGACCTGCTCGACCGCGCCCGCGAGCACGATGCGGTCGTGCTCGGACCGGGACTGGGGAACGCCGAGGAGACGCTGACGGCCGCCGAGACGTTCATCGAGGGATACGACGGCCGCGCCGTCGTCGACGCCGACCCGCTCCGGGTCGTCCCTGACGCGACGACCGACGCGACGCTCGTCTGCACGCCCCACGCGGGGGAACTGGCGGCGATGGGGTACGAGGCGGGCGATGACCGCGCGGCCCGCGAGGTGGCGACGGCGCGCGCGGCCGCCGACCTCGACACGACGGTCCTGCTGAAGGGCCGCCACGACGTGGCGAGCGACGGGGAGCGGACCCGCGTGAACCGGACGGGCACGCCGGCGATGACCGTCGGCGGGACGGGCGACGTCCTCGCCGGGACGACGGGAGCACTGCTCGCCACGACGGACCCGCGGCTCGACCCGCTCGCGGCCGCCAGCATCGGCGTGTACGCGAACGGCATCGCCGGCGAACTCGCGACCGGGGGACGGGAGCACGGGCTGATCGCCACCGATCTGCTCGACCGCCTGCCCGCGGCGCTCGGGGGGGAGGCCGATGACCGGATCTGACCCCGACGGCGCGGACCGGGAGGCCGATCCGTCGGACGGGGCGGCGGCCGAGTCGGCGTCGGAGGGTGACGGCGGGGCGGAGGAGTCGGACGATGCCGACGCCGACGTGCTCACCCACACCGACGAGGAGGGTGCGGTCCGGATGGTCGACGTGGGCGACAAGCCCGACTCCCGGCGGCGGGCGGTCGCGCGCGGTGAGATCCACCTGCGGTCGGCCACCGTCGACGCCGTGCGGGACGACGAAATCGGCAAGGGCGACGTCCTCGCCACCGCCCGCGTCGGGGCCGTGCAGGCGGTCAAGCACACCTGGGAGACGATTCCGATGTGTCACCAGATCCCGGTGACGAACGTCGAGACGGACTTCGCGCTCGACGGGGATCGGATCGTCCTCACCGTGGCGGTCGAGACGACCGGGAAGACGGGCTGCGAGATGGAGGCGCTACAGGGCGTGACGACCGGCCTGAACGTCGTCTGGGACATGGTGAAGGCCGCCGAAAAGGACGAGTCGGGGGGGTATCCGGAGACGACGATCCGGGACGTACGGGTAGTAGAGAAGGAGAAACGGCGGGGAGCGTGAGGCGGATCGGGAGCCGTGAGGCGGGAACGGCGGGGGGCTGAGGCGGGCCGTCAGCGACGGGCGGAGGCCGCCCGCATCGCTCCCGTCCCGCCCGGCATCGTCCCCCGCGAGCGCCTATCCGATCAGCCGGTCGGCGAGGTCGTGGAACGACTCGACGACGAGGTCGGGGTCGGGGCCAAGGCTCTCGCGGGGGAGGGCCTTCTCGGGGCGGGCGAGCCACGCGGTCCGCATCCCGGCGTGTTTCGCCCCCCAGACGTCGCGCATCGCGCCGCCGGAGGCGTGCAACACCCGGTCGATCGGGGTGCCGGTCCGCGCGGCGGCGTGCCGGTAGATTTCCGGGTCGGGCTTGTACGTCTCCACCTCGTCTGCGCTGATCGCGTCCGCGACGACGCCGTCGAGGTCGGCGGCCGCGAGCAGGTGATCGAGCATCCCCGGGTCGCCGTTCGAGAGGACGTACACGTCGTAGCCGGCGTCGACGAGGCGGCCGATGCCGTCCCGGACGTCGTCGAAGACCGAGAGGCGGTCCTCGTAGACGGTCCGTCGGATCTCCGCCCGCGTCTCGGCGGGCACGTCGTGACCGTGCGCTTCGAGCGCGTACTGCAGCCCCATCCCGATCAGGTCACGGAACGGCCGGTAGGCGTCGATGTCGTTGGCGATCACGGAGTAGAGGAGGTACTGCGAGCGCCAGAGCCCCGACACCGCCTCGGGGTCCTCGATGCCGTCGACGTGCTCCTCCAGCACCGCGACCTGCGCGTCCACGTCCACCAGCGTCGAGTACGAGTCGACCGTGACCGTCTCGACCACCTCGGGGTCCATGCCGCCGAATAGGCCCGACCGCGGCATAGTCGTGACGACGCCGCCGACGTGACGGAGCGGTTGGATCGACGGCGAGGGGGCGGTCGGGACGAGCGCGGCGAAAGTCAGCCCTCCACCGCGTCGACGCCGATGATCTCGAACCGGGCGCCGCCGTCGGTGCCGTCGGTCACGCGAACCTCCCAGCCGTGGGCCTCTGCGAGTCGTTCGACGATGTACAGCCCGAACCCGGTCCCCTCGTCCGCGGTCGAGTGCCCGCTCTCGAACACCCGCTCGCGGTCGCCCTCGGGGATGCCGGGCCCGTCGTCCGCGACGTCGAACCCGTCCCCGTCGTCGATGTCCCCCCACGGTCACCGTCACGCCCTCGCCGCCGTCGTCGGCCGTCGCCCGTCATCCCTGCGTCCGGGTGCCCCTCGCCGTCGAGGCCCGGTAGCCGCTCGTTCGATCGGATGTCCACACGGTCGTCCGACACCTCGTCTCGGACGTGGGATGTAAGTACGGGCTGGTGACGGCCGCCAGGTGATGTCGTCCTGCGAGGCGACCGGGCGTGCGGCCGGGTGGATACGACGCGCGGTTTCGACCGCGGTCGACGGGACGCGCCGCCGCATCGTCCGACCGGCCGTGGGTTTCGGGTGAGAATTCGGAGAGAACACGACGGAAGTTCGGAAAACGACCTTTTCGGTGGGGATGGACGGGACGTGTGGCGGTACAGCCGTCGGGACCGATCATGACAGACCGACTCGTACACCGACGACGGCTTCTCCGGGTCGCTGGGGTGTCGTGCGCGGCCGCAATCGCCGGGTGCGCGGGGGGCGATACCGGGGACAGTGAGACGACTGAACCGGGGACGGATACCACCACGACCGCGCCGGAGACGACCGAGTCCGGCCCGGCGGGCTCGCTCTCGGTGACCGACGCCGAGGCCACCGTCGCGGACCGCTCGGTGCCCGTACCCGGGGCGACCATCGACGAGCGGGGCTGGCTGGTGATCCACCCGGAGGCGTCGGGCGGGGGGCCGAACGGCGCGGTGACCCTCGCGGAGCGCCAGCTCGAACCGGGGGCCCACGAGGACCTCAGTCTGACGCTCGACACGCTGGTCGCGGGCGAACAGACGCTCTACGCGATGTTGCACTACGACGATCCGGCGGACGGGGAGTTCACCTTCCCCGAGAGCGGCGACCCGCCCGTGACCGTCGACGGCTCCCCCGTGATCGAGCCGTTCACCGTCGCGGGGACGGGTGACTTCGCTCCCGCCCTCGCCGTGACCGACCAGAAGACGGACGGTACGACGGTCGCGATGCCGCGGGCCACCATCGACGGGACGGGGTGGCTGGTGATCCACCCGGAGGCGTCGGGCGGCGGCCCGAACGGCGGCGTCACCCTCGCGGAGCGCCGACTGCAGCGGGGTACCTACGGGAGCGTCGCGCTCGACCTCTCCCGGTCCCTCTCGGAGGATCAGACGCTCTACGCGATGTTGCACTACGACGATCCGGCGGACGGGGAGTTCACCTTCCCCGAGAGCGGCGACCCGGCGGTGACGGCGGGCGGGTCGCCGGTGATCAAACCGTTCGACCTCACCGTCAGCGATGGCTCCGGGACCTCGACGGTCGAGATGCGGGACACGTCGTTCGATCCCGTGCGGCTCTCGGTGGCCCCGGGAACCACCGTCGAGTGGATCAACCGCGACGGGTACGCCCACGACGTGACGAGTGCCCAGTTCCACGACACGGCCACGTCGTGGGACTACGAATCGGGGGATCTGGGGCAGGGTGAGACGGCCACACACACGTTCGAGGAGAGCGGCGTCTACGAGTACTACTGTACGATCCACGGCGAGACACGGATGTGCGGCGCCGTACTGGTCGGTGACGTCTCGCTCGACAAGGACCTCCCGTGCGAGGGCGGCGGCGCGGGCGGCTACTGACCGCGGGAAGGCTCAGGCTGCCGTACCGGGCCCGAAACTCAGGCCGACTCGGCGGGCACGAGGTCGCCGGCCCGTGCGCGGGCCTTCGCCACGGCGGCCGGCGGCGCCTCGAACTCCAGCAGGACGTGGTCGCCCTCGTAGGACTCGGTCTCGACGTGGCCGTTGTCGTGGACCCAGGAGACCAGGCTCATCGCGTCGTCGGAAAGCGGGAGGACGAGTCGTTCGTGCTCCCAGTCGGGGAGTTCCGCCGCGATGCGCTCGCGGAGGGCGTCGACGTTCTCGCCGGTCAGCCCCGAGACGGCGACCGGGTTGGGCGCGAGCGTCGAGAGCGCGTCGCGCTTGCGGTCGAGTTCCGCGTCGTCGACGCGGTCGACCTTGTTCAACACGGTCACGATGGGCGCCTCGTTGCGCTCGTAGAGCGTGTCGTGGCAGGTGACGAGTTTCTCGCGCATCTCCGCGACCGATTCGCTGGCGTCGACGACGAGGAGGACCAGGTCGGCGCGGTAGACGGAGTCCAGCGTCGATTCGAACGACTCGACGAGCCAGTGGGGCAGGTCGGAGATGAACCCGACCGTGTCGGTCAGCAGCACCTCCCGGTTGCCGGTTTCGGCCCGGCGGGTCGTGGTACCGAGCGTGGTGAACAGGCGGTCCTCCGACGCCGCGGTCGCCTCCAGGTCGGCGTGGAGGTCGGCGTTCTCGTCGACGGCGAGGTCGCTCGCGAGCCGACGCAGGAGCGTCGACTTGCCGGCGTTGGTGTAGCCCGCGAGCGCGACGAGCGAGAAGCCGGACTCGCGGCGCTGTTCGCGGCGGCGCTCCTCCTGCTCGGCGAGGCGGTCGAGTTCGCGCTCGATCTCCGCGATCTGTTTCTTGATGTCCTGCTCGCGGGACTCGTCGTACTCGCCGAGCCCCATGAATCCGGGCCGCTCGTCGCGCTTGGCGAGCGACGCCTTGGCCTCCGCCCGGGGGAGTTCATAGCGGAGTTCCGCGAGTTCGACCTGGAGCTGTGCCTTCCGGGTCTGGGCCCGCTGGCCGAAGATTTCGAGAATGAGCGTGAATCGGTCGACGACCTCGACGCCCTCCGGAAGCTTCCGGCCGACGTTGAACGTCTGGTAGGGGCCGAGCCGGTTGTCGACAACGAGGCGGTCGGCGTCGGTCCGGCGGACCCGGTCCGCCATCTCCTCGACCTTCCCCTCGCCGAAGCAGAAGGCGGCGTCCTCCGTCCGCGTCTGCGTCACCTCGTCGACGACCTCGTGGCCCGCCGCCCGGACCAGGTCGCGGAGCTCCGTGAGATCGGCGCTCCCGCCGTCGACGCGCTTGGCGATCACTGCGCGCATCGGATCACCTCCTGCCGCTCGTGAACCGTTCCGGCCGTGGTGTCGCGTGGAACGACTGTCAGTCACCTCTATCCCTTATCTAGCGGCTGGTGCACCTTGAACCTTCCCGGCGGTGGGCGACGACCGACACCGCTCCCCGCCTCCGTGCCACAAACCACTTAAAGAGCTACGGCCGAGAGTGGGCATGGTCGGTATCGACGTCCAGCAGCTGGGGCTGGAGTTCGGAGGCGGGGCGATCATCGGCGGCATCATCGGGTTCGCGGCGAAGAAACTGGCGAAGATCATCGCCGTCATCATCGGCCTCGAACTGGCGCTGTTCAAGTTCCTCGAGTCCCAGGGCATCCTGATCGTGGACTGGGAACGGCTGACCGGGGGACTGGTGAAGGGAGCGTCGGGGGCCGCCAACGGGACGCCCCCGAACTGGGTCATGTCGATCCTCTCGACGCTCTCGGTCTCGGCCGGCTTCGCCGGCGGGTTCTTCCTCGGCTTCCGGCGGGGCTAGCGCACGCTGATATCGTCCTCGTCCTTGACGA
>JBDGQA010000035.1:0-40848 GCA_042219325.1 Haloferacaceae archaeon | reverse complement strand
CCGTCAGCCCCTCGTCGATGGTGGCCCACGCGAGCGCGAACCGCGCCTCGCCGTCGACGCGGGCGATGTGCTTGGCCGCGGTCGGGGCGATGTGGCCCCGGGCGACGTGCCGGCGGACCGCCTGCGGGAGGTCGTGGACCCGGGCCCACTTGCGGACGAACCCGACCGTCACCTCGCCGCCGGCCCGTTCGGCGGCGGCCTTGTACGAACCGACGCCGCGCACCAGGGCGGCACAGGCCGCCGCGCCCCGCAGCATGTAGATGTTGTCCTCGGTGCCGTCGGTCTCCTCGGCGAACTGCCGGACGATGTCGGCGGCGAGCGCGACGCTCTCCGGGTCGTCGGGGTCGAACTCGACCGCCTCCTCGGCCCGCTGGCCGGTCACCTCCGGGTCGGCCCGGACGACCGGTTCGCCGACGGGTTCGATGCGGTCGGCCCGGTCCTGCGGACCGCGCTCGTCACTCATCCTGTGTCCGTTGACGGCACGTCGGCAAAAGCCTCCCGGGGGCGGCCGTCGGCCGCGCGAATCCGCTACTCCTCGCGCTGCTCGGAGAGATGCTCCCAGATCTCCGTACAGCCCGCGCCGTCCTCCACGTCAGATAGGTGACTCTCTTCGCGCTTCTGCTTCTCGTCCGCGTCGCACGTGCTCATGTATCGACCCTCCCAACGCGTTCGTCAGCAGTGTGCTGCACACGAGCGTCGTCGACAGTCACGGGATGTCGGTGACCCCCGCGATCCGTCGTGTCCTGACTCATCACTTCCCCGTATACGCCGGACAGGTATAGACCCCATCTCGCGGGTAACGTTGGCCCATGCTCCCGGGTGCCGGAAACGGTTGCCCGCATCACCGACGCCGGCAGTTCGGCGCTGCGGGCGGCGGGCGGTCCGTTCTCCGCCGCACTCCCCGGTCCCGGCGCTCGCGACACCGCCAGTGTTGGATACGGGCCGGTCCGTCGTGACAGCTCCCCACCCGGCCCGCCGGGAGATCGCCAGACGTGGGCCGGCGTCCGGGCGACGGATCGCCCCCGGCCCGGTCAGGGGCCCCCGGAACGCGAGCGGTCCGGCCGGCCCGGGCCGAGCACCGGCGCGACCGCGCCGCCCACGGGCCGCCACTCCGGTCCTGTGGATGGGGGCAACATAGTCCTATTCCGGTGAAGGGCCAGTGCCCGGCATATCGGCGTTCCGGACGAAAGCGGCGAAAGGACGAAACGACGCGCGTCCCTCGGCCCCGCCCGTGCCCGACGAGTCGCTCGGCGAGCTGCTCGCGGCGATCCACGACCACCTCGCGGCGACGGCCGAGCGACCCGTCTCCCGGGAGGCGAGCGCCTGGCTCGGCGAGGCCGAGGCCGTCGCGGCCGACGTCGCGACCGGGAATCCGCCGCCCGCCGCGGTCGAACGCCGGCTCGACGACCTCGACCGGCTGCTCGGCGAAGTCGAGGGGACCGGCGACCCCGAGGCCGACGAACACGTCGAGGCCGCGCGCGAGGACCTCGCGGCCGCTCGCGAGGCGTTCGAGGCCGACGACCGGTGACGGGCCACGCCCCGGGCCCCGGCCCGACCCCTACCGACGCGCCCGCTCGCGCCAGCGGCGCCGCTGCTCGCGCTCGGCGACGTGACGCTGTCCGTCGGTCGCCTCCTCGCGGAGCCGCCGCTCGAAGTCGGTCATCTCGGCCAGGAACCCGTCGTGGAAGGCTTCGACGAGCTCGTAGCTCCACTGCTCGTCGACGACGCCCGCCGGCAGGTGGTCATCGCGGAGTTCCGCGGCGTACTCCCCGTGTCCGGCCGCCCGGAGGTCGTCCTCGATGGCGGCGAGTCGGTCCATCGCGTGGCCCACCGAGTGGTGGAACGCCAGCAGGTGACCGTAGGCGCGGTGGAGGTGTTCGACCCCCAGTTCGACCTCGTGGACTGCGTCACGCTCGCGGTCGTCGAGCTGTGCCATGTGTTAGCATAGACCCCGTGGGACTATACGCCTGTCGCCGGTTCCCGTCGTCAGGCGCCGACCGCTCGGGTCAGCCGCGCCACCTCGTCGTCGGTCAGGCTCAGCTCCCGGGCCGCGACGTTCTCCGCGAGGTGGTCGGGGTCGCCGGTTCCCGGGATGGGAAGCATCACCGGGGAGCGGTGGAGGAGCCACGCGAGCGCGACCTGTCGTCGGGTCGCGTCGTGGGCGGCCGCGACCGCGTCGAGTTCGGGGACGTCCCCGAGGTCGCCGGCCCCGAGCGGGAAGTAGGGCATGAAGCCGATGCCGTAGTCCACGCAGGCCTCCAGCACGGGCGCCTGTGCCCGGTCCCCGACGTGGAACTGGTTCTGGACCGTCGCCACCTCGACGATCTCGCGAGCGCGCTCCAGTTGCTCGACGCTCACGCCGCTCAGGCCGACGTGGCGCACGACGCCCTCGTCCTGCAGCTCCGCGAGCGCCCGCACGGAGTCCTCGAAGGGCACGTCGGGGTCGGGACGATGCAACTGGTAGAGGTCGATGGTCTCGACGCCGAGGCGGTCCAGCGAGCAGAGGTGGGCGTTCCGGAGGTAGTCGGGGTCGCCCATCCGCACCCAGTCGCCGTCGCGGTTGCGCAACAGGCCGGCCTTCGTGGCGATCAGGAGGTCCTCGCGGGTCGTGTCGATCGCCTCGGAGATCAGCCGCTCGCTCACGCCCGGCCCGTACGCGTCCGCGGTGTCGATCAGGTCGACCCCGAGGTCGACCGCCCGCTCGACCACCCGCCGGGCGGTCGCCGGGGCCGCCGGCGCCCCGATGATGTCGGGACCACAGAGCCGCATCGCGCCGAAGCCGAGGCGGTCGACCGCGTCCTCGCCCCCGATTTCGAAAGTCCGTTCGACCATGCCCGTCCCTGGGGTCGGCCCCTCATAGGTGCCACGGACGCCGCGCCGCCGCGTCGGGAACTCACGCGCCATCGAGGCGCGACCGCAGGTCCGCCGGGTCGACGCGGATCTTCGCGACGGGGTCGCCGTCGACGAGCACGTACGGCACCCGGTCGCCGTACGCCTCCCGGAGGTCGGGGGCCCCGTCCACGTCGACGGTCTCGACCGCCACGTCGGCGTCGACCGACGCCGCGACGTCGCGGACCGTCGCGAGCGCCTCCGCACAGAGGTGGCAGTCCGCGCGGCTGTAGACCGTGATCGTGTGGCTCACGGGGCGGCGTTCGCTCGCCGTGCGGGAGTGTCCGTCGGTTCCGCGCCGGTCGACGGGCCGGTCAGACGGTGCACGTCTCGCCCACGTCGGGGGCCGTCGCCTCGAAGCCGTCAGCCCGGAGGTCGGCGGCGAACGCCGTACACCGATCCCCGTGATTCACCAGGACAGGGGTGTCTTCGTACGAGTCGAGAAAGTCCAGGAGGCCGCTACGGTCGGCGTGTGCTGAAAAGTCGTACTGCTCCACCTGCGCGCTGACCGGCATCACGCGCCCGTCGATTTCGGCGCTGCCCGTCTCCACGAGGTTCCGGCCCGGGGTCCCCTCGACCTGATAGCCGGTCATCGTGACCTTGTTCACGGGGTTCGCCCGGATCTCGGGGATGTAGGTCATGGCGGGGCCGCCGGACAGCATGCCACTGGTGGTGACGATCGCCGCCTGCTGCTCGGCGATGCGCTCGCGTTGTCCGTCGCGGCCGGTGACGAATCTGGCGTGAGACGTCGCCCGTCGAAGCGCGTCGGCGTCGCGGACGAACTCGGGATGCCGCCCGAGCATCTCGGTCACCCGCTTGCCCATCCCGTCGACGTAACAGGGGATGTCGTGTTCCTCACAGACGAGCAGCATCTCCTGGGTGCGGCCGATGGCGAACGCGGGGACGACGACCGTCCCGCCCTCCCAGAGCGTCGTCTCGACGCTCCGTGTGAACTGATTCTCGACCTCGGCCCGCGCCTCGTGTGCGACGTCGGCGTACGTGCTCTCGCAGACGACGACGTCCGCGTCGGGGCGGGCGGTCGTCCCCGCGACGAGGCGCTGATCGGCGGTGTGAAAGTCCCCCGTGTAGAGCAGGCGCGTCTCGCCGTCGCCGGGCGCTGCCCGGCTACCGGAGGGACTCCGTCCCTCCCTGACGAGGACGTGCGCGCTACCCGGGATGTGGCCGGCGTCGTAGAAGGTGATCTCGTGGCCCGCCGCTTCGAACGTCTCCCGATAGCCGTGGGTCTCGGAGACCTCCGTGACCCGCTTGACGTCGTTCTCGGTGAACGGGCAGTGGTACGATCCCCCGTGCAGTTTCAGCGTGTCGCGGGCGAGCGTCAGCGCCAGGTCGCGCGTCGGCGGCGTCCAGTGGATCGGCGGCCGCCGGTCCCCCGAGAGCAGCGACGGGACGACGCCGGCGTGGTCGAGGTGGCCGTGGCTGACGACGACCGCCTCGGGATCGGGCGCGTCGATCGGAAACCCCGGCGGGTTGCCGGCTGCCATCCCGTAATCGAGGAGCAGCGTGTCGTTCACCAGGAGGGCGCTGCGTCCCACCTCCCGGGCGCCGCCGAGAAACCGGAGCTTCACGGGTCCGGATAGCGTCCCCCCCGATTTCCGTCCGTCGGTTCGGGGCCGTCGGCCGGGGACACGGGGCGCGGGGGGGACCCGACGCCCAGCGGACCACGCGCGCAACGCCCAGCGGACCACGCGTGCAACGCCGCGTTACGACACGTCGCGGCGCTGCGTGAACGTCACCGTCCGCTGGTCGGACTCGACGGTCGTCTGGATGGTGATCCAGCCGTCCGCGTTCTTCACCGCCAGTCCCTCGCTGTAGGACAGTTCGACGCGCCGGGTCGCGGTGTGGCTCTCGCCGGCCGGGAGTTCGCCGACGCGCTCCTTCCCGGACCAGACGACGTCGCCGTCGGTGCCGTTCCCGGCGAACACGCGGGTGTAGACGACGACGGCCGTCGCCCGTGCGTCACCCTCGTTCCGGAGGGTGCTCGTCACGTCGCGGCAGGTCTGTCCACACTCCTCGATGCGGTCGATGGTGAACGCGAACGCCGGACGGGGCGTCGCGGTCCCGGTGGCCGTCGTCGCCCCCGCACCGCCGGACGGAGTGGCCGTCTCGGTCGGGAACGACTCGACGTCCGAACCGCTCGCGCCGCCCGGCGCCGGGCCGAACCCGGTCACGACCGCCCCGACGCCGACCACGAGGAGGGCGACGAGGATGACGGCGATCAGCTGTCGGCCCATCGGTTATCCGCCGCCGTTCCCGGCGGCGTCGCTCACGGCCGGGCCGAGCGCCCCGCCGAGGTCACCGCTCAGGAACGACCCGATGGCGTCGAGGATGTCCGTCACGAAGTCCGGTACCGGACCGGGCAGGGCGGACGGCGGCCCGCCCGCGGCGCGGTCGTCGGTCGGTGCGTCGGCCGGCGCGGCGGCGACCGCTCCCGTGACCAGTACCAGGGCCGCGAGGACGGCACCGAGGACGGTGGTTCGGTTCATGCATCCGGGCGTAGGATCGGCGGGAGGATGAAGGACGCGTCGTCGAAGCCGGATTGCGGCCGCTACGGCCGACTTAATCCGGGTTAATGGTCGCAACCCGCTCATCGGCTACGCGGCGTCGGCGGCGTCCGGCACGTCCAGCCACTCCGCGGCCCACGCCTCGATGGCGTCGAACACGGGACAGAGCGACTCCCCCTTGGGCGTCAGCGAGTAGTAGGTGGCCACCGGGGCGTCCGGTTCCATCCGCCGGTCGACGAACCCGCCCTCGCCCAGGTCGTCGAGGACCCGCGAGAGCGTCCGCGCGCTCGCGCCGGTCGAGCGCTTCAGTTCGTTGAACCGCTTTTCGCCCTCCTGCAGGTCGTGTAACACGACGAGCCGCCACTGCGAGCCGATCAACCCGAGCGACTCCACGACCGCGCAGGGCTCGTCGTTTCGCCCGCGCGCCTCGCCATCCGGCGACGCCTCCGTCTCGGCTGCCATACGTCCGATAGCCCCCCACGGCACTTGAGGGTTCGGAACCGAACCTGGTGCGTAGATGAACCTGGTTTCGCCCGGAACCTGTCACCGCGCCGGCGTCACCGGGTGACGTTAGTATCAGGGAAATTATATATCCATGGGGGGCCTGCGGGGGAGCGATGGCACACAACGACGCGACCGCCCGGATCGTTCGACGACTGACCGCGGCCGCGGAGGCGGGCCGGTGAGCGGGGAACTCCTGCTGGCCGGCCGGCTCCTGTTCGGAGGCGTGCTGGCGTTCCTGGGGCTCAACCACTTCCTGGACCTGGAGGGCACCGCCGGCTACGCCGAGGCGAAGGGGGTGCCGGCGCCACGACTCGCGACGGCCGCGTCCGGCGCGCTGCTGGTGCTCGGCGGAGCGGGCATCGTCCTCGGGGCCTACCCCGCCGTCGCCGCTGCCGGGATCGCCGGCTTCCTCCTCGTGGCCACCCCGCGGATGCACGACTTCTGGAACGCGCCGGACGAGGAACGGCAGGCGGAACTGACGGACTTCCTGAAGAACGCCGCGCTGCTCGGCGCGGCCCTCGCCTTCCTCGCCGTCGGCGGAGAAACGTGGGCGTACGCGGTGAACGCCGGCGCCCTCTGAGGATCGACTCGGCGCCCGCCGGGAGCCGACCCGACGATCGTTGATGGCCGACCCGGCGACCGCTGAGGACCGGCCCGGCGGCTGGAGCGGACCGGCGGCCACGGACGGAGGCAACAACGGTTAACCCCCGGGCCCCTCGTTGCCCGTCGTGAACCTCGTGGGACGGGTCGTCCGGCCGGTGACCGAACTGCTGGGAGGGGAGGGGGGACGGACCCTCCTCGCGGTCGCCGGGGCGTGGTTCCTCGCGCTCGGGACCCGCATCGCCGTCCCCGCCGTACTCCCCCACGTCCGGGCGGACGTCGGCATCGACAACGCCACCGCCGGCGCCGTGGTCACGACGCTGTGGGTGGCCTACGCCCTGACGCAGTTCCCGTCCGGCCTCCTGACCGACCGGATCGGCGAGCGGCGGATGCTCGTCGGGAGCATGATCCTCGGCGCCCTCGGTACCCTGGTGCTGGGGCTGGCCGGCGGGCTCGCGGGCCTCGTCGCCGGCGTCCTCCTGTACGGCCTCGGGACCGGCGTCTTCGCCACCCCACGGGTGATGATCGTCTCGCGGGTCTTCCCCCACCGCGCGACCACCGCGCTCGGCGTGGTGTTCGCCGCCGGCAACGTCGGCAACACCGTGCTCCCGGCGCTCGCGGGCCTCATCGCCGCGGCGCTGGGCTGGCGGGTCGGCTTCCTCGCGGTCGCCCCCCTGTTCGTGCTCGCCGCGGTCGGCCTCCGGGTCACGCTGCCGGACACCGGCCCGGACGGGGCAAGCGGGGCCGATGCCGGGCCCGCCGGGGACGGGGAGGACCACGCCGCCGACGGGGGCCGGGAGACTCCGGACGTCGCCGCCGCCGTCGCCGAACTCCGCCGCCGACCGGTGGGCTTTGCCACCGTCGCACTCGTTCTCTTCGCCTTCGCGTACCAGGGACTGATCGGCTTCCTGCCGACCTACCTCGTCGACGCGAAGGGACTCGCCCCGGGACGTGCCTCGCTCCTGTTCGGCGCCTTCTTCGCGGCCGGACTGGTCGCCCAGCTGGCGGTCGGGAGCCTCGCGGACCGACACGGCCGGCGGCCGCTGCTCGTGGCCACCCTCGCCGTGACCGTCGCCGGCCTGGGCACGCTGACCGTCGCCGAGGGCACCGTCGCGCTCGCCGGCATCGTCCTCCTGCTCGGCGTCCAGCTCGGCTTCTGGCCCGTTGTGAACGCCTACGCCTACGACGCCCTCTCGGACGGGGCGCGCGGCGGCGGCTACGGCTTCGTGCGAACCATCTACCTCTGTCTCGGCGCGACCGGCCCACTCGTCGTCGGCGTGCTGTTCGACGCGGGCCGCTACGACGGCGCGTTCCTCGTCCTCGTGGCCGCGTTCGCCCTCGTGGCCCTCGTCTGTGCGGCCCTCCCGACCGTGGAGCCCCCCGCCGAGACCGACGAGGCGGCCGGCACCGCCTGACCGCCCCGTCGCCCCGGCGTCGACTCGCCGCCGGGCGGGGACGCGTTCTCGCTCCCCCGACCGATCAGCCGTACTGGTCGGCGAGGTCCGCGGCGACGCTCGCTTTCTCGTCGGCGAGGTCGGCGAACGCGGTGAAGAGGTCCGCGAATCCGCCGGCCGCGTCCGGCAGGCCGTCGACGAGGTCACCGAACGTCGACGCGACCTCCTTGAACCGGCTCTCCGCGCCCGCGGCGTCCTCCGCGGCGGCGGCCGTGTCGCCGTTCTCGCCCCGGTTTCGGGCCGCGGCCAGCAGTTCGAGGCCGTCGGCGAACGTCGAGACTGCGCCCACGGCGTCGGCGAGCGCGGTCGTCGACGCCTCGAACGCCTCGCGCTTTGTCTCGTAGTCGCCGGCGTCGAGGACATCGACCGCCGCCATGTCGTCGGCCGTCGCCTCGCTCGTCAGGTGCGAGAGCGCGCGCTCGGCGGCCTTGCGGGCGGCGTCGACCTCCGCCCGGCGCGCGCTGACCTCGCCGGACTCGCCGTCGACGAGCGCCCTCCGGGACGCGGTCAGGGCGTCGTGGGCCTCGATGACGTTCGCCTGGGCCGCCGTGGCGCGCGTGAGGAAGGCGACGACCCCCTCGAGCCGCGCAACGGTCGTCTCCTGGTCGTCCGTGGCCGCGAGCGCCCCCGCACGGCTGACCGCCGAGTTCGCCCGGACTAGCGCCGCGTACACGTCGCCGGGCGTGAAGCCCTCCGCGTCGGCCCCCACGTCGGTGATGTCGCCGGAGTCGGCGTACGTCTCGACCGCCGTGCCGATGCGCTCGCGGGCCGTCTCGATGTGCCCGGTGGCCGCCTCCTCGGCGGCCGACGCCGACGCCGTCTGCTCCGGCGTCGCCGTCGCGGTTTCGGTCGGCCCGGGAGTCGCCGTCGCCGTCCCGTTCCCCGCCGGCGTCCCCGTCGCGGCCGTCGTCGACGCGTCCGGCGTCGTGGCGCTGCTGACGGTCCCGCCGCCAAAGCAGCCGGCGAGCAGCGGGGTGAGGGCGGCGAGTACTCCGCGTCTGTCCATGCCGTCTACGGCGACGTATCAGGTAATAATACCTGCGCAATCGTCTGACGCGCGTCGGACGCTTTGCGGAGTTCAACCGCTGTAACAGCGTCTGACGCAGGTCATACGGTTCGAACGAGAGGGTGATATGTGGTGAAATATCAAATTTCGATAACAAAGGTATACGTGGGTCGGCCCGGAACACGGGGGCATGGTTCGGCTCACCCGTGCGCTCGCCCGCGGCCTCGAGGACACGCTCACGCCAGCGGGGGTGCGGCTGTTCGCCGCCACCCTCCTGCTGGTGACGGCCGTCCAACTGCTGGCGAACACCTACCTCGACGGGATCGTACTCGCCGCGTTCGGCCATCGGCTCGTCGTCGACTACGCGGCGACGCTACCGCTCGGGTCGTCGACGGCGATGTGGCTGCTCGTCGGCCTCCTGTTCGCGGGGTCGTGGCTGCTGGTCGTGTTCCTCCGGTCGCTCGTCCGCGACGCCGACGGCGGCATCCACCCGGACGACGTCCTCCACGAGGCGCTGCCGGCGACCATCCGGACGGCGGTCGCGGTCGCCGTCGGCGGGACGCTGGTCCTCGCCGGCCTGGCGTTCGGCATCGGGCCGGGCGTCCTGCTCGCCGGCCACCTCCTGTTCGTGCCGGTCTTCGTCGCCATCGAGGACGACGGCCTGATCGGCGCGGTGGCCCGGAGCTGGAAACTGGCCGCGGCACACCGCGTCCGGGTGCTGACGTTCACCGCCGTCGTCACCCTCCTGGTCGGCGGCATCGGCGTCGGGAGCGTCCTCTCGACCGCCCTCGATCCGTGGCTGGAGTTCCTGCTCGGCGTCGGCGGGACGACCGCCGTCCTCTTCGTCGCGATCTGTGCCTGCGTGGACATCTACCGCCAGCACGACGACGGGCGGAGTACCCCCGCCGGCACGAGTCGGAGCCACGGCGCGGGCGCGCTCTAGCGCCGGGAGACGCGCTCTTGCTGAGGGTCGGCGAAAACCACGCTACTGACGGTCGGCGAAACCGCGCTCGCGACCGGCCGGCACGCTAGCGGCGCGGAATCCGCCGCACCTGGAAGTCCGCGTACCCACCGTGGGCCATCTCCAGCGCCCCGAGCCACCAGTTCCACCGCTCGGCCGGCCCCCCGTCGGGCGCGTCGGCGAGGTTCGCCACCACGTCCTCGACGGTCAGGGAGTGGCCGCGGTCGCGCTCCACGCGACCGGAGTCGTCGAGATCGCGCGCCTGTCGCGCCACCACCCGGCGCTCCGCGGGGGTTCCCCCGAACCGCTCCAGCGCGTCCGCCAGCGCCGCCCGGTCCAGACTCACCGCTGCCCGTTCGGCCGGGCGAGGGATAACGATACTGCTACCGCCGCCTCACTCCCACCAGCGGCTCCGCCGCTCCTCGTAGGTCGCCGTCCGGAACGGCGGCGGCTTCTCGGCGTCCGCCTCCATCCCGAACCCGTGGGCCAGCCAGTATCCGACGTGCCAGCCGACGGCCGCCGTGTCGACCCCGTCGACCACGACCGTCAGGCCGGTGTACTCCTCGATGGCGCCGTCCCCGTCGGGGTCGGTCCCGCGCGTTCTGATGCAGGAGCCCGGGCCGGCACCCTCGCAGCCGCCGCTCCCGACCCGGACGACGATTTCGGGCGGGGCGTCCGTCTCGCCCGCCCGCACGAACGTGACGTTCTCGGGCACCCCATCCGGTCCGCGCTCGTAGTAGTCGAGCGCGTGACCGACCTGTCGGCGGGCGCCCGCGGGGTCCGCGGCGCCGCTGGCGTTCACCGCGACGACGAACTCGGCGTCGGCCCACGGGAACGCCCGCTCGGTGGCGTTCGGCCGCGGCCGGGTGTAGAGCACCGACGCGGCGGCCATCACGTCCGCGGGCGGGTCGTCGTGCCCGAGGCCGAGCGTGTGCCCGAGTTCGTGCTTGGTCACCAGCAGCCGGGAGGCCCGGGCGAAGCCGGTGCGGACGTAGACCATCGCCGGACGGTCGTCGACGCGGCCCCGGACCAGCGGCGCGCACCCGGCCGCGTCGGCGGTCCCCTTGCACGTCGACACCTCGGGGACGAACGAGACGACGACGTCCGGATCGGACGCCCCGGGCCGGACCTCGTACGCGACGGGAAAGCCGAGGTACCGCTCGTCGACTCGCTCCCAGTAGGCCGTCGCGTTCCGGACCGTGGCGACGTACGTCGCGTTTGCCGGGCGAACGCCGACCACGATCGGATCGGCTCCCCAGGGGTTCCCCGACGGCGTCCCGGCGGACGCCCGCGATCCGTCCGTGGCCCCCGCCGGTTCCCCGGCCGCGTCGGTCGCGGTGCGCGTGGGATCGGCGGTCGGCCCGAGGCCGCCCAGACAGCCGGCGACGAGGGCCAGCGCGGCCAGGCCAACGGCGGCACGCATACCGGGAGGTCGGGGGCCGGTCGCCGAAAGAAGCTTCGGGTCGGGCCGTACCCGTCGCTCGCGGACTGTACCGTGCGGCTGAGAGGAGTAAGCCCCCTTCTGTTCGACCCGGCATTCGGCTGAGCGTCCGCGCCCTCGTCCGGGCTACCTGCCGGCGCGGACTTGCACCGGTGAAGATCGCCGTTCCATCCGTTCCCGGCCGTCGCGCTCGCGGGCGACACCCGCTCGCGCCGTGGAGGACCGACGCCGAAACGCCGTCCCTCGCAATCGAGGACTGGCGCGAACGCGCCACCCCTCGCGACCCTCGGCGGGTTAACTCCCCTTCCTCGCGGTCGGGTTCGCGCGCCTCATCGGTCGGGCCGGGGGGTCTCGTTGCTGTTCGAGAGCCAGCCGTCTCCGACTCCGGGTTTGCACCCGGTCACCTGCCCGGACGGTGGGGGGACTTTCCTCATGGGCCGTTCGGCCCACGGGGGCCGGGCTCTCTCTGCCGCAGCCTAGATCGGTCGTCCACCCGCAAAAGCCCGTCGCCGCGCAGGCGGGCGGTCGGGGGGACGCGTCGCGGCCGTCGGGGGGCGACTCGTCGGCTCGACAGCGACAGAAGGCTTCAAGTCCGTCGCGCGTGTTTCCGTGGGTATGGGTACGGAGGCGAAGTCCGTCCGGCTGACATACGAGGATGGGGCACGCGCGGTCGAACTCGCACGCGAGGCGGTCGAATCCTACGTGTTGCAGGGTCAGCGCGAACATCCCGGGAGCATGCGCGATGCCTTCTACACGCGGACGGGGGCGTTCGTTCGGCTCTGTTCGAGCAGGGGGCGGGGGCGCCTGCGCGGCTGTGCCGGCTCGTACGGGGAAAACGACCGGCTGGGCCACGCCATCGTCGAGGCCGCCATCGAGGCCTCCTCGGAGGACTCCTGTGGGTCCGAGGTCGAACCGGCCGAACTCCCCTCGCTCACCGTCTCCGTCTTCGTCGTCACCGACCAGATACTCACCGACGACCCGGCGGCCGACCTCGAACTCGGTACCCACGGCGTCGCGGTCGACGCCGGGTCGAACCACGCCTGGCTCTACCCCACGCTCCCCATCGAGAACGACTGGAGCGCCGAGGAGTTCCTCACCCGCGCGTGCCGCAAGGCCCGCGTCTCGCCCGCCGCGTGGCAGGGCGGCGACGCCATGATCACGCTGCTGGAGGGCCAGGTCTTCCGGGAGCGCGACGACGGCACCGTCGAGGAACTCTCGCTGGACTGACGACCCGCGTTCTCCCCGCCGAGTGCTACGGTTCGAACCCGGTCCGCTTGGCGTCCGCCATCGCCCGCTCCGCGGCCGCGTCGACGTCGAACTCGCGGACGACCTCGCCGTCCCGGACCAGCGGCTCCAGCAGCGACTCGCCGTCCGCCGGTGGCGCGCGGTCCGCACGCCCGACGTGGTGGCCGCCGTCGGCCGTCCGGTAGACCGCCTTGCGCCCGGAGAGTTTCCCGCGCTTGGTCGCCGGGTCGCCCTCGACCTCGACGATGTCGAGCGCGAAGTCGATGGGGTCGGCGTTGGAGACGTACCCGCCGACGCCGAACCCGTCGGCGACGTCCCGCAGGGTCTCCAGTATCCCCGGGTCGACCCCGCCGCTGACGAACACGTCCACGTCCTCGCGGCCGAGCTCGACCAGCGTCCAGCGCACCTCGCGGACGATGTGGCGGAGGTCGCCCCGCCGTGACCCCGTCGTGTCGACACGGACGCCGTCGAGGCGGTCCCCGAGCGCCTCCACCGCCCGGCGGGTTTCGTCGGTTTCGTCGGTGTACGTGTCGACGAGGGCGATGCGCGGGACGTCGGGGGCGACGGCGCCGTCGAACGCCCGCCACGCGGCCTCCTGCTCGCCGCGGCCAAAGCAGATGACCAGCGCGTGGGGCATCGTCCCCCCGGGCTCCCGGTCGATGACGTCCCCCGCCGCGACGTGCGAGAACCCGTCCAGCCCGCCTATCAGCGCCGACCGCTCGACGACCGCCGCCATCGACGGGTGAACGTGGCGCGCGCCAAAGGAGAGCACGGTCGAATCGGGCGCGGTCATCCGGCACTCCAGGGCGGCCGTCGCGATGCCGCTGGCATGCGAGAGGAAGCCGAGGAGCGACGTCTCGAACCGCGCGAACTCGAGGTACGGCCCCTCGACCCGGAGGACCGGGCCCCCGTCGAACAGGCAGCCCTCGGGAAGCGCGTCGGCGTCCACGTCCATCCCCTCCAGCAGGGCGGCCGCGTCGCGCACCCCGGCGATGGTCTCGAACCGCCCGGTCGGGAACTGGTCGGCGGTCACCTCGGCGGCGACCCGCGGGTTCCGGTCGGCGTGGCGGAGCGCCTCCTCCGTGCGCAGGAAGTACGCGTCCGTCGCCCGGCCGTCCCGGATGGCGTCCGGGCCGACGATGTCGAACTCCATACGCCCCGTCACGCCCGGCGAGCGCAAATAGCCTGGCGGTCGGTAGCGGCCCCCCGGTCCGGGAGGCCGACTCGGCCGCGTCGCGGGAGACGAGCGCCGCTCAGCCCCGTCGGCGCTGCCCCAGCGCGACGCCCGCCGCACAGAGCACCGCCACGAGGGCCGCGAGGACCCCGAACCCGGGGGCCGCCGCGTCCGAGTCGAGGCCGAACGGCGCGCTCCCGTTCCCCGCCGCGTCGCCGCTCCCGTCACCGTCGGACGCCGTGCCCGCCGACCCCGATAGTCCGGGACGGATGGCCCGCACGGCGGCCGGCGTCGGCCCGTTGACGACTATCACCCGCGTCCCGCGGCGGACGACGCGGAACGCGTCCGCGAAGGGGCCGTCCTCGATCACGCGGATGCCGTCCGCGCGGGTCCGTGCGTCCCTGGCGTCGAGGATCGCGCCGTAGGCCCGCCGGAACTGTCGCGCGTCGCGCACGGTGTCCCACTCGGTCACCCACACGTAGCCGTGGCGCGTGTCGTTGGCGCCGGCCTCGCCGTCGCGGTAGGGGAAGACCCGGTCGTTGCCCCACCCCGCCGACGGTGTGGCGTCGTAGTTGTAGAGGTCGAACGGGGAGTCCGTCCGCGTGATCGCCTGCGGGTCGACCGTGTCGGCGTTCGTCGACTGGGCCTGGTACCAGAGCATCACGTAGATGGACGCCTCGCCGACGGTGTCCGAGCCGTTCTCGCCCTGGCCCGGGTAGGGCCGCCAGCCGCGCCGGGCGCGGTCCTCGAACGCGATGGGGGTCGGTCGCTCGTCGGTGCGGTGGATCACCTGTTCGGTGCTCGCCGGCGGGTCGTCGTACGCCGCCCGCACGCCGGCCCACCCCTCGCGCTCGCGGAGCGCGTTCACGTAGACCGGGCCGTCCGAGTACGGGTGGAGGAGGACGAGCAGGATGCCGAGGTTCGGCCGCTCGCCCGTGGCCCCGCCGGATCGCGGCGGCCCCGCGACACAGTCCCAATCGGTCCCGCACCGCCGCTCGTACAGCGCCTCGACGAGGCTCGCCTCCCCCTCGACGAGGCCGTCGACCGCGAGGTCCGCGTCCTGGGTCCCGCCGCGCAACTGCTCGCTCGTCAGATCGACCGTCTGGTCCTGGAGCGCGTGGGTGAGTTCGTGGACCAGGGTGGCGTTGTCGATGGTCGGGCTCTCGGGGGTGTCGGTGATGATCTTGATCTCGTTATCGCCGGGTGCGTAGAACCCCGCGACCGACGACCCGACCGTCCGCCCGAGTTCGTCCTGGACGTTCGAGTCCTCGCCGTCGACGAACAGCGCCTCCCACACCTGGTTGTTCCAGGCGGCGAAGGCGGCCGTCGCGTTGTCCTCGCTCGTCCGCCGCCGGAACGCCTCGCGCCCGATCACCTCGACCGGCACCGACCGCTCGAACTCCGCGTCGCGGATGTACTCCACCCGGGCCATCGCCCGCGCGACGTACGCGTCGAGTTCGCGGTCGGAGAGCCCGTCGGACTGGTCGACGTCGATGGCGTCGTCGTGCCAGTAGCCGGCCTCCCAGCCGGTCCGGTCGGTGGCCGGATCGGGACGCACCTGCGCCCGGCGGTCGTCCGGGTCGGTCGTCGCACCGGCCCCGACCGCCGGGACGGCCGCGCCGACGATCAGGAGGGCGACGAGCGCGCGGGACCAGCGGCCCATAACCGCCGAACGGGATGCGCGGGGAAGTACCTTGTCCGCCGTCCCGGGGGTCGACCCGACGGACGGCGCCGAGACGGCCCGAGGGGCGGGGCAGGGGCCCGGGGACGGACCGATGCCCCGCGGGCGCGGGAGTGAAGTGCGATCCGACCGTACCGTCGCCCATGTCCGCGTACGATCCCGAAGAAACCGCCGTCGTCGTGGTGGACATGCAGAACGGGTTCTGTCACCCCGACGGGAGCCTCTATGCCCCCCCGAGCGAGGAGGCGATCGATCCCGTCGGCGACCTGGTCGAGCGCGGCCGGGATGCCGGGGCGCGCATCGTCTACACCCGGGACGTCCACCCGCCCGAACAGTTCGAGGACGCCCACTACTACGACGAGTTTGCCCGCTGGGGCGAGCACGTCGTCGAGGGGTCCTGGGAGGCCGAAATCGTCGACGAACTCGCGCCAGCGCCGGAGGACCACGTCGTCCAGAAACACACCTACGACGCCTTCTACAACACGGAACTGGCGGGGTGGCTCGACGCCCGCGGCGTGAAGGACCTGCTCGTCTGTGGCACCCTCGCCAACGTCTGTGTCCTCCACACCGCCGGGAGCGCCGGACTGCGCGACTTCCGGCCGGTGCTCGTCCGGGACGCGCTGGGGTACATCGAGGAGGACCACCGCGAGTACGCCGTCGACCACGCCGACTGGCTGTTCGGCGAGGCGACGGCGCTGGCCGAGGTATCGTTCGCGTAGCGCGGGCGGGTCGCTTCCCCCGCCGCGCGGGCCGAGCCTCAGGGCCGGCGGTCGGTCGGCGACCCGTCGCGGGCGTGCTGGAGGCGTTCCGCGACCCGCGCCGGGACGGACACGCCGCAGTACGTACAGAACCACGACCGGCCCGTCGGCCGCGGCTCCTTGTCGAGTTCGTCGCGGGAACCGAGTGACGCGCCGCAGCCGTCACAGCGGTACGAGTCCATGACTCGCTTCGGGGCCGGCGGTTTGAAACCGTTCCGGCACGCCGGCGATGCGGGCGGCGGGGACTAGTGCACCGACCGGGCCGGATCGGTCGCGGCGTAGAACTGGCCGTGGAAGCCGTAGGGGAGCCGGTGGGGGAGCGGCGCCCGCGCCAGTTCGGCCATCGACTCGGCGTCGAGGACGACCAGGACCGAGCGGTCGGCGCCGGCGTCGAGGACGACGCTCAACACCACGCCGTCGGCCTCGCCGTCCGGGTCGGGGCGGGGGACGAAGGTCGGCTCCCCCGGGAACGTCGCCGGGCCCGGGTCGTACCGGCTGACCCCGCCGCCGCGGACGTCGACCCGCGCGAGGCGCGTCGGCAGCGGGCCGGATTCGACCTCGCCGAGCCAGACGTGGCGCTGGGGACGCCCGTTGTACCGGCGGTAGTGGACGGCGGGGAACTCGACCGGGCCGGCGTGGAGGACGCGTCGCTCGGCGCGGTCGGCGTCGAGGTCGACCCGGAGGCGGACGAGGTCGCCGGCGGGCACGTCCGGCGACGCGCGCCGGAGGTTCTCCAGCGTCAGTCCCGTCACGGCGCGCTCGTCGGGGTACGCGACGCAGTCGACGACGACCCCCCGCCCCGCGTCGGTTTCGTAGGCGTTGGCGTGGTGGTAGACGAAGAAGGGGTCGACCGGGGCGGACGCGACCCGCTCGCCAGTCCGGCGGTCGAGCACGACGAGGCGCCCGGGGTCGTCGAACCCCCCGAACGCGTCGATGAACGTCCGCTTTCGGGCGGCGCCGGCGAGCAGCGAACGGGGCGCGACGCCGAAGGGCAGCAGGGGGACGACCGCGTACCGCTCGGTGAGCCCGAACGAGTGGACGTAGGGAAGATACGGCCGGTCGACCCGGATGCGCGCGAGCGGCTCGGGGTCGGCGGGGCCGTCGCTCCCGGCCGGCCGTCGGAACAGCGTGTACCCCGTCGCCCGCCCGCGGCCGTAGGTCGCCGCGAGGTTGTAGAACGCCGCCTCGTCGGGAGCGTAGTGGAGGTGGCCGAGGGTCAGGTCGGCGTCGAGGCCGGCCGTCAGGTCACGTCGGCCCCGGACGTCGAGCGTGTCGGGGTCGAACGCCAGCCCCCACGGCGATTCGGTGACGGCGAGGTACTCGCCGCCCATCCGCGCGACGCCGGTGGCGGGGTTGTCGATGACCTCCCCGTCGAGGGCCTGCCAGAGACGGATCGGCAGGGGTCTGTCCGACGGTGCTCCGGGAAACGGCGTCCGGACGCGGCCGCGCTCCCGGGCGAACGCGAAGTCCCGCGACCGGACGTAGCGGTTGGCGTACGCGACCGAACCGTCCCGGACCCGGAACCGCCGGAGCATGGCCAGCGCGTCGAACCAGTGGCCGAGCGAACGGCCGCCGACCTCGAATGCCCCCGGCCGTTCGCGACGTAGGTCCCCTCCAGCCACGCCGGGAGGGTCCCCGCCACGTCGAGGGCGGCGCTCGTCTCCTCGCGCTGGGTCTCGAAGCCCGCTCCCCACGTCGGGTCCATGGTCGGGAACAGCGGCGCCAGCCACTAAGGTCCCCGTCAGGCCCCCGTCGTCGCGGCCCGGGGCGCCAGCGCGACGAGGCCGGCCCCGAGGAGGCCGAGCGCCGCGGCGTAGGCGAACGCCGCCGGCCACGAGACGGCCGTGATCAGCCAGCCGGTGACCACCGGTGAGACGAGCGACCCGGCCACCGACGCGGTGGTGAGGACCGCCAGCCCGGTCCCGCGGCCGACCTCCCCGACGACCTCGGCGACGTAGACGTAGTAGACGCCGATGCCGAGTTGCGAGACGAAGCCGGCAGACAGCAGGAGCGCGGCGAACGCGCCCGGCGACCGGACGAGGAGGAGGCCGCCGAGCGCGGGCACCGAGAGGACGAGCGCGGCGGCGACGACCGGCCGCCGCCCCGCCCGGTCGGCGAGCCAGCCGCCTCCGGGGCGGGCGAGGATGCCCGACAGCGGCACGAGTGCCGTCGCCGCGCCGGCGGCCGCGAGGTCGAGCGCCAGCCGCTCCGTCGCGTACGTCGGCATCCACGAGTTGAAAAAGAGGAAGAGCGAGTAGGCACAGAAACTCGACCCCGAGATGGCAAGAACCGACGGGCGGCGAAGCGTCTCGACGAACGCCGCCGCCGAGAGATCCGCCCCCGACGTGACGGGGTCGTCGGCCGCCAGGAGGAAGACGGGCACGCCCACGAGGGTCACGAGCGGGTAGACGAGCAGGGTCGCTCGCCAGCCGGCGGTCGCCGCGATCAGCGGGCCGGCGAACTGCGCCAGCGCGAAGCCGGCGGGCGCGCTGGCCACGAAGAGGCTCGTCGCGAACGCCCGCCTCGGCGCGGGGAACGTCCGCCCGACGACGTTGGCGTTCGCGGTCCAGACGAACGCCGCCGCGGTCCCGCCGAGGAACCGCGAGGTGAGGAAGCCGGGGGCGCTCTCCGCCGCGAACCCGGCGACCGCGGCGACGAGGTAGACGGCGACGCCGGCGAGCACCAGCCGCCGGTTGTCCCGCCGGTCCATCGCGGCCCCCGCCGGGACCTGCACGAGGACCCACGCGGCGTAGACGGCGCCGATGGCGAGCCCCGCGGTTGCGGCGTCACCGTCGAACGACGCCGCCAGCCGCGGCGCGACGCTCGCCGGCGCGATGAGGTAGGCGTTGTAGCCGACCGCGATGACCCAGCAGCCGGCGAGTACCGCCCGGGCCCGGCGCGACGTCGCCACGGTCGGACGGACCGGGGCCGCGGCGCATAACGCCGGCGGTCGACGCCCGCCCCCGCCCGGTCACCGCCGGCCGGATTCGATCCCGACCGCGATCCGATCCCCGACCGCGAAGGGATGGCCGTCGCGCGAGACGAGTTTGACGCCGAACGCCCCGTCCCGGCCGACCACGAGCGAGATGCCGGTCATCGGGTGCCGGTTCGCGGTCACGGTCACGTCGCGCCAGCGGACCGTCCGCCCCTCGGTGTGCCCCACCGGCGTCCCGGCGAGGGACACGGCCCGCGGTTCGTCCGCCCGTCGCCCGGCCGCGTACGCACCGCCGCCCGGGTAGTGCGGGAGGCCTCCGTCGAGGGCGAGACCGGGAAGGCTCGGGCGGCCGGGCGAGGAGCGGAGCGATCCGCGAGGCGCGACACCGGTCTCGCCGGCGACCCCGACCCACCCCGCACCCGGGGCCGGGTGCGCGGGCGCGTCGAGGGTGACGTACGTCTCGCCCGTCGCCACCGCCCGCCCGGTCCCGTCCCACGGGAGCGGTTCGACGCGGACGTCGACCGAGAGCGGGAGCGATCCGGACGCCCGGCGGAGGTCCCGGTCGGCGGGCCGGAGGCCGAGGTGGAGGTGGTCGGCGACCCAGGGGGCGAAGAAGCCGGAGCGCACCGTCTCGCCGAGTGGCTCCCCGAGGGCCACCCGGTCGCCGGGGTCGACCGCCGGGTCGACGTGGAGGACGCGCGCGACGAGGTCGCGATCGGCTCCGCCCTCCTCCCCGTGGCCACGACCGCGACCCTCCGCGTCGCCGGCGGTCGTCGCCACCCGCAGTCCCGACGCCGCCGGGTCGACGTCGAGCAAGAGGAGATGGTCGCGGGCGGCGGCGTACGGCCGCGACGGCCCCCGGACGGTCCGCGTCTCGCGGACGACCCCCGCGACGGGGGAGGGAACGGCGACGCTCCGCCGTCCGCCCTCGGGGTAGAGGTCCACGGCACACCCCCGTTCGTGGGCCGGGAACGGGGAGTTGTACAGCGAGAACCGGCGGTAGCCGTCGAGGGCCGCCGCCGGCAGGACGACGCCCATAGCCAGGCGTGGGGACGCGAGCGCTTAGGTGCGTCGCGACCGTCCGGCCGGTCGTGCGCCCCGACGCCCCGGCGCTGGTGGTTCGCGGTCACGCCGCCGACCCGGCGACGGATCGGGCGGTCGCGGCAGCGCTCCTCGACCGGGCGGCCGAGCGCGGACAGCCGGCGGTCCGGGCGTGGGTCCCGACGCGACAGGTGGCGTTCGGGCCGCGGGACGCCCGCGCGCCGGGGTACGACCTGGCGTGCCGTGCGGCCCGTCGCCGCGGGTACCGCGCCGTCGAGCGGCGCGTCGGCGGCCGCGCGGTCGCCTACACCGGGCGGACCGTCGCGTTCGCCCGCGCCGTCCCCGTCGACGACCCGGGGGTCGGCCTCGACGACCGCTACGAGGCGATCCGCGGAGTCGTCCGGGACGCGCTGTGCGCCCTCGGGGGGGCGGTCGAGCGCGGCGAACCCCCCAACGCCTTCTGTCCCGGCACTCGGTCGCTCCGCGCCTGCGACGGCGGGAAAGTGGCCGGACTCGCCCAGCGGGTCCGCGGCGACGCCGCCCTCGTCGCCGGCTGTGTCCTCGTCGACGACCGCGCGGCCCAGCGGGCGGTCCTGGCGCCGGTCTACGACGCGCTCGGCGTCCCGTTCGACCCCGACGCTGTCGGGAGTCTGGCGGCCGCGGGGATGAACGGAGGCGGGAGCGAGAGCGGACACGGGAGCGGGAACGGCGACGTGCCGGAAGGGGGCGGCCCTCGGACGCCCGCACGGATCGCGCGGGCGCTCGAATCCGCGCTGGTCGGCGACCGCCCGATGCGGGTCGAACGCGCCGACCGCGTCGCCGCCCGACGGATCGACTGACGGACCCAACGGGACAGAGTTAGGTGCCGGGGCGCCGAGGCCGCGGTATGCTCGTCAGGGACGCGAGACTCGCGGACGGCGCCCGGCGGGACGTGCGCGTCGAGGAGGACCGGGTCGCCGCCGTCGAGTCCGACCTCGCGCCGGCGGAGGGAGAGCGGGTCGTGGACGCCGACGGCGCGCTCCTCCTGCCCGGCGCCGTCGACGTACACGTCCACTTCCGGGAACCGGGGGACCCGCACAAGGAGACGTGGACCACGGGGTCGCGGAGCGCCGCCGCGGGCGGCGTCACGACGGTCGTCGACCAGCCGAACACCGATCCGCCGACGACGACCGGGCCCGCGTTCGACGTGAAGGCCCGCCACGCCCGCGCCTCGCTCGTGGACTACGGGCTGAACGGGGGCGTGACGGCCGACTGGGACCCCGACGCGCTGTTCGACCGTCCGATTTTCGCGCTCGGAGAGGTCTTCCTCGCCGACTCGACCGGCGACATGGGCATCGACGTCGACCTGTTCCGCGAGGCCGCCGGGCGCGCCGCCGCGGCCGGCGTGACGGTGACCGTCCACGCCGAGGACGCCACGCTGTTCGACGAGGGCGCCCGCGAGCGGTCGGACCCGGACGCGTGGAGCGCCTACCGGACCGCCGAGGCCGAGATCGCGGCCGTCGAGCGCGCCCTGGAGATCGCGGCCGACGCCGGCGCGGCGCTCCACGTCGCCCACACCAGCACGCCCGAGGCGGTCGACCTGGTCGCCGACGCGCCCGGCGCCACCTGCGAGGTGACGCCCCACCACGTCCTGCTCGCCCGCGACGACCTCCCCGACCTCGGGACGTTCGGGCGGATGAACCCGCCGCTGCGCTCCGAGGAGCGGCGCCGTGGCCTGTACGAGCGGGTCGTGGACGGGACCGTCGACTGCGTCGCCACCGACCACGCGCCCCACACCCGCGCCGAGAAGGACGCGTCGGTGTGGGACGCGCCGAGCGGCGTTCCCGGCGTGGAGACGATGGTGCCCCTCCTGCTCGCGCGGGCCCGGACCCCGGACGACCCGCTGACGGTCCCGCGCCTGCGCGACGCGGTGGCCCGCTGCCCCGCCGAGCGCTTCGCCCTCCCCGCCAAGGGGCGGATCGAGGCGGGCGCCGACGCGGACCTCGCGCTCTACCCCGACGGGACCCGCCCGGTCCGCGGCGAGGACCTCCACTCGAAGTGCGGCTGGACCCCCTTCGAGGGGCGGGCCGGCTGCTTTCCCGCGTGGACGCTGTGTCGCGGCGAACCCGTGTACGACCCGGAGGGTCGGCTCGGTGCCGGCAGTTCCACGGCACCGTTCGGGTCGCCCGTGGGGCGGAACGTCCGCCGCGAGTAGGGTGTGACGTCCTCGGCAGGGAGGGCGCGACGCCCGGTGGAAATCGGCGGCAGGGAGGGCGCGACGCCCGGCGGGGACTTTTTCCACGCGCCGCCCGGGGCGGGCGTATGCGCGCCGCCGTCTTCCGTGGTCCCGGCGACGTTCGTATCGAGGAGCGCCCCCGGCCCGGGGTCGAGTCGCCGACCGACGCCCTCGTCCGGGTGACGCACACGGCCGTCTGTGGCTCGGACCTCTGGTTCTACCGCGGGGACAGCGACCGGGAGATCGGGTCGGCCGTCGGCCACGAACCCATGGGTATCGTCGAGGCGGTCGGCGACGAGGTCCGGTCGGTTGACGTCGGCGACCGGGTCTTCGCCCCCTTCCTGATCTCCTGTGGCGCCTGCGAGTTCTGTCGGAAGGGCCTGCACACCTCCTGTGTCCACGTCGATTCCTGGAGCGGCGAGAACGGCGGCGCCCAGGGCGAGTACGTGCGGGCCCCCCACGCCGACGGCACGCTGGTCCGGGTGCCGGACCGATACGCGGACGACGAGGACGCGCTAGAAGCGTTGCTCCCGCTCACCGACGTGATGGGGACCGGCCACCACGCCGCGGTCAGCGCGGGGGTGGAGGCGGGCGACACCTGCGTCGTCATCGGCGACGGGGCGGTCGGCCTGTGTGCCGTACTCGCGGCCCGCCGCCTCGGTTCCGAACGGATCATCGCGGTCGGCCACCACGAGGACCGCCTCGACCTGGCCGCGGAGTTCGGCGCCACCGAGACGGTCGCCGAGCGCGGCGACGCGGCCGTCGAGACGGTCCGCGACCGCACCTACGGCGGCGCCAACCACGTCCTGGAGTGTGTCGGCGCCGCCCCGGCGATGGAGGCCGCCATCGACGTCTGTCGTCCCGGCGGGACCATCGGCTACGTGGGCGTCCCGCACGGCGTCGACGAGGAGGGCCTCTCCCTGTACGAGATGTTCGGGGACAACGTCAGTCTGCGCGGCGGCGTCGCGCCCGTCCGCGCCTACGCTGAGGACCTGATGGCCGACGTCCTCGGGGGGACGCTCGACCCCTCGCCGATATTCACGATGACCGTCGACCTCGACGGCGTCCCCGAGGGCTACCGGGCGATGGACGAGCGCGAGGCGATCAAGGTGCTCGTCAGGCCCTGAGCCGGCGTGCGGGCGCAGTCGAACCGCGACCGTTCCCGCCGGGCGTGGGTTTATCGGGCAGCATCCCCGAGTTCGGGGTTGGCGGGCGGCGAGCCGCGCCATCCACCCATGACCGGCGACACGGACCCCGATCCCGACTGGGCGGAGCGCTACCTCCGGTACGGCCTCGACCCGGACGAGGCGTCGGTTCCGTCGAGCGTACCGCCCGAGGCGGCCGAGTACATGAACGACCTGTCGGGCGGCGGCCCGCCCTCGACGGCGCCCGAGGACCGCATCGCGTACCTCGAGACGGCGGTCCGGGCGCTCGTTCGGGCGCTGAACGGCGGGGACGCGCCGGCGGAACGGACCCACGACGGCCGCTCCGCCGTCGCGTTCGTGACGGACGACGCCATCGTCGTCGTGGTCGAGGGGCTCGGGGAGCTGATCCGCGTCGAGCGCGCGACCGCCCCGCTGATCGCGTTCGCCTACGGTCTCGACCCGACGGACGGGGGTTGAACCGACGCTGAATCGCTCTCCCCGTTCGAGTCCACGGTCGGTCGCGGAGGCAGTCAGTCCGTCCGAACGCGGCGCTCGTTCCTAGTCAGTCGAGAAGTCGCGTCAGTCGAGAAGTCGCGTCAGTCGATGTGGCCTTCGGCCCGGAGCTGGTCGGCGTCCTGGCCCGAGTAGCGCCACTCGATGTTGGCCTTCTCGTCCTGCCAGTCCCACGGCTCCGCGAGGACGACGTCGTCCTCGCTGATCCACGTCCGGTACTTCATCCGACCGGGGATGCGCCCCAGCCGCGTCTCGCCGTCCGCACACCGGAGTCGGACGTGGTTGCCGCCCAGATGTTCTGTTACGACCGCGAACACTTCGTCGTCGTCGGGCATGCGGAGGTTCCGCCGCCCCGTCTCCTCGCTCATACTATATGTAGGGCCCCCAGGGCCTTAAGCCGACGGCGAGTCACGGTACCGCCCAACACGGTGACGCCCCCCCTCGACGAGGGCGGAGCCGACGCCGACCGCCCGGGAGCGCGAACGCCCGCGACGCCTGCAATCCCCGATAACGGTTTGCCCCTCCGCGTACAACGCCCGGACATGTCCGTGAGCAGTCAACCCCTGCGGTGCGCGAACTGTGGCTTCGAGGACCCGTCCGACAGCGACGCCTGGTCACGCATCGACCATCCGCCGGTCGGAACGCTCACGCAGTGTCCCGAGTGCGGGAGCACCGACGTACACGGGCGCCGGTAGCGGCCGACACACCGCGCATCGATCCGCGTGCCGGCGGCGGGAGAGGCCCCCAACGCCTAAGGCCGGGTCGTCCGACCCGGACCCATGTCGACGACGACCATCCGCGGAACCGTTCGGGGAACCGCCGAGCGGGCGAACCCGGCCTTCGCGGCCGCCGTCGTCGCCGTTCCGCCGCTCGCGCTCGCCTACGCGCTGACCCTCGGCTCCGTCCGGACCCACACCTACGTCCACGTGATGGCGGGGGTGCTCTGGACCGGCATCGACCTCTTCATGGGGCTCGTCCTCGGGCCGGTGCTCGGTGGCCTCGGCGAGGAGCCCCGCGCCGCCGTCTTTCAGCGGTTTACCCCCAAAATGACGTTCCTCATGCCGTCGCTCGCGGTCGTCACCATCGTCGGAGGGATCACACTCGCGACGCGGGTCGGCGCGTTCCCGCACGCCGGCCCGTGGACCGCACTGACGAGTACGGCGATGGTCGTCCCGGGCCTCCTGCTCATCGGCCGGCAGTTCCGGGCGTTCCGCGACCGGCGCTGGCTCGCCGTCGCCGCGCTGGCGGGCGTCGGCCACGCCGCGTGGCTCGTCGACACGCTCCCCGAGTTCGCGATGACGGCCCCCGAAATCGTCGCGGCGCTCGTCGTCGCGGCCCTGCTCAGCGTAATCGGCTTTGGCGTCCTCCTGCCCGGGGAGGTCAGGATGTACCTGGAGATGGTCTCGGATGACCCCGACGCCGGCCTCATCGGTCGCATCGGGATGCGCAACGCCCGGCTCGCCGCCGTCCAGGGCGCCCTCCAGCTCGTCATCGTCCTCGTGATGGTCCACATCCGGTACTGACGGCGCGACGGGCGGGCCGTCGCCGACGGGTGGCCCCGGTCGACCCCTACTGCGTCCCGCGGGCCCTGGAGCGGAGCGTCCGGGCGATGACCCCGGTCCCCGGCGCTCCGTCGCGGAGCCAGACGACGGCGGCCACGGCCGTCAGCGCCAGCCCGGCGAGGACGTCCGGGGTGAGGGAGAGCGAGCGGAACACCGCCAGGACGGAGTAGCCCGCGTCGTCGACGTACAGCGGGAGGGCCGGCCAGAACAGGAACGAGGCGACGGCGGGCGTCCCGGCGAGGACCGGCCCGGCGGCGTCGGCGAGGGCGTGCGAGAGGGCGCCGACCGCGAATCCGGTCGCGGCCGCGGGACGCGAGCGGACGGCGCGAACGCGGCCGACGAGCACCGCCACGGCGGCGGCGACGAGCAGCGAGTGGCCGAGCGACCGGCCGGCCGGGAGGACGCCGAGCGTCCACGCAAGGGGCTTGTCGACGAGGTCCGGCGCCTGACTCCCGACGGCGACTGCGACGACTGCCGCCGGCGGCGGCACGTCGCGTCCGCGTGCGGCCCGGAGGCCGCGGTAGGCGAGGTAGCCGACCGCCGCGTGACCCCAGGGAAGCATTCGGCGGGACGAGCGGGCCCACGGAATTAGCTCTGCCGATCGGTTAGCGCTCGACCGCGAGCAGCGCCACCCGCTCGTGGACGAGCGCGGCGAGGTCGCCGTCAGCGGCCGCCAGTTCGGCGTCGCTCACGTCGAAGAACTCGCGGACGCGCTCGGGATCGTACGCCCCGAGCGTCTCCGCGGGCGTCACCGCGTCGAGGGCCCGCACCGCGTCGGCGGCCGCCGCCTCGTCGCCCCCGTCGACGAGGACGACCGCCGGCGTCCGGCCGGCGTCGACGCCAATCGCCAGCGCGCGGTCGATCTGTCTGCGCCCGGCCGCGTACAGGAGCACCTCGACACCCCGCTCGCGGGCGATGGCCTCGCCCCGCTCGCGCGCCCGGTCGGCGCACTCGACGGCCCGCTCCAGGTGGGTCCGGTCGACGACGTACCGCCCGTCGAACGCCTGGACCGTGGCGCCGTGCCGGTCGCCGATCACGTCGAGGCGGTCGACGAACCCGTCCACGTCGTCCGTCTCGACGACGCACTCGACCAGCCTCATCCGAAGTCCCCCAGACTGGCCTGGTCGCCCGTCGAGTCCCGCTCGTCGTCGTCCGATCGGGTGCCGTGCGCACCGCTCCCGGCCGCCGGCGCGGCCCCCGCCTCCGTCTCGGCGTCCGCGTCGGCCTCGACGCCCTCCATGGACGGATCGCGGCGGCCGGCGTTCTCCAGGATGCGCTCGGCCGTCCCGCGGCGCCCGCGGACCGCACCGAGGACGGTCGCCTTGTCCGCCTCGCGGAGGTCGGCGCGCGTCTCGATACCGGCCGTGTACAGACGCCGGGCGCGCTTGCGCCCCACGCCGCGGACGCCGACCAGGTCGAGCAGGTCCTCGCGGACGCCGTGCTGGACCCGCATCCGGGCCCGCCGGATCGGTTCGGGGTCGGCGCCGACGTCGGTTGCCAGGCGCTCGGCGGCGCCGAGCAGCCACTCGGCGGTGTCGACCTTGCCGCGCACGTCGCCGGGGCCGACGCCGTACCGCTCCGTGATCCGGTCCTCGTCGATCTCGTTCGCCCAGTCCTCCAGGAGTCTGGCCGTCTTCAGCGCGGCCAGCCACTCCTCGAACCGCACGTCCTCGAACTCCGAGGGGGTCGGCCCGAGCAGGTCGGCCTCGCGCTCGTAACAGAGCTCCGTGTACGTCTCGCGCTCGCCCGACTTCAGGTAGAGTTCGTACATGTCCGGCGTGCGGGCGACGAGGTGATAGAGGCCGAGCGGACCGGGGTCGGCGGCGTCGCGCAGGCCGTCGATGATTTCGGCGGCGCTCATCGGGTCGAGGTAGAGCCGCGAGACGGTTTGCCCGAGCGTCGTCGCCCGCAGGCCGTCGCCCTCGCGGTCGAGGAAGTCGTTGCACACGAGGTAGTCGAGGGCGTCGTCGGTCACCCGCTCGATGTCACCGCGGCCCTCCGTCTGGGCCGCATAGAGCGTGCGGTCGAGGAAGTCGAGGAGCCCCGCGCGCGACCGGGCGAACCCCGAGGCGACGGTCGCGAGCAGGTGGGTGCGCAGCGCCGGTTCGGCGGCCAGTTTCGACCGGACCGGCTCGGGGTCGGCCCACACGTACCGCTCGAACAGTTCGTCCATCTCGTCGTGGCTCTTCGCGGTCAGGACCGCCTCGCCGTACGGGTCGAGGCCGGGACGGCCCGCCCGCCCCATCATCTGGTGGACCTCCAGCGCGTCCAGCGGTTGCATCCCGCCGCGGTCGGCGTCGTACCGCCGCCAGTCGCGCACGATCACCCGCCGGCTCGGCGTGTTGACCCCCGCGGCGAGAGTGGGCGTCGCGCAGACGCACTTCACCAGGCGGTCGCGGAAGGCGTCCTCGACGAGGGAGCGGTGTTCGCCCGCCAGGCCGGCGTGGTGGAAGGCCGCGCCCTCGGCCACGGCGTCCGCGAGGTCGTCGCTGGTCTCGGCGTCCGAGACGTCCCGAATCTCGCTCGCGATGTCCGCCAGGGCGTCGCGCTCGTCGGGGGTCAGACGCGGACCCGTTACGTCGGCCAGGCGGTCGGCGGCGGACTCGGCGTTGCGCCGGGAGTTGACGAAGACGAGGGCGGAGCCGCCGGCCGTCGCGCCGTCGGCGGCGCCGTCGCGGTCGTCGTCCGCGACGGCGGAGTCCTGCGTTCCGTCGTCCGCGACGGCGCTCTCTCGCGCTCCCTCGTCCGCGGTGGCGCCCCCATCGCGGTCGTCCGCGGCGTCCTCGCTCGTGCCATCGTCCGCGTCGGCCTCGGCACCCTCGCGGTCGTCGTCCGCGTCCCGACCGCCGATCAGTTCCGCGTTCCGCCCGTCGCCACCGCCGTCCCCGTCGAGCGTGTCCGCCACGAGCGCCGGGGTCTGGCGCCCGTCGGCGGGGACCTGCCGCTTGCTCCCGTCGGCGAAGGTGATCGCGTCGCCGTAGTGGACGCCCGTCCGCAGGTCGATGGGGCGCCAGTCCGAGGCGACGAGGGCGGCGTCGAGCCAGTCGGCCACCTCGTCGGCGTTGTCGACCGTCGCCGAGAGCGCGACGACCTGGAGGCCGGGGTTGCGCCGGCGGAGTTTCGCCAGCGTCACCTCCAGGGTCGGCCCGCGGCCCGGGTCGTCGACGAGGTGGACCTCGTCGGCGACGACGCAGGCGAGGTCGTCGATCCAGGGGGCGTCGTTGCGCACCAGCGAGTCGACCTTCTCGCTCGTGGCGACGATGACGTCCTTGCTCGCCAGCCACTCGCCGTCGGACTCGTAGTCGCCCGTCGAGACGCCGACGTCGACGCCGACCGCCGCCCAGCGCTCGAAGGTCGCCCGCTTCTCGCTCGCCAGCGCCCGGAGCGGGACGACGTACAGCGCCGTTCCGCCCCGGCGGACCGCCGAGAGCATCGCCAGTTCGGCGATCAGGGTCTTGCCGCTCGCGGTCGGCACGCTCGCGACCAGGCTCTCGCCGTCGAGGACGCCCGCCCGGACCGCCTCCGCCTGCGGGGGGTACAGCGCCGTCACCCCCTCGTCTTCGAGCACCTCCACGGCCCCCTCGGGCAACCCCGTCAACTCCGCCACGTCCATCGACCCGTGGTTGGCGCGTCCCGCGATAAAGTCTGTCGGGTCCCCGGCGGCGCAGCGAACGGCCTCCCCTCGTCGCCCGCCGTCCGGCGCCTCCCGTCACGGTCCGGCGCCCGTCGTCACGGTTACGTACCCCACGCACGCAGACTCAGGCATGTACGTCGAGTTCGACCGCGACACCTGCATCGGGATGTTCCAGTGCGTGGAGGAGTGGGAGAGGTTCGAGGAGGACGTCGACGCCGGGAAGGCGCGGCTGGTCGGCGGCGAGGAGGAGGAGGAGGACGTCTACGTTCTCGACGTCCCGGACGGCGAGGAGTTCGAGGCGGAGTTCGCGGCCCGGGTCTGCCCCGTCGACGCCATCCGGGTGTACGACGAGGACGGCGAGCGGGTGGTGTGACTTCGGGCCGGGGCGCAGGCGGGCGATGAGCGGCCCCCGCCCGTCGCCTCGACGGCACTCCGGGGTCGGCGACGGTCCGGCCCCGCGTGGCGCCGCCGACCCACCCGTCCCGTGGATTTTCAGCGCGCGCCCCGGCACCCCCGGCATGGACCGACGGAGGGGGGCGAGGCGCCGTGACGCTCCCCCACCTCGGATTCCACCTCCTGTTCCTGCTCCCCCCGCTCGCGGTACTCGCCGCGTCGCTCCCGGACCTCCCGCCGCGGCGCGCCCGCCACGCCCGGGTCGGCCTCGCGGCGCTTGCCACGTCCGCCGTCGTCTACACCGCTCCCCGGGACGACTTCCTCGTCCGGGCCGACGTCTGGCGGTACGGCGAGGGGACCGTCCTCCTTCGGATCGGGGCCGTCCCGCTCGGCGAGTACCTGTTCGTCGTCCTCCAGACCGGCCTGGTGGCCGCCTGGCTGTACGTCGCCGGGTGCGACCCCGACTGCCACCCGGACGACTGGCGCCGCCGGCCTCTACCTGGCGGTGCCGGCCGCCCCCGGCGACCGGATCGGTCTGCTCGGCCTCTACCTCGTCGGCATCGCCGTCCTCACCCTCCCCCACGTCGCCGTCGTCACCTGGATGGACCTCCGGCAGGGGGTCTGGACACCGGATTCCGCCGACGCGGGAACCGGCACAACCGTTATGGACCGCGACTGAGCACGTCCGACCATGACCGACGCCGAGGCGTCGCGGCTCGCCGAATGGGCCGACCTCACCGGCGCGTCGCTCCCCGGCGACGTCCGCGACCGGGACCGCGAGTGGGAGCAGGACCGGGGCCGCGACTGGAACCGGGCGGAGGCGCCGGACGCCGACGGGTGACCGGTCCACTTTCACCCCGCTTCGCCAACGCTTAACCGCGCTGCCGGCCAACGGGACGTGATGGCCGCGGCCGACCCGGAGTACGTCGCGCATCCGCTGCTCGTCGACGGCGTCGTCGAGGACCGGCGCTACCAGCGCCAGTTGGCCGAGACCGCCGGCCGGGCCCACACGCTCGTCTGCCTCCCGACGGGGCTCGGCAAGACGACGGTCAGCCTGCTCGTCACCGCCGACCGCCTCCACGAGATCGGGGGGACGGCGCTCTTCCTGGCCCCGACGAAGCCGCTTGTCACCCAGCACGTCGAGTTCTACCGCGAGGCGCTCGCGGTGGACGACGAGGACGTCGTCGTCTTCACGGGCGAGGTCAGTCCGGACGACCGGGCCGCGCTCTGGGACGACGCCCGGGCGGTGATCGCGACCCCCCAGGTGATCGAGAACGACCTGATCGGCAACCGGATCTCGCTCGCCGACGTCACCCACCTCACGTTCGACGAGTGTCACCGCGCGACGGGAGACTACGCCTACACCTACATCGCGGAGCGGTACCACGCCGACGCGGCGGAGCCGCTGGTGACGGGGATGAGCGCCTCACCGGGCGGCGACAGCGACGCCGTCCTGCAGGTCTGTGAGAACCTCGGCATCGAGGAGGTCGAGGTGATGACCGAGGAGGACGCCGACGTCGAGGCCTACACCCACGAGACCGAGGTCGAGTGGAAGACGGTGGAGCTCCCCGACGAAGTCGCCGGAATCCGCGACGCGCTGAACGACGTCATCGTCGACCGGCTGGAGGCGCTGAAGGAACTGGGCGTGACCAACACCACTCAGCCGGACCTCTCGCAGAAGGAACTCAACCGGATGCGCGGCCGCCTCCAGGAACTGATCGACAACGACCAGTCGGAGGGGTACGAGGGGATGTCGATCCACGCGGAGGTGATGAAGCTCCGCCGGGCGGTCGAACTCGCCGAGACCCAGAGCGTCGAGGCGCTCCGGCGGTACTTCGAGCGCCAGCGCAACGCCGCCCGCTCGTCGGGGGCCTCCAAGGCCAGCCAGCGGCTGGTCGGCGAGCCGAAGGTCCAGGAGGCGATGCGACGGGCCGAGTCGTTCGACGACCTCCACCCCAAGTTCCGCCAGACCCGCCTCCTGCTGGCCCGGACGCTCGGCGTCGAGGGCGGCGACCGGGTCATCGTCTTCACCGAGTCGCGCGACACCGCCGAGGCGCTCACGGACTTCCTCTCGGAGGGCTTTGCCGTCCGGCGGTTCGTCGGGCAGTCCGACACCGAGGGCAGCGAGGGAATGACCCAGCGCGAACAGCGCGAGACCCTGGAGGCATTCCGTGACGGCGAGTTCGAGGTGCTGGTCTCCACGTCGGTCGCCGAGGAGGGCCTCGACGTGCCCGAGGTCGACCTCGTCTGCTTCTACGAACCGGTCCCGACCGCCATCCGGTCCATCCAGCGCAAGGGCCGCACCGGCCGCCAGGAGGAGGGCCGGGTCGTGGTGCTGATGGCCGAGGACACCCGCGACGAGGCCTACTTCTGGATCGCGAAGCGCCGCGAGGACGAGATGGAGTCGGAGCTCCGCGAGCTGAAGGGCGTCGCGGACGAGGTGGAATCCGAACTCGACGACGGCCAAGCGGCGCTCGACGCGTTCGACGGCGCGACGGACGGCGAGGCGGACGGAACGACGGCCACGGCCGACGGCGCCGAATCCGCCGACCGAACGGCCACCGACGGCGTGACGGGGGACGGGGGAGGCGCCGCCGAGACGGCGGACGGGACGGACGCCGCGACCGGGGCGCCCGACGGCGGCCGGAGCGACGCGGCCGACACCCCGGGGCTGACGGATTTCGTGGCCGAGACCCGCGAGTCAGGGGAGGACGAGGCGGGCGGGGAAGCCGAACCCGAGGCGGACGCCGCTACTGCTGACGCCGCGGCCGAGGGCGACGGCGAGGCGGACGGCTCGCCCGACGACGCGGGCGTCGTCGCGACCGCCGAGACAGAGGCCGGGAGCGACGAGGACGTGGAGGTCGTGATCGACCAGCGCGAACTCGACTCCGCCATCGCCCGGGACCTCTCGACCCGCGACGGGGTCGCAACCCGGCTGGAGACCCTCGCCGTCGGCGACTACGTCTGCTCGGACCGGGTGGCCGTCGAGCGCAAGTCCGTCGACGACTTCCTCGATACGCTGCTGGCCGGCGACCGATCGGTCTTCGAGCAGGCCCGGGACCTGTCCAGACATTACGCCCGGCCGCTCCTGGTCGTCGAGGGCGACGACCTCTACGGCGCCCGGAACGTCGCCCCCGACGCGATCCGTGGCGCGCTCGCGTCGCTCGCGGTCGATTTCGGCCTGAGCATCCTCCGGACGACCGACGAGGCCGACACCGCTGACCTGCTGGCCGTCGTCGCACGCCGGGAGCAGGAGACCCGCGACCGGACGGTGAGCGTCCACGGCGAGAAGAGCGCGAAGACGCTGGCCGAACAGCAGGAGTACGTCGTCTCCTCCATCGCGGACGTCGGCCCCGTCACCGCACGGGCCCTGCTGGATCACTTCGGAAGCGTCGAGGCGGCGCTGACCGCCGACCGCGGGTCGCTGCTCGACGTGGAGGGCGTCGGGGAGGTGACCGCCGACCGGATCCGCGAGGTGGTCGGGAGCGACTACGCCGCCGAACGGGTGACCGACGCGTCGGCGGACGACGACGCTGACGACTGACCGTCCGGCGTCGAGGAGGAACCGGCGGGAGTGCGGAACTGACTACCGACGGTCGAGCGCCGCGAGCGCCTCCGCCGCCTCCCGCGCAGCCGCCAGCAGGTCCTGGGCCCGCCGCGGGTCGTCGGCCCCCTCCGCCTCGCGGGCGAACCGGGCGAGCGACCGCTCCAGGGACGCGCGGGCGGCCGCCCGCCCGCCCTCGTCCATTCGGGCGGTCGTGCCCTCGGCCGCCGCGGGCGTCGGGGCGGGACGACCCTCGCCGGCGGCGCGTTCAGGCGCCGAGTCGGCCCCCGACCGATCCTCGCCGCCGGTCGGCCCCGCGGGTCGGCGCTCCTGAGGGGCATCGGGCGTAGCGCTCGATTCGTCCACACGCCCCGGGTCGGGGGTCTCGACGTCCGCGTCGGCCGGCGCGACGTCCCCGTCGGGGGTCGGCGGCGTCGCGTCCCGGCCGTCCGCCGGCATCGACGCGTCCGCCCCCTGTGACGTCCCCTCGACCGCGTCGGCGTCGGCCGGTGTCGCCCCTTCCTCGGCCGCTCCGCCGGTCGCCGCCTCGTGCTGGCAGGTCGGACAGAACTCGGTGCCGTCGTGCCGGAAGATGGGGTCGCCGCACTCGTCGCAGTGGCGGTTCGTCATCGTCGCTCCCTTCAGCAGGAGTTCCGACATCCGCTGGGTGGACTGGCGCTCGCGCTGGTCGTTCTCGTACTTCTCGCGCAGGCGCTCGCGTTCGGCCTCCCTGTCGAAGTCGCTCATGGCCGTTTCGAGGTGGTCTAGACAAAAAAGGACGACGGGCTCCGGCGTCCCGGGCCCAGGCAGCGGGCGGGCTGGGGGAGTCGTCCGACCGGCCTCCGTCGCGTAGTGTCGAAAATCGGCGGTTATCGTTCGCGAGGGAGCCGCTGTCCGTCGAATGTGGATAGACACGAAACGTGACGGGCGCAACGGGCAGATGCCACTGCCCATGCAACAGTCGGGATGTCACCGTGCGGTCGGTGATCCGGGGGCGCTGACGCGGGGTTCGCGACAGGTGGACGCGACCCATGTCACTGGAACCGATCACCCCGGAAGACGCGATCGAACGGTACCTCAAAGAGAAAACGACCGAGCTGGCAGCGTCGTCGCTGCAGTCCCATCGATCCCGACTCAAACACCTGGTCCACTGGTGGTGCGTCCAACGAACGGAAGCCTGTGCTGGCTGCCGACACTACATCTAGCGCGCTTTTAGCAACTGTTGAGGACCGTGACAGCGCCGCTCGTCCGAAATGACGGGCCGGTTTCGTGGCTGTTATATGGATCTCCGGTAGTTTTCCGCACCATGTCTCGGTATAGGTCACTCCTACAAGCTCTCGGAACGGCAGGGGCTGCCGTTCGGATCGCGGGGCGTCAGGTCTTGGGGGTGGACACGAACCCGGTCCCGAGCGACTGGACCCACATCACGAAAATCGATCCTGAACCTGAGAAGTTGCTCCCCCTCCTGTATCCACTCTATCTGCAACACACGGACGCTGTCTCGGTAGGTGGGTCTCGGAGCGTCGACGGCCAAACGACGGAAGAAACGTTCCGGATACTCGAGTGGTCAACAGTGCCGACGTTCCACGAACCGAGTGCGGCAGAGCATGTGACGGGTGAAACCCTCGATCGGGCCGCGTTTCTCGCGATCCCTGAAGTCCTCAACGGCGACGCGACTGCTCTCGTCGGCACGTTGGGGGAGGGGATCGATTACGTACGGAGTTCGCTTGCACCACGGGAACTCTCCGAACGACTCCCTTTTCCGATACCGACCGCGCTCCAGGAGCGCCTGGCCGAGTTCCTCACGTCGTGGCTCCTCCACGGGGCCGTCTTCGAAGCCTATATCATCCAGAATCCAGCGAGCGCAGCCGCCCGGGAAGCCAACGTCTCGGCGGAGGACGTGCTTTCGATCGGGGAAGCCCGGAGACGGGGGATGGCAGCGGAGCGCCATCTGGGGAGCGAGATCATCTACCTCGAGTACTCGGGGACGTACGGCGGCGAGGAAGCGGTCGAGACGATCGGCGCGCTCGATGCCTCGACGGGATGGTCACGAATCTGGTACGGTGGTGGACTCACATCCAACGCTGAGGTGTCTGCGATCCGTGATGCGGGTGCCGATACGGTCGTCGTTGGAGACGTTTTTCACGAGATCGCCTGCGAGGAACGTGCACTGTGCAGACGAGCTGCTGACGCCCTGGAGGTCGATGCCGATCGGCCGACGATTCGGGAGTGGATCGAACAGAACGTCGACCTCACTGATAGCGCCCCCGTCCAGTATCTCGATACCATCGTAGAGACCGACGGAACGTCCTCGGTCGTCCGCGAGTATCTAACGACCACGATCCGGACGTGGTTTTACATTTCTGAAAGGAAAGGAGGCGATCCGCACGTCGATGCCCGACGAATAGATTCGATGGCAACAGACGTACCACAGCGACATCTACCCGAGGTATCTCGGGACGGTCTTCGAACATATCTCCGCGAACTTGTGAGGTCATTCTCGGACCGACCATCTGCCGAGGGATCGCTCCCGACGTCGCATCTCAGTCTCCCCGATGGCGACGTGGAGACGTCATCAGATGAAACGTGAAGTCAGGATCGGAGAGATATATCCTAGATGGACTCACTGGCATAATGATGCCCGCATCAATAGATCATACGTAGTTGACGTAACTCCTTTCTCGTCGTGGGTCCGGGTTTTTATCCAACCACATCCGGATGGAGCCGATATGACCAGCGACCTGCGAGGCATGCTGTCGGTTATCGTCGGGAGTCTAACAATTGCTCTCGGATCCACCCTCGCTGGTATCAACGCGTTCGATGGCGAAGTCACATGGGTCCTGCTCGGGTTCATCATCTTCGTTGTAGGATACGTCCTCTCGCAACACGGGCTACACGCAAGCGGGGGCGCCTTTCACGTCGCGTCCCTCAAATCGAAGTCGAGGGCGTCACTCGTTTTTCAAGCCATCCTGTTGACAGTGGGAGTCATCTTCATCGCGCTAGGAGTCACGATGTTCTCGCAGACGATCCTAAATGTGAGTTTAGAAGCTGCGGTCCTGTCGGGGATCAGCAGTATCGGGGGCTATATGTGCGCTCACGTCGGGATCAACCGGGAAGGGCTGGGAGAGTCACTGATTTATCATCCGGTGCAAACACTCATCGACGTCGTTCGAGAGAGGATGTGACGTATGGAGACGCTATCATACAGACGGTGGATGGGGTTTTTAGTCGGAATGGGGCTGACATCGGCATCGCTCTCAAGCGGATTTATCTGGGCTTGCGGTGCTCCGTGTGTACACGAGCCGGTTGTTTGGACACCAACACGACAGATCCCGCTAGTGTTCGGCGCGTCGCTAGCGGCGTGGTGGGGGTACCTGCTCGCCCATTACGTGGTAGACGAGACGTTCGTCAACCGGAGTGCTCACACGGTACCGCCCGACGGGAACATGGGGACGTTGTCCGAAAGTGATGGGCCGTGGGAACGGCCGGGGCTCCGTCGACTGGGGGTGCTATTCGGCGCGGCAATCCTCGTGGTTGGCATGGTTTTCGGCGTAGTCTTCATCAAGCAGGGCAACCACCTCATGACCAACGTCGGCGGGGTGTTTTTCTTGGGGGGCTACGCAATCGCTCACTACGCCGAGACCGGGAAACCGGTATGACTCATCGGCAACTGACGGGGAGAGTCCGTCCTGCCAATTCGTACTCGCCCAAACGGTACACACGCATCGCCGTATTGTCACAGTGGCGAAATGCGCGTGAGGAAGACCGTCACCGACGTGGTTTCCACACGAAACGAATCCCCGCCACGCCGCCGGTCAGCGGTATTTTCTTCTTGGACCGGGGTGTCACTGGTCACTACTTCGAGATGGAGTTCCGGACATGACCACGACCGACACCTCGAATGAGGACGAGGGGACGTCCTCACGGGGGGATGATGAGGGCGGGTGTCGCGACATGGCCTCAGATGCATCGGATGATGCGGTGGATGTCGCGGATTTACACAGCCTCTGGGTTCGGTGGACCGACGTGCGTCCCGAAAGAGCCAGGACCAGCCTCGGAGAACTTCCGATTCCCATCGTGGACGTCCACCTGCACCGGTACTGTGATCTCTTGCCGACTGGACGTCCGAATGCGGACATCGACGTCGAGTTCCGGTACGTGCGCGGCGGGGCACGAACCACGCTCAGGTTCACGCCGGTGTTCGTGATCCTCGTCAGCACCCTCCTGGTCGTCTACGCTGAGGTGGTGGATGGGATCGTGGGAATCAGTCGACTCCTCCCGTCAGTATCCAGCTGGATATTGGGAGCACTCGGTGGGGGTGGAGCGCTCTGGGTTTTGATAATTTATTTGATAGGACGGGTGGGATTGATCGATTGGCGGGAGTTCCTGAAGGCCATCGTCGTCTGGGGGCTGCTCGTCAGTCTCCTCGCAGGATCACTCTACAGCGTCTACCTGGTGCTCTCTGTCACCGATCCGAGCGAGGTGAACGACCACATCGTCTTCGTGTCCGGGTATCTGTCGATGCTTCTACTCGGCGGACTGGGAGTGTATGACGGGGCGTTACGGACCGAGACCATGTTCGATTGTCTCGCCGATGGAAAGGGAAGTATCGTGAACGACGAGGGATCCTACAACGAGAAAGGCGACGGAGCGTACACCTGCTGGAAAAAAGAACTCCAGAAAAAACTGGATGACAAGGTACTGGGTCTCCCGACCTCTCACGTCTTCTCGCTGTTGTTCATCACACAATTCGTCGTGATTTGGCTTCGAATGGGTCCACAGAATCTCGGGTCCGACCTGTTGCTGGTGATAAACGTCGTTGCGGACTTCGTTCTCGTGATCGTCGCGTTCCGGTTCCTGATACTCATAAAGTATATCCATATGTTGATGACTGACCAGTACGCACCGGATGGGGAAAACGAGGTCCGTATCCTCACGTATCAACCATTCCACTACGATCGCAGAGGGGGCTTCCAAGATTTCGGTCGGTTCGCCACGCGCGTCAATCTACTGCTGCTCGTCGGTGGATTGTATACCGTGTACCGGCTCTATGTACAGGGTCTTCGATCAATCCCGGCAGCCGGGATCCTGCACTTCGATACCCACGTCCAGCTGCTACTCTGGGCCGGAAACTTCGTCTTGCCAATTCTGGCGTACGCAGTGGCTGCCGGGGCGTGGGTATACTACTCGTTCTGGGCGATCCACCGCAAAATGGTGTCGGACAAGCAGATGCTGAGTGCGAATCATCAGGGCGTTCGGGGCGGCGACGAACCACTGCCGACAGTCGGCGACTCGTTCGAGGACTTCGAAGATGGGGTCGACTGGTACTACCTCAAGACGGCGCCGGAATGGCCCATCAACAGCCGATACATCGCGAGTATCGTCTCGGCGAACGTCGTTCCCCTCCTGTTGCCACTGCTACGATTCGTGTGACAACAGACAGGATACGGGGCCCCGAGCGGATCCAAAGAACAGCGAATCCCGACACCGTCGGCGGCCTAGGGTTGGCCTCCGGGCAGGAGGGTTGTCGATTCGTGAGATACAGGCAGCGTTGGGACTGGGTTCCGACGGTCGCGCAGAACGGTCCAAAGCGAGAACAGCAGGGTTCAAGACGGCTGGGGGAACAGACGGTAGTAGTCGGATTGCCGTGTCGGCATTCACCTCGATCACCACCTACTACGTATGACTCGGACCAGTTCCCCGTCACGGACGAACTCTCCGCCCCCCGGACTCTTACGACGTGGAGCAGGAACCATAGCTGCGGCTGACGCTGTCCCGACTGCCCTTCGAGCTGTCCTCGGATACTACGCCGATTCGGGCCAACTATCACTATCCGCCCTGCGGATCCGCGGTCGCGTGGAGAGCGTGGTCGACGGGTTCATCGAGGACGCGTTCACCGCCGTCGAGGAGGCGATTGCCACAGAGGTCGACGCTGCTCCAAGCGAGGTGTCGTTCGACTACGAGACGAAACTGACGTTGCCGGCCGAACTGACGCTCGGCTACGTCTATTATCGAGCACGACAAAACACCCCCCAGAACCTGAATCCAGTCACTCGATCGGTCCGGACGCCGCTCTTAGAGTACTTCCGGGTCCCGTTCGACAGGGACGACGAAACAGAACGTCGGAAGCAGTTGCTGAACGAAGCCGAATCCGAACTCCGCACGATCGACCGCGCGGAATCCGTGACTGAACTCGTCGTCATCGCACTTATCGACGGCGACATGCGTGATGCATTAAATGACGAAGAGTTCGAGGATTTCTCGGTCGATTTCCCGGTCGATTCGACGGCGATCCGCCGCCAGATTGCAACAGTCGCTCAATCGACTCTCCGGGGACTCGTCGAGGAACGGTTCGCAGCGTTCGACGACGACGTTCGGACAGCGTACGAACAGGCAGTAGCCATCTCCGAACGCCATCAGGAACAAGACGACCGGTTCCGTCGACTCGCGGCGGCCGCCCGAGAGGGTGACGCCGAAGCCCGTGAACAGATTTACGAAGAATACAAACACGCCTCGTTTGGTGAGGTCCCGGACATGTTTGACGGTGAGGATGTCGAACACCCTTACCTCAAAACCCAGTACGAGCGGGTCGGCGTCATTTACGATGGGATGGTCGACATGTACCGCGCAGCTGGCGTGCCCGTCAGTGCCACGTTTAAAAAGGCCATCGTGTTCGCGATCATCGGGGCACAGATCTGGCTGGATGATATCGACGACTACGTCGAGGATCTTCGTAACGACCAACTCACTCCCGTCACGGCCGAGTATCTACTCGCCGATACCGACGCGAAGGCATACGAACAGATCGTCGACATCACGGAATCATACCTAAATGCGGCCAAGCGATATGCCGCCGCGACGGACTCGCCATTAGCTGGTATCGGAGCCGATTACATCTTCCGTTCGGGAAACCCGTCAGTGCTTCCATAATAACCACTCATTCGGACTTGCGGAGAATCACCCCAGTCCGCTCTATTGGATACGGACGAGACGGTGAAGGCGATCGCAAACCTGCATGGCCGCCGAGGAATCAGTACCGGGAAGTTCGCCCGATGAGGAGACGGCCACTACTACCACATCGGCAACCTGAGCGCGGTCGTCTTTGACTGCGACAAGAACCCGAAGCAGAAGTACGAGAAGTGGGCAGAACGACTCTTCGAGGAAGGAAGCCGACTCCGACAACAGACGTACTTCTGGGCGAAAGCACGGCGAGACGACGATGTCGGTCCTTTTCACGACGCCGATGCTACGCTCGAAGAACTGGAGTACAGTAGCCGCTCGTTCCCGACAGAGACATGTGGTGAATGTTTTCCGGAAGTCTGGCATATTGTTCTTCCATATGGGAAAGTTCCGCAAGCCGTGTGCCTCCTCGAAAAGACACGCGGGGGATTCCGGAAAGTGAGAGGATTGCCGATTCCACAACGGGTAGAGCCGAGAGGGACACGCACCTCACCGAAAGAACCACATTGTACGGAAGAGTGATTCCAAATACCGACAGACGGGAGCACCCCCACGTCTCGTAACAACCGCTCGGTGGAACCGTGGACGGCTTGAAGGATATAAGCCCATCGCACGATTCCATCGCTATCCGGTGATTTCAAAGCGAGTCGTAACGTGACGGGCGCGACGGG
>JBDGQA010000049.1:0-46570 GCA_042219325.1 Haloferacaceae archaeon | reverse complement strand
AGCAGGTGGCCGAGCCGGAGGTCATCTACCACGACCCGGCGAGCATCTTCGTCGCCGACTTCATCGGCAGCCCGTCGATCAACTTCTTCGTCACGGACTACGACGGCGCGTCGGTCCATAACGAGACGTTCGAGAAGGAACTGCCCGACGACCTGAACGAGGTGCTGTCCTCGAAGCTCGACGACCAGACGGTCATCGGCATCCGGCCCGAGCACATGAGCGTGACCGAGGCCGGCGAGGGGCTGTTCGACGTGGACGTCGAGGTCATCGAGCCGCTCGGCAACACCAAGATCGTCTACTTCCAGATCGACGGCGAGCGGTACAAGCTCGTCGAGCCGGCCACCGCGCCGGTCGAGGAGGGCGAGCGCGTGGGGATCGAGTTCCAGTGGCCCCACGCGCACTTCTTCGAGCCCGAGGGCGCGAAGGCCGCCAAGTGGATGAACGTCGTCGAGGGCGCGGAGACCCTCGAGTTCCTTGAGGACGAGGAGGACCAGGACGTCGTGCGCGCCGGAGGTGACGACTGAGCATGGCCGCTCCGACCGCCGAGGAACTCGGCACCGACCGCGGCACCCTCGCTCGGTTGCTGGACGACTACGCGTCGCTCCAGGGGTTCCTCTTCATCCTCCCGACGTTCACCCTGTTGTCGGTCATCCTCTTCTGGCCGATGATCAACGACGGGCTCCTGCTCAGCTTCAAGCAGTACACCATCTCGCTGAACGAGCCCAACCCGTGGGTCGGCCTGCAACACTACGAGTACTGGCTGACTGGGGCGGGATCGAACCTCCTGTACTTCAGCATCAAGCAGACGATTCTCTACGAGTTCGTCGTCGTTCCGCTCGACCTGGTCGTCGCCATGTCGGTCGCGCTGGTGCTCAACGAGGACTTCCCCGGCCGGTGGTTCTGGCGCGGGTTCGCCCTGACCGGGTACGCCAGCCCGACGGTGCTGGCCGGGCTGGTGTTCGCGGTCATGTCCGACGCCCGCTCGTACGGGGTCATCTACCAGCTGTTCGTCTTCATCTTCGAGGACCTGCTCGGCTTCCTCGGCATCAACGTCCCCGACTCCGGGGGCCTCACGTCGAACACGCCGTGGGCGTTCTGGGCCATCGTCTTCGCGAAGGTGTGGCGTGACTTCGGGTTCATGTTCATCATCATCCTCGCGGGCCTCCAGTCGATCCCGAGCGACCTCTACGAGATCGCGAAGGTCGACGGCGCCGGCCCGATCCAGCGGTTCCGCCACATCACCCTGCCCCACCTCAGCACGGTCATCGTGACCGTCGTGATGATCCGGACGGTGTTCACGGTCGGGAAGCTCGAGATCCCGTACGCGATGACCCGCGGCGGCCCGGTCAACTACACCTCCTTCCTCGCGATGCTGATGTTCAAGGCGTCCAGCGGCTTCCGGGAGAACCTGGGCCGCACCGCGGCGCTCGGCGTGATGTTCGTGACCGTGCTCGTGCCGCTGATCGCCATGTGGATCAAGCTGGAGACGGAGGACTGACGATGGCAACAGAATCCGACACCTTCGAAATCGCGGAACAGGACAAGTCCGGCACCTTCGGGTACCTCAACTGGGAGGAGAACATCAAGCCGGTCGCGAAGTACATCGGCCTCGTGGCCGTGATGATCTTCTGTGTCACGCCGCTGTACTTCACGTTCGTCAACTCGCTGAAGACGCCGGGACAGATCTTCACCTCGGTTGCCGGCATCCCGTGGGTGACCTTCCAGCCCGCGCCGCCCGCCCAGAACGCCTGGTACACGATGTGGGACGCGTTCCCGTTCGTCAAGTTCACCTTCGCCTCGTTCGTCGCCTCCTTCGGGACGGCGGCGCTGGCGACGGCGCTGGCGATCACGGCGGCGTACGCGTTCGCCCGCCTCGAGTTCCCCCACAAGAACAAGCTGTTCGTCCTGAGCATCATCGGCTTCATGTTCCCCCGGGCGCTGATCGCCATCCCGATCTTCCTGCTGCTGAACAAGATGTCGATGCTGAACACCTACATCGGGCTGGTCGTCGCGTTCACCTCCTTCACCCTCCCGTACAACATCTGGCTGTTGCGGGGCTTCTTCGAGGACCTGCCGGACAACCTGGAGGAGTCCGCGCGGGTGGACGGCTGCACGAAGTTCGGGTCGTTCTACCGCGTGATCCTGCCGCTCTCGCGGCCGGCGATCGCCAGCGTGTTCATGCTCGCGTTCCTGCTGGCGTGGCACAACTTCCTGATCGCCTTCCTGGTCGCGAACGACGACCTGCACACGCCGCTCCCGGTCGCGGTGCTCTCCCTGCAGTCGCAGTTCTTCGTCCAGAGCTTCCACTACATCCTCGCCGGGACCTTCCTGACGATGATCATCCCGGTGATCCTCTACATGTACCTCCAGAAGCACCTGGTCGAGGGGCTCAGCGCGGGCACCGGCCTGAAGGGCTGACGCCCCCCGCTCCTCGACACCCTTTCTTCCCTTCCGCTCGCCTTCGTCCAGCCGTTTGGCCGCCTGACGGCCCGTGACGGCCGACACGAAACCTTATCATTTCGGCGCTACCGAGGGGGGACGATGATCGATCTGGAACTCGCGGACGTCTCGCGGCGGGTCGTCGAGGACCTGATGAGCACGACCCCCGACGAGGAGGTGCTGGTCGTCTCCGACCCGACGAAGGTGCCCGTGGGACGGGCGCTGACCGCGGCCGCGCGGGGCCTCGGCGCCGACGCCCACCTGCTGGTGATGCCACAACTGGACTCGCACGGCAACGAACCGACCGGGACCGTCGCCGCGGCGATGAAGGCGTCCGACGTGCTGTTCACGGCGACGACCCACGCCATCACGCACACGCGGGCGCGACTGGCGGCCACCGAGAGCGGCACCCGAACCGCCATCCTGCGCGGCGTCACCGAGGAGATGATGGTCGAGGGCGGGATGAGCACGGACTTCGAGGCGCTGCGCGAGACCACGACGGCGGTGCGGGACGTCCTCGACGCCGCCGAGTCCGCCCACGTCACGAGCCCCGCGGGCACCGACGTGTGGATGGACCTGACCGGCCGGTCGGCGTTCTCGCTGGACGGCTACTACCACGACAACTACGGCTTCGCGACGCTGCCGCCGGGCGAGTCGCCCACCTCGCCCGCCGAGGGCACCGCCGAGGGCACCGTCGTCATCGACTACTCGATGGACAACATCGGCCGGCTGGACGAGCCGATCGAACTCGCCTTCGAGGAGGGGTACGTCACCGGCGTGACGGGCGGCGCCGACGCCGACCGGCTCCGGGCGATCATCGAGGACGCCGACGAGCACGCCGGCAACATGGCGGAGTTCGCCATCGGGACCAACCCCGACGCCCGCCTGATCGGCAACCTGGCCGAGGACAAGAAGCTCGCGGGAACCGTCCACTTCGCGGTCGGGGACAACGAGAGCCTCGGCGGATCCGTCCGGAGCGACATCCACCTCGACGGCCTGGTGCTCGACCCCACGGTGCGCCTGGACGACGAGGTGGTCGTCGAGGACGGCGAACTCCTGACCGACCGGATCCGCGCGCTCGCCGGGCGATAGCCGTCCTGTCGGCCGGTCGGCGCCCACGTGCCGAGCGGTTGACATGCGACCACTATCCCGCTGTCCGGGGCGTATCGGGCGGTATCCGCCGACCCGGGCGCGGCTTTCTTCCCAAAAATATATTACCCTATGTTCCCCTGTGTGTGTCGTGTGGCTGCCTGCAAGTGTCAGGCACACTTTCCAACCATGACGGGTGACAGCAGCCGAGACGGACGGCGGAGTTCGATAAACAGGCGGCGGTTCATTGCAGCGGCGGGCGCTGCGGGGGTCGCCGGCCTCGCCGGTTGTTCCGGCGGCGGCGGCGGCGAGGAGACGACAGCGCACGGTACGGAGACGACCGAGGGCGGCATGGAGGGCACGACGACCGGCCAGCAGCAGGAGACCGTTACCCTCCGGCTCTGGTCGGGCAACATGACCGACGAGCCGGCCAACAAGACCTACTGGGAGAACGCGGCCCAGCGGGCCAACGAGAAGTTCAACGACTTCCAGATCGAACTGCGCGGCGTTCCCTACGAGGGGCAGTTCAACAAGATCCGCTCGGCGGTCCAGGCCGGCCCGGAGAGCGCCCCCCACATCGTGGAGATGGCCTCCCGGAAGGACACGATGCTGGCGGCCGACCTCCTCCGCATCGGGGATATGTACGAGGGGTCCGAGGTCCAGCAGGCCCTGTCGCCGGGCCTCGCGAACCTCCAGCAGGCCTGGGGAGAGCAGATGACCGGCGAGGAGGGGGCGATCATCAACGTCCCGATCGGCGTCCGCCCCTACATGAACGTCTATCGGCAGAACTGGCTCGACTCGGCCGGGCTCTCCGTGGACGATGTGTCGGCCTCGCACTCCTGGGACAAGATGTTCAACAGCATCTACCCGGCGATGAAGAACTCCGACAAGTTCAAGCCTGATCAGGGGACGTTCCCGGACACGACCGGGATGAAGGAGGGCGACGAGGAGTTCCTCTCGCATTACGCCGGGCAGTGGGGCCTCACCACGATGGGGACGCTGAACGACGCGGCGACCCACTCGCTCCTCGACACCAAGGAGTACCGTGACCTGATCAAGTTCCAGGTCAACGGGATCGACAAGCAGTTCTTCCACTCCAACTCGATCAACCACGGCGACGAGGAGGCGACGACGCTGATCTGGAACGACCAGCTCGGCATGATCCACGTGCAGGACGTCGCCGACCTGTGGGGCAGCTTCAAGGGTGAACTCGGTGCGGACACCTACGAGCAGGAGTACACCTGGAGCGTGCCGAACCACGCCAACAAGAAGTCCACCTACGGGCTCGTCCCGATCTTCGTGCCGTTCGCGGAGGCCTACACCAGCCAGGCCGAGCGGGACGCCTTCATGAAGTTCACCAACTGGTTCGCCACCGGGCAGGAGGCCGTCCGGCGTACCAAGAACGTCGGCTTCGTCCCGCCGGACCCCTCCGCGCTGGAGGCGGACTGGTTCTCCTCCACGTCGCTCCACGAGAAGTTCTGGAGCACCGCGAAGGCGACCCTGGAGAACTTCCAGGTCACGGAACTGCCGGCCATCGAGGGCGGCTCCCGGATCAACTTCGAGATCCCGCGCCAGATGCACCAGCGCATCCTCCAGCAGGGCATGAGCGTCAAGGAAGCGACCAAGATCGCCGCCGAGGAGCAGAACAACATCCTCAGGCAGAACGGCCGCTACAAGCCGCGGTAAGCGGGCGACACCGCGCGGCGTCGCTCCTACGGCCGCCGAATACCACAACTTTATATCCGAACGAACGGTTACGGAGAGGTATGTCAGGCAGGAGCGCCTATCAGGAGAACACGTTGGTCGAGCGGATGGACCAGGTCGCCAAGGCCATGTTCGTCCTCTTTGGCGCGCTGTTCGCGACCGCCATCTACATCGACTGGCAGCACACGGGGCTGGTCGTCGTGCCGCCGCTCGCCGTCCTCCAGATTCCGGGCGGGAGCAACAGCGGCCTGTTCCTCCTCGCAATCATCGTCCTGTTCCTCGGCTACTTCATCAGCAAGGCCGCCGACAAGATCGAGGAGATGAACAAGGAGGAGTTCGACCAGACCCAGGAGTGGGTGGTCAACATCAAGGGCCTGGACGCGGATCCCGGCGCCGCCAACCGGAACCGCGATTCCGGCGGGTCGGCCAGCCAGGACTGACGGTCCCCGCGCTCCCGTCGCCCTCGCGATAGCGCCGCCCGCGCCCGGGCGGCGGCGAAGGGATCGCCCCGACCCGCACCTTTTCCCGCCGGCCGGCCGACCGGCGACCGTGACCGCATGCGCCGCAGACTGCGATCAGACGGACCGGCCGCGGTCCGGGGAGCGCCCGTGACGTGACCCGCACCGTCGCCTGCCTGGACGGCTTCGACCCGGCGTACCTCGACGCGACCGACACCCCCGCCTGGGACGCGCTGGCCGACGAGGGGCGTGCCGGGACCTGCGAGGGGCTGGTCCCCTCGCTCACGAACGTCAACAACGTCGGCATCGTCACCGGCGCGTTCCCCGAGACCCACGGCATCACGGGCAACAGCTACTACGACCGCGAGCGCGACGAGACGGTCTACATGGAGGCCGCGGAGTACCTGCGCTGTGACACGCGCCTGGAGCGGGCCGCGGCGGGGGGCGCCGACGTCGCGGCGCTGGTCACGAAGGAGAAACTCGAACGGATGGTCGGCCGCGGCGTGGACTACGTGGCGAGCGCCGAGAGTCCTCCCGCGGCGCTGGAGCAAGCGGTCGGCACCGCCCCCGGCATCTACTCCGGCGACGCGAGCGCCTGGCTGTTCGACGCCGCGGTCCACCTCGCCGAGACCCGCGGGCCCGACGTGCTCTACGTCTCGACGACCGACGTCGTGCCACACAAGCACGGGCCGGACGAGCGGGCGGCCGCCGAGTGGGTCCGGGCGCTCGACGCGGGCCTCGGCGACCTGCGCGAGCACGGACCGGTCGTCGCCACGGCCGACCACGGCATGCGCGAGAAGACCCATCGGGTGGACCTCGACGCCCTCCTCGCGGAGCGAGGGGTGGCGGCCGAAGTCGTGCGCCTGATCCGCGACCGGCACACCTACCACCACCGCAACCTCGGCGGGGCGGCGTACGTCTACACGGACGCGGACGCGTCGTGGCTGACCGACGTCGCGGGCGTCGAGGCCGTCCTTCCGTCGGCGGCTGCCGCCGAGCGCTACCGCCTCCCCGAGGACCGCATCGGCGACTACCTCGTCCTCGGGACGCCCGACGCGGTGTTCGGCCCCATCGAGGGGACGGAGGCGGCCGACACCGTCTCTCTCAGGTCGCACGGGTCCCACCACGAGCGGACCGTGCCCTACGTCGCCTCCACCGGAACCCGGATGGCACACAACGTCGACGCGTTCGACGCGGCCGGGGTCGACGCGGCGGACTGAGGGCCCGCGAGGCGGCCCTCGCTCCCCGTTTCCCTCCTATCGGTCCGGGATGGCGCCCGCCTCGCGGAGCGCGTCGATGTCGTCGTCCCCGTACCCGAGTTCGCGGAGGACGGCCTCGGTGTCCTCGCCGAGCAGCGGCGGGGCGGAGTCGAAGCCCGGCTCGACGTTCCGGAAGTTCAGCGGGTGCTCGATGACGGGCACGGTCCCCACGGTCGGGTGGTCGAGTTCCCGGATGACGTTTCGCGCTTCGGTCTGTTCGTTGTCGAGCGCCTCGTTGACGGTGTTGACCGGGCTCACGGGGATGCCGTGCTCGGCGGCCAGCAGGTCGACCCACGCGTCGGTGGGCCGGTCCTCGAAGACGGCGGCGAGTTCGACCTCCAGTTCGCCCATGTGCTCGACCCGGTCGGGGTTGGAGGCGAACCGCTCGTCCTCGGCGAGGTCCGGCCGGTCGATGGCCGCACAGAGCTCCTCCCAGAGCTTCTGGTTCGCACAGCCGACGGCGAGATAGCCGTCCGCCGTGGGGAACGCCTGGTAGGGCGCGAGCACGGGGTCCTTGGTCCCCATCCGCTCGGGCGTCTCGCCGACGAACACCTTGCCCGCCTGCTTGGTGAGCCACGGGAGCGCGGCGTCGTGCATCCCGAGTTCGATCCGGTCGCCCTCGCCGGTCTGCTCGCGGCGCAAGAGCGCGCCGGTGATCCCGAACGCCGCCCACATCGCGGTGATGAGGTCAGTCTGGGGCAGGCCGACCTTGCACGGGTCGCCGCCCTCCGGTCCGGTGACGGACATGATGCCGCTCGTCCCCTGCACGAGGAGGTCGTAGCCCGGGCGCTCGGCCCACGGCCCCGTCTCACCGAACGCCGAGATGGAGCAGTAGACGACGTCGTCGTTGACCGCGCGGACGTCCTCGTAGGCGATGCCCAGGCGTTCGGCGGTGCCGGGCCGGAAGTTCTCGATCACCACGTCGGCCTCGCTCGCCAGGTCGAGCAGAGCGGCGTGGCCCTCGTCGGTCTTCAGGTCGAACTCGACGCTCCGCTTGTCGTAGTTGACCGTCCAGAAGTACGGCGATTCGCCCTCGTCGGCGGCGGTCCGTCCCGGTCCCTCGTGGTCCTCGTCCGGACTCACGAACGGCGGTCCGGAGTAGCGGTTGTCGTCGCCCACGCCCGGCCGCTCGACCTTGATCACGTCCGCGCCCTGGTTGGCGAGCATCAGCGACGCGAACCCGCCGGTGACGAACGTCGTCAGGTCCACGACGCGGACTCCATCGAGGAAGCCGCCTGTCCCGGTCATGCCCCACTGACCGCCCCGCTCGGCCTTAGGCGTTTCCGCGACCTGGTGGACGACCGCGCCCGCCCCGCGGTCCGTCGGGGACCGGCGACATCGGTCGGTCGGACCGTCGGCCATCGCCCCCGAACCGACGGGTCAAAGTGCACCGGGACCCGCCGCTCGGCCGTGCCCTCCGGGACGGCGGACGCGGCCGACGAGCGGGTCGACACTGGCGAGTCCGGACCCGAGTCGCTGGTCTCCGGGTACGGCGGGCGCCTGCTCGCGGTCGTCTCGCTCGGCTGGCTCACGGTCCAGGGCGGGCGGCTGGTTCTCTCGCCGCTGCTCCCGGCGCTCATCGCCGATCTGAACATCTCGTCGTTCGAAGCCGGCATCGCCCTCTCGACGCTCTGGGCGTGTTACGCCCTGCTCCAGTACCCGAGCGGACGGCTCTCGGACCGGCTCTCGCGCAAGACGCTCCTGGTCGCGGGGATGGGGCTCGCGGGCGCCGGATTCGTCCTCGTCTCGCTTGCCCCGACGTATCCCGTGTTCGTCGCCGGCGCCGCCGTCGTCGGCCTGGGGGTCGGCCTGTACCCCACCGCGGCCCGGGCGCTGATCTCGGATCACTTCGTCGCGAAGCGCGGCGGCGCCTTCGGCCTCCACACCGCCTCGGGGGACGTCGGCGGCGGCCTCGCGGCCGGCCTCGCGGTCGTCGTCCTCGCGGTCGCGACCTGGCGGGCCGCGTTCCTCCCGGTCGTCCTCGTCCTCGCGGCGGCCGTCCTCTCGCTTCACTCCCTGTCCCGCGAGTCCTACGTCCTGACCGGCGTCGACCTCGATTTCCGCGGCGCCGGACGGCGCCTGCTCGCCGACCCCGACGTCCGGTGGCTGGTCGCGGCCTACGCCTGCTTCTCGTTCGCGTGGCAGGCGACCATCGGCTTCCTCCCCACGTTCCTCCAGGCCGCCAAGGGGCTCTCGCCGACCCTGGCGAGTACGGGCTTTGCCGGCCTCTTCCTCGTCGGCGCGACGGTCAAGCCCCTGGCCGGCCGGCTCGGCGACCGGGGCGGCAAGGGACGGGTCGCCGTCGGCGTGATGGCGCTCGGCGCGCTCGCGCTGCTGACCGTCGTGCTCGCCGAGTCGCGGGCCGTCCTCATCGGCGCGACGCTCGTCTACGCCGCCGGCCTGATGAGTTTCCCCCCGGTGATGCAGTCACACCTGATGGACGTCTTCCCCGACGCCAGCATGGGCGCCGACCTCGGGATGGCGCGCACGACGTACATCGGCATCGGGAGCCTCGGCCCGGCCTACGTCGGCTTCGTCGCCGACCGGGCCGGCTACGCGCCCGCGTTCGCCGGTCTGGTCGCCGCGCTCGCCGTCACGGCCGTCGTGGTGCGCTGGCGAGTGTCGTAGGCCGGCGGTCGTCCGTGTCCGTTCTCGTCCCCGATCACTCCAGCCCCAGCACCCGCTTTGGATTCTCGTAGACCACCCGCCGCACGTCGTCGCGGTCGACGCCGAGTCTGACGAGGTCCATCGCGGTCCGCGGAATCGCGAACGGGTCGTTTCGCATCGCGCCGATCAGGTCGGAGTCGACGAGCACCCGGTCGGCCCCGTGGCGCTCGACCGCCGCCGCGACGTCACGGGCGTCCACCCCCCGAAGCCACGGCGCGCTCACCGTGAACGCCAGCCAGCAGTTCGTATCTTCGAGCACCCGGTCGGCGACCGCCCGGCTCGCGTGGTCGATGACCACCCGCCGGTCGTCGAGGCCGGCCTCGTCGACGAGCGCGAGGTCCTCCTCGACCGCGCGGACTTTCGTGTCCTCGCCGTCGCCGAACAGCGGGTCGGTGAAGTTCCGGTCGCCCTCCTCGTAACTGTGGGCGTGGCGGGGGTCGAGGTCGCCCTTGGCCGACCCCGGCGTGTGGACGAGGACGGGCAGGCCGGCCTCGCGGGCCACGTGGAACTGCTCGCGCACGACGTCCCGCTGTTCATCCAGGCCCCACGCCGACGTGTGGTGGGTGGCCTCGACCCCCGTTTCCCCGACGGCGACGACGCGGTCGAGCGCGCAGTAGTCGGGGAGGACCGCGAGCAGGTCGGCGGCGTCCTCGACGCGCGCCCAGGTGTGGACGCCGACGGCGACCCGCTGGTCGTAGAAGTGCCGGGCGTCGAACGCCCGGGCGCGGCGGAGCGCGTCGTCCCAGAGGAAGCGCACGTCGCGGGCTGCGACCGGACGGTACGGCGCCCAGTAGTAGCCGGCGGCTATCATCACGGCGGCCTCGCAGCCGCTCAGGTCGAACCGCTCGCGGTCGTTCCAGGTCAGCGATCCCGTGTGCTGGTGGACGTCGACCCACGACAGGTCGAGCGGTTCCGGCGGCGGGACGTCGTCGGGGTCGGGCGGCGCGCCCACGTCCCGCGCGGTCGGGTCCGGGCCGGTCGGGTCCATGTCCGCCCCTCCGCGAGCGCGGCCCTAAAACTACTCCCCGCCGTCGGCACCGTGGTCGGCGGTCGAGTCCGGGTCGTCGGCGTCGCCCGATCCGACCGCGCCCGCCCCGGGATTCGCGTCCTCCCGCCCCGCAGTCCCCTCGCGGGCCCGCCGGAGCGCCGCCACCCGCCGGTCGCGCCGCCGGACGGCCTCCGACAGCGTCTCCTCGTACTCGTGGAAGCCGGCGCCCGCCGCGACCCCCTCGCGCCCCTCGGCGATGGGGTCGTCGAACAGCGCCGACGGCTCGTCGGCGTCGGAGAGGTGGGGGTAGAGATCGGCCGCGATGGAGCGAAAGAGCGACACCGAGGAGAGATCGGCCGTCTCGAACGGCCCGACTGCGGCGGTCCGCAGGGCGTAGCCGTCCCGGACCGCCCGCTCGACGTCCGCGAGCGAGGCGACCCCCTCCTCGACGATGTGCGCACACTCCCGGAGGACGGCGAACTGGATCCGGTTCCAGACGAAGCCGGGGACGTCGCGCTCGACGGTGATCGGGTCGCGACCGACCGCCTCGACGAACGCCCGGGTGCGCTCGACCGTCCGGTCGCTCGTCGCCGCGCCCCGGACCACCTCGACGAGCGGCAGGAGGTAGGGCGGATTCCACCAGTGACAGCCCACGACCCGGTCGGCCGCGTCGGGCACCCGCTCCCCGATCGCGGTGATCGGGATGCCGGAGGTGTTGGTCGCGAGGAGCGCGTCGGCCGGGGCGGCGTCGGCGGCCGTCCGGAAGACGGCGGCCTTCACGTCGCGGTCCTCGGAGACGGACTCCAGCACGAGGTCGGCGTCGGCCGCCGCGCCGGCCAGGTCGAGGCTGTAGCCGATCCGGGCGGCGACCGTGCCGGGGTCGGCGGCGTCGCCCGCGGCCCCGAGCAGTCCCTCATCGTCGAGGAAGGCGAGCGCCTCGACGACCGCGTCGCGGGCCCGGTCCAGGTTCGCCTCGCGGTGGTCGACGAGCGTCACGGCCCGGCCGTGGCGGGCGAACTGGACGGCCAGCCCCGGACCCATCGTCCCGGCGCCGACGACGACGGTCCGCTCGACGGTCACCGGTCCTCCACGAGTTCGAGCACGTAGCCCGTCGGGTCCTCGACGAAGGCGACGCGGGTGCCGGCCTGTTCGACGGTCATCGGCTCCTCGACGACCGGGCAGTCCGTCTCGTCGACCAGGTCCGCGAACGCGCCGTCGACGTCTGCCACCCCGACGGCCACGTGGTCGACCGTCTCCCGTTCGGGGTCGACGGGCGTCGACCGTTCGGGGTCGTACCGGAACTGGATCTCGCCGTGGTCGCCCCCGACGTAGACGTTCTCGGTCCCGCGGAAGGTGAAAGAGCGGTGCTCGTCGAGGCCGAGCACGTCGACGTAGAACGACCGCATCGCGTCGAGGTCGTCGACCCAGATCGCCGTGTGGATGACGTCCATGCCCGGCGCTCGACGGCGGCCGGGATAAGCCCGACGGACCGCCACGGCGCGGCGGTCGGGCCGCCCCGGACGGCCTCGCCGCCCCCGTTCGTCCCCCCGGCGGTCGGGCGGTGGCACGCCCCGCCGACCCGTTGCCCCGGCGGGTTTACGTCGGTCGCGGCCCCCACCGCACCCGTGCCCGACGACGTCCCGACCGACCTCGACGAGTTCGAGTTCGTGACCGACCTCCGGACCCGATTTCGCGACATCGATTCGATGGGCCACGTCAACAACGCCGTCTACGCGACCTACCTCGAACAGGCCCGCGCGGACTACTTCGCGGCCGTGATCGGGCGGCCGCTCCATGCGGTGGACACGGTGCTCGTCAGCCTCGAAGTCGAGTTCCGCGCGCCCATCGACCTCGGCGAGACGGTCTCGGTGGGTCTGACCGTTCCCGACCTCGGGGAGTCGAGCATCCCGATGGCGTACGCGGTCCACGGCGACGAGGGGCCGGCCGCCGTCGCCGAGACGGTGCAGGTGCCGGTCGACGACGACGGAAACGCCCGTCCGGTCCCCGAGGACTGGCGCACGCGGATTCGGGACCGCCGCGAGTCGGGCGGGTGACCGGCGGCGGGTCCGCGCGGCGTCCGGCGGTGCGGCGCCTCGTGCCCCCCGTCCGTCCCCGCGCCTCCGAACCCTTATCCTCGTCCGCGTCGACGGGCGGGCCATGACAGGGGCGACCGAGCGACTCGTGGATCACTGTCTGGCGGTGACGTACGCCGACCTCCCGGCCGAGGTCCGCGACCGGCTGCAGCGACACCTGCTCGACACGCTCGGCGTCGCGCTCGGCGGACGGGTCGTGGCGGCCTCCAGCCCGTCGGTCGGGGGCGCGGTCGAGCGGCTCGCGGGCGACGGGAGCGACGCCCTGGACCTCGGGACCGGCGCGCGCCGGCCCGCCGCCGACGCCGCGCTGGCGAACGGCACCTACGCCCACAGCCTGGACTTCGACGACACCCATCGCGGGTCCTCGCTCCACCCGGGCGCGCCGACCGTCCCGGCGGCGCTCGCGGTCGCCGAACGCGAGGGCGCCGACGCCGAGACGGCGCTCGCGGGCATCGCCGCGGGCTACGACGTCACCTGTGCGGTGGGACGCGCGGTGGGTCCGGACGCCCACTACGACCGGGGGTTCCACGTCACCGCGACCTGCGGGACGTTCGGCGCGACGGCGGCCGCCGGCGTCGTCGCCGGCCTCTCCCGGGACGAACTCGCCGCGGCGTTCGGCGTCGCCGGGTCGCAGGCGGCCGGGTCGCTCCAGTTCCTGGCGAACGGCGCGTGGAACAAGCGGCTCCACCCCGGTCTGGCGGCGCGCCGCGGGGTCGAGGCCGTGGCGCTCGCGAGCGAGGGGTTCCGCGGGGCGAGCGCGCCGCTGGAGGGCCAGCACGGCTTCTTTTCGGGATACTCCGGCGATCCGCACCCCGACGAGATCGACGACGTCGGCGAGCGCCACGCCGTGATGGAGACGGCGCTGAAGCCCTACCCCTGCTGTCGGTACGTCCACGCCGCCATCGACGCCCTGCTCGACGTGGCCGACGAGGTCGACCCCTCGGCCGTCGAGCGGATCACCCTCGACCTGCCGGGCCCGGGCGTCACGCTGACCGGCGACCCCATCGAGCGCAAGCGCCGGCCGGCGAACCTCGTGGACTGCCAGTTCAGCGCCCCGTTCTGCGCGGCGCTCGCGCTCGTGCGCGGCGAGGCCGGCCTCTCGGCCTTCGTCGACGCCGCCGGTGGCCTCGACGACCCCGACCTCCGCCGGCTGATGGACGTCACGGAGGTCGTCACGACCGACGCCGTCGCGGAGCGCTTCCCCGAGCAGTGGGCCGCCCGCGTCGTCGTCGACGACGGCGAGCGCCGCGAGCGGTTCGTCGAGACGGCCCGGGGCGAACCCGAACGGCCGCTCGACTGGCCGGCCGTGACCGCGAAGGTCGACGACCTCGCGACCGCGGCGGGAATCCCCGACCCGGCGGCCGACCGCGTCGTGGCGGCGGTGCGGCACCTCCCGGAACGGGGCCTCGGGAACCTGGTCGACGCGCTCGGCGACGCGATGGCGGCCGCCGCGGACGCCGGCGGTGTCCGGGCCGACGGCGGGTGACGAACTGCAGGGCCGTGACGGGCGAATCAGATGTCGATCCGTGCGCCGTGTTCGCCGGCCATCGCCCGCAGGCGGTCGGCGATGCGGTCGTCGACCGGGATGCCCTCCGCGCGGTACGTCTCCATCGTCTCGTGCTCGGGCGCGCCGGGCATCCGGAACCGGTCGCCCTTGGCCGCGACGCCCGGCGAGGGGCCGGCCTCGTAGTCGGCGGCGGCGAGGTGAGCCGCGAGCGCGGCGGCCCGGTCCCGCACGCCCTCGCGGTCGGCGGTGACGAGGGGGTCGAGCGCGACGAACAGCGCGGCGTTGTTGGAGTCCGGCGGGTGCTGCTGGCCGGCCACCGGCGCGTCGCCGAACAGGCCCGCGAGCAGTTCGGCGACGACCGCCAGCCCGGTGCCCTTGTAGCCGGCGACCCGCCCGCCGAGGGGCAGCATCGCGCCGCCCTCGCCGGCCTCGAACGCGGCCGCGTCGGTGAACCCCCCGCCTTCCTCGTCGGTCGTCCAGCCCTCCGGAACCGGCTCGCCGGTCGCCTCCCGCTCGCGGATCTTCCCGTGGGCGACCTGACTCGTCGCCATGTCGAGGACGATATCGTGGTCGAGGCCGCCCATCGTCGGAATCCCGAACGCGATGGGGTTGGTCGAGAGCCGCCGGGTGGCGCTGCCGGCCGGGGCGACGTTGTGGTTCCCCCCCTGCGCGTTGACGAAGACCGCGAAACAGTGGCCCGCGTCCGCGACCCGCTCGGCCCACTCGCCCATCCGCCCGAGGTGGGTCGCGTCGTGGGTCCCGACCGCGGCGACGCCGTACTCGTCGGCGCGCGCGGTCAGCAGGTCCACGACCTCCCGGCCGACCAGTTGCCCGAACGCCGAGCGCCCGTCGACCGTCGCGACGGCCCCCGCGTCGTGCTCCACTTCGGGGGTCGCCGTCGGATCGATCGTTCCGATTCCGACCTTCTCCTCGTACAGGGGGACCCGCAGGACGCCGTGGGAGTGGTGGCCCCGCAGGTCCGCGGCGACCAGCGACCGCGCGACCGTCTCGGCCGTCGCCGGCGGAGCGCCGGTCGTCTCCAGCAGGGTGCTCGCGGCCGCCTCCAGCCGCGCCGCGTCGACGCGCATGTCCCCGCTCCGGGCGCGTAGCGGCATGAACCTTTCCGGTTCGGCCGTCGCGGGCGGATCGTGGGGTGCCGGGAGCCGGGGTGGGCCGCGTCGGGGGTGCAGACAGGGGAACGCTCTTGTCCCGCCACGCCGCTCGCCCGGGCATGGCAGTCGAGTTCAAGGACCTCACCCTGCGGGAGGGAACCCAGGTCCCGGGCGTCGACGTCGACGAGGCGGACGGACGACGGGTCCTGGATGCGCTCGCCGACCTTGGGGTGGAGCGCGTCGAGGTTGCCTTCCCCCGCGCCCGCCGCCGCGAGGCGTGGTTCCGACACGCTGACGACCTGGGTCTCCGGACGGCGGCGCTCGCGCGGGCGGTCCCGGCAGACGTCGAGGCGGCCCTGGAGGTCGACCCCGACGAAGTGGAGGTGATCGTCAACGCCTCCGACGTGCAACTGGAGTACGCGCTCGGGAAGTCCCGGGCGGAGGCGCTCGACCTCCTCGTCGAGAACGTCGAGCGGGTCCGCGGGGCCGGCGTCGCCGCCGGCGGGACGCTGATGGACGCGATCCGGGCCGACGACGAGTTCCTCCGGGAGGGGACGCGGGCGCTCGCGGACGCCGGCGCGCGCCACGTCACGCTCGCGGACACCACCGGCGCGGGGACGCCCGGCACGGTCCGGGAGACGGTCGCGGCCGTCGTCGATGCGGCCGGCGACGACCTCGACGTGGCGATCCACACCCACGACGACATGGGCGTCGCGGCCGCGAACGCGCTGGCCGCCGTCGACGCGGGCGTGACGAGCGTCGACGCCACGGTCGGCGGCGTCGGCGAGCGGGCCGGCAACGCGCCGCTGGAGGAGGTCGCGGTCCTGCTCGCCGAGCGTGGCGACGGGGTGGCGCTCGACCGCGAGTGCCTGGTGCCGGCCTGCCGCCGCGCCTACGGGGCGCTCCGGGGGGAGGTCCCGGAGAGCAAGCCGGTCATCGGGACCCGGCCCTACCGCCACGAGAGCGGCCTCCACACCGCCGCGATGCTGCGCGAGCCGTCGACCTACGAGCCGTTCGATCCGTCGCGGTACGGCGCCGAGCGGGAACTGCTGTTCGGCGAGGGGACCGGCCGGGGGGCCGTCCGGGCGCTCCTCGACGCCGCCGGCGTCGACCCGACCGACGACCGGGTGGCGACCGCGCTCGACGCCGTGCGGAGCGCCGCGTCCGCGAAAGGGGCCCCGCTGACGCTCGCGGAGGCCCGCGAGACGGTCCGGGAGGCGACGGCATAGCCGGCGCGCGCGCCGTTCCGGGACGTACCGTCCGATTTACCCCGCTCCGGTCCTCACGTTCGTCCGTCATGCTCGACAGGCGTGCGTTCGTCCGCGGGGTCGGATCGCTGACCGTCGCCGGCGCCCTCGCCGGGTGTTCCGGCGGTGGCGGCGGGGGCGGCGAGGAGGAGACGGAGACGGCGACGGCCACGGCCACGGCTACGGCTACGGCGACCGAGACGGCGGCCGGCGGCGACGTCCCCTCCGAGGTGAGCAGTTGGCTCTCTGACGTGGGCAACTTCGACGGCACGGTCGCCGACTGGACCGGAAAGAGCGAGGTGACGGTCGAGGTCGGTGCCGAGGGCAACGGGGGGAACTTCGCGTTCGCCCCGCCGGCGATTCGGGTCGACGCCGGCACCACCGTCGTCTGGGAGTGGACCGGCAAGGGCGGCCAGCACAACGTCGTCGCGGAGAGCGGCGCCGACTTCAGTTCCGAACTCGCCTCCGAATCGGGCCACACCTTCTCGCAGACGTTCGACTCGACCGGCGTGATCACCTACTACTGCGAGCCCCACCGCTCGCTCGGGATGAAGGGCGCGGTCGTCGTCGAGTAGCGGTCCGCCGCGGTCGTCGTCGATCGCGGCTTGCCCGTTCGGCCGCGTCATGTGGTCGTACCCTTTCACAACGCCTATTCCGTCGCCAACCCGTTGGACCGCATGGTCAGTCACGAGGCCTACGAGAGCATCACGGTCGACGTCGCGGACGGCGTCGCACGGATCGAGTTCCACAGACCGGAGAAGCTGAACGCGCTCTCGACGGAGGTTATGCTCGACCTCCAGCGGGCGTTCAGCGAGATCCAGTTGAACCGCGACATCGAGGTCGTCGTGCTCGAAGGGGAGGGCAACGAGGCGTTCTCCGCGGGCGCGGACATCGAGCAGTACGCCGGGCCGGCCGAGGAGCACGACCCCCGGCAGCGGGACCGCCAGGCGATGTTCTACGACATCTACCGCCAGCCCCACGAGTGTCACGCGGTCACGGTCGCGAAGGTCGACGGTTACTGCGTCGGCGGCGGCCTCATCCTCGCGATGTACTGCGACCTCCGGATCGCCACCGAGGCGTCGTCGTTCGGCGTGCCCGTCACCGACCTCGGACAGATCCCGACCGGGGGTGCGACCCACCGGGCCGTCCAGCTGGTCGGCGAGGCGAGGGCGAAGGAACTCGTCCTGACCGCCGGATACGTCGACGCCGGCGAGGCCTACGACGCGGGACTCGTCAACTGCGTCGTCCCCGACGCCGACGCGCTCGACGAGGAGGTCGGGGGGCTCGTCGACGCCGTCCGGGACACCGGAACCAGGGCGGTCAAGCGGAGCAAGGAGGCCATCAACTTCGCCGCCGACGCCCCTGACGCCGCGACCGCGCGGGAGTTCGAGGCCGAGGCCTGGTGGGAGCAGTTCGCCACCGAGGAGCGCGAGCGGCGGGTCGACGAGTTCAATACATGACCGGCCCGCTCGACGGCCTCCGGGTGGTGGAGATGTGCGTCCACCGCGCCGGCCCGTTCTGTGGCGCGCTGCTCGCGGACATGGGCGCGGACGTGGTGAAGGTCGAACGCCCCGGCGTCGGCGACCCGAGCCGGTCCCAGGGCCCGGCGCCCGGCGACGCGGACTCGGGGTACTTCCACGCCCTGAACCGGAACAAGCGGTCGGTCACGCTCGACCTGAAGACCGAGGCGGGACGGGAGGCCGCGCTCGACCTGCTGTCGGAGGCGGACGTCTTCGTCGAGAACTTCGGCTACGGGGTGGCCGAGCGGTTGGGCGTCGGCTACGGGGACGTCCGCGCGGTCAACGAGGACGTCGTCTACGCGAGCGTCAAGGGCTACGGGAAGACCGGGCCGATGAAGGAGAAGCCGGGCCTCGACCTCATCCTCCAGGCCGAGGGGGGAATCATGTCCATCACGGGCCCGGAGGGGGGAGAGCCGGTGAAGGTCGGACAGGCGGTCTGTGACCTCTCGGCCGGGCTGTTCGCGACCGTGGGCGTCCTCGCGCGCCTCCACGAGCGCGAGCGGACCGGCGCGGGCGGCGAGTTCGACGTGGGGCTGTTCGACGCCGTCGTCGCCCTGCTGAACGAGTACCCGTCGAACCACTCGCTGACGGGCGACGTGCCCGGTCCGCAGGGCACCAGCCACCAGACGCTCGTGCCCTACCAGCTGTTCGACACCGCCGACGGGCGCCTCGTCACGGGCGTCCCCTCGGACGACCGCTGGGACGACTTCGTGGACGCCGTCGGCTGCGAGTCGGTCCGCGAGTACGGCACCAACGACGAGCGGGTCGCCCACCGCGAGGAGGTGGTCGGGGCCATCCAGTCCCGGCTCGTCGAGGAGCCCACGGCCCACTGGACCGAGGTGCTGACCGAGGCGGGCTTCCCCAACGGCCCGCTGAACGACGTGGCCGACGTGGTGGCCCACGAGCAGACTCGGGCCCGGGACCTGGTCGTCGAGACCGAAATCGGCGGCGAGGCGTGTCTCCTCCCCGGCCACCCGATCAACTTCCCGGACCACCCGGCGGTCGGGGTGCGCGAGCCGGGGCCCGCGCTGGGCGCGGACACCGACGAGGTGTTCGGCGCGGTGGCCGACGATCAGACGACCCTCGACGAGTGGCGCGAGGGCGGCGCGTTCGGCGACGGGCAGAATGGATAGCGCTTAACCCCGTACCCCCTGATTTCGACCCATGCAGGCGCGCCTCGACGCCGATCTGACCGACGAACAGCGGCTCGTCCAGCGGAGCATCCGCGAGATCTGTGCGTCGTTCGACGACGAGTACTGGCGCGAGCGGGCGCGGGCCGGGGAGTACCCCCACGAGTTCGTGGACACGCTGGCCGAGGAGGGCTGGTTCGGCGTGCTGATCCCCGAGGAGTACGGCGGCGCGGGGATGGGGACCGGCGAGACGGTCGTGATGATGGAGGAGATCGCCGCGAGCGGCGGCGGGTTCAGCGCCGCACAGGCCGTCCACGGCGGAATCTACAACTCGGCCCCGCTGGTCGAGTACGCCGACCAGGCGATGAAAGAGGACCTCCTCCCGAAGGTCGCCCGCGGCGAGGAGCGGCTCCAGGCGTTCGCGCTCACCGAGCCGAACGCCGGGTCGGACTCGACGAGCATCGAGACCCGCGCGGAGCGCGACGGCGACGAGTACGTCATCACGGGACAGAAGATCTGGACCTCGCGGGTCGACCAGAGCGACTATCTCGTCCTGCTCGCCCGGACGACGCCCCGGGAGGAGGTCGACAAGCGCACCCGCGGCATCTCGATGTTCCTCGTCGACCTCGCTGCTGCCGAGGCGTCGGGGAACTTCGACAAGGACGCGATAGAAAAGTCGGTCAGCGAGTTCGTCCACTCCTACCAGCTCTACTTCGAGGGCCTGCGGGTCCCGGCGGCGAACCTCATCGGCGAGGAGGGGGAGGGCTTCTATCAGGTGCTCGACGGCCTGAACGAGGAGCGGCTGGTGATCGCGGCGGAGTGTGTCGGACTCGGCGAACTCGCGCTGGACCGGGGCGCCGCGTACGCCGCCGAACGGGAGGTGTTCGGCCAGCCGGTGGGCGCGAACCAGGCGGTCCAGCACCCGCTCGCGGCCGCCTACGCCCGGGTACAGGCCGCCCGGCAGCTCACCTACGACGCCGCCGCCCGCTCGGCGGCCGGCGACCTCTCCCGCGAGGGACTGGGTGCGCGCGCCAACATGGCGAAGTACCTCGCGGCCGAGGCGGCCTTCGAGGCGGCCGACGCCGCGGTCCAGGCCCACGGCGGGTTCGGCGTCGCCACCGAGTACGACGTCGAGCGGTACTTCCGCGAGGCGCGCCTGACCCGCCTCGTCCCCATCACCCAGCAGCTCGCGCTCAACTACATCGGGGAGAAGGAACTCGACCTGCCGCGGTCGTACTGAGGGCGGGTCGGTCCCGCGTCCGGTTCGTGCGCACGACCGGCACGCGGCCCGCGGGCGGAACCGGTGCGGGCGGCCCGCGGACAGCATCGGTGCGGGCGGCCCGCGGGCAGAACCGTTTTGGGTCGGGCCGACGGCCGACCTGCCATGGGCGACGGCGACGGGATGGGACGGCGGATCGCGTACTACCTCGTCCTGCTCGTCGCCGTCATGCTCGGGTACGCGCTCGTCTACGACTACGGGATGACCGCCCTGGAGGGCCGCCCGACGACGTTCCTCCACGCCCTCCAGGTCGTCGTCGAGACGTTCACGACCACCGGCTACGGCTCCGACGCGCCGTGGACGACGCCGGGCATGAACGCGCTCGTGATCGTCATGGACCTGACCGGGGTCGCGCTCATCTTCATCGCGCTCCCGGTGCTCGCCTTCCCGCTGTTCGAGGCGGCGCTCTCGACGACGGTTCCGACGGTCGTCGAGGAGAGCCTGCGCGACCACGTCGTGATCTGCACCCACACGCCCCGTGCCGAACGGCTGATCGCCGAACTCGACTCCCGGGAGGTCGCCCACGTGATCGTCGAACCCGACCGCGAGCGTGCCCGCGAACTCTACGAGGGGCACGACCACCGCGTCGTCCACGGCGACCCCGAGGCGGTCGACGACCTGCGGAACGCCCGCCTGTCGGCGGCGCGGGCGCTGGTCGCCGACGTCTCGGATCGGATCGACGCGAGTATCGTCCTCGCGGCCAAGGAGGTCGACGACGACGCCCGCGTGGTCAGCGTGATCGAGGAGCCCGATCGGGTGCCGTACCACGAACTCGCGGGCGCCGACGCCGTGGTGTCGCCGCGGCCGCTCCTCGGGCGGAGCCTCGCGGACAAGGTGACCGCCAGCGTCCGGGCCGATCTCGGGGACGCAGTCGAGATCGGCGACGACTTCGAGGTCGCGGAGCTCCCCGTCCACCGGGACAGCGACCTCGCCGGGACGACGCTGGCCGAGAGCGGCCTGCGCGAGCGCGCCGGAATCAACGTCATCGGGGCGTGGTTCCGCGGCGAGTTCGTGACGCCGCCGTCGCCGGACGCGGCACTCGACGCCGGGACGGTCCTGCTCGTCACCGGCCGCGAGGACCAGCTCGACCGGCTCCGTGACCTGGCGCGCTCGTCGCTCCGGCGTGGCGGACGCGGCCCGGTGCTGGTGATCGGTTACGGCGAGGTCGGGTCGAGCGCCGTCGACGCGCTCGCGGCCGCCGGGGTGTCGTACACCATCGTCGACGTCGCGGACGAGGAGGCCGTCGACGTCGTCGGCGACGCGACCGATCCGGCCGTTCTCCGGCGGGCCGGCGTCGAGGACGCCCGGTCGGCCGTGCTCGCGCTGCCCGACGACACGCTGACGGAGTTCGCGACGCTCGTCATCCGCGACCTCGCGCCCTCCACGGAAATCGTCGCCCGCGCCGAGGAGGGCGGGAGCACCCGGAAGATGTACCGCGCGGGCGCCGACTACGTGCTGTCGCTCTCGACGGTCGCCGGCCGGATGCTCGCCTCCGCCGTGCTGGAGGAGGAGGAGGTCATCTCCGCGGACACCCAGGTCGACGTCGTCCGGACCCGGGCGCCCGGCCTCGTCGGGCGGACCCTCGGGGACGCCCAGGTCCGCTCGCAGACCGGCTGTACCGTCGTCGCGGTCGAGCGCGACGGAGAGGTCGTCACGGACGTCGGTCCGCACTTCCAGGTACAGGCTGGCGACGACCTTATCGTCGCCGGGACCGACGAGGGGACCAACCGGTTCGTGCGGCTGCTCGGCTGATCCGTCACTCGTCCCCCGTCAGCGCCCGCTCGCGTCGGTCCCTCGTCGCTTCGACCGTCGCGTGGCTGACGTCGAACTCCGAGCGCAACGCCTCGTGGATCCGCTCGACGAGCGCGTCCCGCTCCGCGACGGTCGTCGCCGCGTCGGTCACGGCGACGGAGGCGACCGAGACCCGGCTGGAGAGCGACCAGACGTGCAGGTCGTCGACGCGCTCGACGCCGTCGATCGCCGCGACGGCCGCGCGTACCGCGTCCGGGTCGATGGGACTGCGCTGGAAGAAGATCGCCCCGCTCTCGCGCAGGAGCGTCACCGCGGACCAGACGATGAAGCCCGCGATCAGGACCGCCGTCAGCGGATCGACGAGCAGGAGATCCGTCGCCAGGACGACGAGCATCGAGACGATCACCGCCACGGACGCGCCGGCGTCGCCGACGAGGTGGTAGTACGCCCCCCGCTCGTTCAGGCTCATCTCCCCGCCCTGCAGGACGTACACGGACGCGACGTTGATGACTAGGCCGCCGGTCGCGAGCACGAGCGTCATCGCGGCATCGACCTCGACGGGCGACCGGAACCGCTCGTAGGCCTCGCTCACGAGGAACAGAACCATCGGCACGAGCAGGATTCCGTTCAGGAACGCCGCGAACGGCTCGATCCGGTGGAGGCCGTACGACCACCGCCCGGCGGGGCTCGACCGGCGCGCGACGAGCGTCGCGACGAGCGCGACGACGTACGCGAGCGCGTCGAACAGCATGTGGAGGGCGTCGCCGACGAGCGCGACCGACCCGAACGCGAGTCCGCCGGCGAGTTCGAGGACGAACCCGCCGAGGTTGATCGCCGCGACTGCCCCGAGCCGACGGACGCTCCCCTCGGTGGCCCTCGCACTGTCGCCGGAGCCGTGGTCGTGGGGGCTCATGGCCGGACCTCGTCGGACCAACCGGCCGGACGGGCAAAGAGGTTCGCGCACTCGCCCGGTCCGGTCTCGCCCCCACCGTTTTGTGCGGACCGGTCGTTCGGGCCCCCATGGCCGACGAGAACGACGAGCACGACGGTGACGGCCCCGGCGGCGACCGACGCCTCGTCGACGGCTGGCAGGGCCGGTACTACGAGGACTTCGCGGTCGGCGACGTCTACAAGCACCCGTACGGCCGGACCGTCACCGAGACGGACAACGTCTGGTTCACCAACCTGACGATGAACGCCAACCCGATGCATTTCAACGAGGTCCACGCCGCCGCGACGGAGTTCGACGAGCGGCTGGTCAACGGCCTGTACGTCATCTCGCTGGCGGTCGGGATGAGCGTCGTCGACGTGAGCGCCAACGCGACGGCCAACCTCGGCTACGACGAGGTCCGCCACCACGCCCCCGTCTTCCACGGCGACACCATCTTCGCCGAGAGCGAGGTGCTCGACAAGCGCGAGTCCGACTCCCGCGAGCACGTCGGCATCGTCACGACCGAACTCCGGGCGTACAACGGGGACGACGAGTTGGTGCTCTCGCTCGAACGGACGCCGATGGTCCTCAAGCGCGAGTACGCCCAGCCCACCGCCGCGCGACCGACCGGGTGGCCCGAGGGCGTCGGTACCCAGCCCGAGGACCTGGAGTAGCCGGGCCGGCATCGCTTCGCTCCGGCCGACCGGCCGCTCACGGACCGGGGGAGCGACGGCGGGCGGGGAGCGGGAGGGCTATGGGTCCCCGGCCACAACGCCCGCCGTGCGCGCCCTGCGGTACATCTACGACTCCCGGACCGCCGACCCCCACGTCGAGCGGGTCCTCGACCTGCTCGCGGAGCGGCCGGAGGACGTCGACCACCTGGACGTCGGAACGGCGGCCGACCCCGCCGACGCCCGTCGCGAGGCGCTGCTCGCGGTGGGGGAGGCCACCCGCATCGGCCGGAAGCCGAGCGGCATCTACGACGCGGACGGGAACCCGGACTTCTCGGCCGGCGTGTTGCTCACCGAGGCGCCGACGGGCCGGCGCGAACTCCACGTCGGCGCGGAGGCGGTCGCGGCGCTCCGGACCGACGAGTCGACGGCGGACGGGTGAGGGGAGCGCCGGCGGTCACTTCCCCCCGTCGCCCCGCCCCCGAACGCCCCCCGCTCGCGCAGGTCCGCGACCCGCTCCTCGCTCGCGTTCGGGTCATCTACGGCCGATTGATGCGATCCACTTGCCGACGCGGCCCATACGGGGGTTTTTGTTTCGAGACGCCGAACGAGGCGTATGGGCAGTCGTGTCAGTACTCCCGACGAGCGGACCGACGAGACGGCGGGATCTGAGGTGTCACGCGTCGGTCTCGGCGACCTCCTGGCCGGGCGACTGGCGGACGTCACGGTCGACTCCGTCGATGCCGTTCGCGACGTCCGCGATTCGGAATGAGGGTACTCGTCGACACGAACGTGTTCGTCGCTGCCGTGACCGACGAACCGGATCGCGGACCGCAGGCGGTCGAGTTCCTCAACGCGTCCCACGAGTTCACGACGAGCCTGCTGAACCTGATGGAACTCCGGACGGTGATGACGAAGAAAAAGCGCGTCGAACAGCCGGAAGTCGAGCGGGTCATCGCGGACATACAGTCCCGCGTCGACGTTTACGCGCCCGACGAGGGGGACTTCGAGCATGCGTTCGAGAACAGCGCGACAGCCTGCTTTACCCCACAGACTGCATCCTCCTGTCTCTCGCACGGAGCATCGATGCGGACCTCGCGACGTTCGACGCGGAACTGCTAGAACACGGGGCGACGTCCCCGGCGGACCTCGTCTGAGACGACCGCCGCTCACTCTCCGTCCCCGAACGCCCCCCGCTCGCGCAGGTCCGCGATCCGCTCCTCGCTCGCCCCCCGCTCGCGGAGCGTCTCCGCGGTGTGCTCGCCCAGTCCGGGCGGGTCACGGTACTGTCCGGGGCCGAACCCGTCGCCGAACACCGGGGTGAGCGTCGACTGTAGCTCGTGGGTTTCGCCCCCGGACTCGGCGGTGAAGCGGGCGAGTACGCCGGCCTCGGACAGTCCGGGGTCGTCGAGCAGGTCCGACGGGCGGTTCACCGGCGCCGCCGGGACGCCCTCCTCGTGGAGCGCGTCGAGGAGGGTCTCGCGGTCCCGGCCGGCGAGCCGGTCGGCGACGACCTCCTTCAGTTCGGCCTTGCGCTCCCGACGCTTGGCCGCGGTGTCGAACCGCTCGTCTGCGACCAGATCCTCGGCGTCGACGGCGCGGCAGAACGCCGGCCAGTGGCGCTCCGTGGTGACGCCGACGAACAGCCACCTGCCGTCGGTCTCGAACACGTCGTACAGCCCCCAGGAGGGGTGGGAGGCGCCGAGCGGTTCGGGGTCCTCGCCGAGCAGGTCGGCGTAGGTCGTCCAGTAGCCCATCCAGTGGGCCGCGGCCTCGAAGAGCGTGCCCTCGACGCGCTGGCCCTCGCCCGTGCGCTCGCGCTCCCGGAGCGCGACCATGACGCCGAGGACGCCGTACATCGCCGCCCCCATGTCCGCGATGGAGGTCCCGACCCGGACGGGCTGGCGGCCCGGTTCGCCGGTCACGCTCATCAGTCCCGACATCGCCTCCGCGACCACGTCCATCCCCGCCCGGTCGCCGTACGGCCCCTTCTGGAAGCCCTTGATCGAGAGGTAGACGAGCCCCGGATTGGCGGCCGAGAGGTCGTCGTAGCCGACGCCCAGGCGCTCGGCCACGCCACGGCCCAGGTTCTCGACGAAGACGTCCGCCGCGGCGACGAGGTCGTGCAGCGCCTCGACGCCGGCCTCGGATTTCAGGTCGAGCGTGATCGACCGCTTGTTCCGGTTCAGGGCGGCGAACATCGCGTCCCCCGTCTCGCCGAGCGCGCGGAGCACGTCGCCGCGTCCGGGGCGCTCGACTTTCACCACGTCCGCGCCCATGTCGGCGAGCAACTGACCGGCGAACGGACCGGCGACGATGTTCCCGAGTTCGACGACCGTCAGGTCCGCGAGCGGGAGGTCCTCGCGGGTCGCTCCCCTCCCCGCTCGACTGCCCGGGGCGCTCGCCTCGCTCGCGCCTCGCTCCTCGCGGGTCGTTCCGTCGGCGTCGGTCATGGGGAGGCCGAACGCGGGCACCGGCGTAAAAGACTCGCCTCGCGGGCCGTCGTCGGGGTCGGCTGTGACGGTCCCCTCAGTCCCCGACCGACCCGGGCGACGCGATGCCGAGGTCCGCGACCGCCGATTCGGCGGCGATCCGGCCGAACACGGCGGCGTTGGTCAGGCCCGTGCCGCCGGGGTAGTTGTCGTAGAACAGGCCGCCGACGCTGTTGCCCGCGGCGTACAGCCCCGGGATGGGCCGCTCGCGGGTGTCGAGCACCGCGGCGTCGGTCGTCGTCGCGAGGCCGCCGAAGGCGAACGTGATGCCGCCGGTCAGGGGGTAGCCGACGTACGGCGGTTCCGACAGCGGCACCGCCCAGTTGGTCTTGGGCGGGTCGACGTCCGTCGCCACGTTGCCGTCCAGCACCTCGGGGTCGAAGTCGGGGTCGTCCGGGCAGGCAGCGTTGTACCGCTCGACGGTCTCCTGGCCCCGCTCCGGGTGCTCGCAGCCGAGTTCGTCGAGCACCTCCGCGACCGTGTCGCCGTAGGTCGGATCGGAGGGCCCCTGGGGCCAGAGGTACTCCTCCAGTCGGCTGTCCGCGAGCAGGAACACCTCGTGGCGGGGCTGCTCGAAGAACAGGCGGCCAAAGCGGGCGTAGGTGTGCGCGCGGGCGTCCTGGCCCTCGTCGACGAACCGCTCGCCGTCGTGGTTGAGGACGACGCAGTACTGGTAGCCGTCGATGCGGTTGGCGCCGCCACGGGCGGGCGGGGAGTTGCCGTCGATGAGGCTCATGTGCGCGCCGCTCCACTGCCCGGTCGCCTTCGCCCCCGCGTCCAGGGCCATGTCGATGGGATCGCCCGTGTTGTAGGGGCTGCCGCGGACGGTCATCTCGTCGTAGCCGTCGCCGTAGTAGACGGTGCGCTTGCGCTCGTCGGACTCGTAGCCGCCGCCGGCGATCGCCACGGCGTCGGTCTCGTAGACGACCCGCTCGTCGCCGCTGAGCGCCACGACGCCGGCGACCCGGCGCTCGTCGGTGGCATGGATGGCGCGGGCCGCGGTGTCGTAGCGGACCGTCGCCCCCAGGTCCTCCGCGCGGTCGATGAGCGTCGGCACGAGGTCCTCGCCGTCGACGAACGTCCGCGCGACGGTGTAGCCGACGTGTGGCGGCTCCATCTCCCAGTCGACGCCGTGGTCGGTGAGCCACTCGACCGTCGGGGAGGCGGCGTCGACCAGCCGCCGGGCCATGTCGGGGTCGGCCTTGTCGTTCGTCTGGGCCATGATGTCGTCGTAGAAGTCGTCGGCCGAGTAGTCCGATATAGCGAATTCGTACCCCCGGTCGGGCAGGCCGGAGCCGACCGAGGGGACCCGGAACGACTGGACGTACCGGGTCTGTCCGCCCCGCTCCTCTTTCGGCGTCTTCTCCAGCATCACGACGTCGGCGCCGAGTTCCGCGCCCCGGAGGCCCGCCGCGAGTCCCGCCATGCCACAGCCAACGACGACCAGGTCGTAGTCGCCGACGGTGCGCGCCATAGCCGACACACCGGGCCGAGGGCCATAACGCTGTGGTCGGCGGAACCGGGCGAGGGCCGCGCCGGACGCGGGGGCGACGTCGACCGGGGCCCCGACGCAACGCACGCGCCGCGCCGCCGACGGCGGCTTTTTGGCCCCCGCCCGCCTCCTGGCGCGCATGTCCGCCACCCCCGGCGAGCGGTTCCGACGACTCCTCGCGGAGCGCGACGTCCTGCTGACCGTCGGCGCCTTCGACGGCCTCTCGGCCCGGTTAGTCGAACAGGTCGGCGGGGACGTCGTCTACATGAGCGGATCGGCCGTCTCGACCAGCGTCCACGGCAAGCCCGACATCGGCCTCACGACGATGACCGAGATGGTCGACCGGGCCCGCGGGTTCGTCGAGGCCGTCGACGTCCCCGTGTTCTGCGACGCCGACACCGGCTACGGCAACGCGCTGAACGTCCGGCGGACGATACAGGCCTTCGAGCGCGCCGGCGTCGCCGCCGTCCACATCGAGGACCAGGAGTTCCCCAAGCGCTGCGGGCACTTCGAGGGCAAGCGGGTCGTCCCCCGGGAGGAGGCCGTCCAGCGGGTGCGGGCCGCCGTCGACGCCAGCGACGACATCGCCGTCGTCGCCCGGACCGATGCCCGCGCGGTCGAGGGCCTGGACGAGGCCATCGCGCGCGGCCGGGCGTTCGCTGACGCCGGCGCCGACGCCCTCTTCGTCGAGGCGCCACGGTCACGCGCGGAACTCGAACGGATCGGGACGGAACTCGCCGACCAGTACCTGCTCGCGAACGTCGTCGAGGGCGGCGAGACGCCGCTCCTGTCCGCCGACGAACTCGCCGGGCTGGACTACGACATCGCGCTCTTCCCGACGGCGGGCCAGCGGGCCGTCATCCGGACCCTGCAGACCGTGTACGACGAGATTCTGACCGAGGGGACCCAGGCGGGGGTCCTCGACCGGGTGGCCGACTGGGAGGAGCGCAACGAGGTGACCGGCCTCGCCGAGTTCACCGCGCTCGAACGGGAGTACGCCGTCGACGGGGACGACTGAGGTCGCGTTCGCGAGGGCGACGTCGTGTGGTGCCGCTTCCGGCGTCAGCCTCGCCGAGCGCTCCACTCAGTCCGCGAGGGCACAGCCGCCCTCGTACGCGAACCCCTCGATGGACTCGATGGGGTCGTCGCCGCAGACCGGACATTCGGGGTCGGCCCGGTAGGGGGCCGTCTCGAAGGTCATGTCCAGCGCGTCGTAGAAGAGCAGCCGCCCCTCCAGGGTGTCGCCGAGGCCGAGCAGGAGTTTCGCGGCCTCCGTGGCCTGGATACAGCCCACGGTCCCCGGGAGGACGCCGAGCACGCCGGTCGCCGCGCAATCGGGCACTTCGCCGGGCCCCGGTGCCTCGGGGAACAGGCAGCGGTAGCAGGGACCGCCGGGCACCAGGGTCGTCACCTGCCCCTCGAACTTGTAGATGGCGCCGTGGGCGATCGGAATCTCCGCGAGCCGACAGACGTCGTTGAGCAGGTACCGCGTCGGGAAGTTGTCCGAGGCGTCGATCACGACGTCGTACTCCTCGACGAGCGCCGCGGCGTTCTCCGGGGTCACCCGCGTCTCGTGGGTCTCGACGGTCACGTCGGGGTTGAGATCGGTCACGAACTCCCGGGCGCTCGCGACCTTGGGCCGACCGACGTCGGCGTCGGCGTGGACTATCTGTCGCTGGAGGTTCGACCGCTCGACGACATCGTCGTCGACCAGGCCGAGCGTCCCGACGCCTGCCGCGGCGAGGTACTGGACCACGGGGGAGCCGAGGCCGCCAACCCCGACGACGAGCGCCCGGCCCGCCAGGAGCGACGACTGCCCCTCCGGACCGATCTCGTCCATGATGATGTGCCGGGAGTAGCGGTCCAGCTGCGTGGCGTCGAGCGAGAGGCTCATGCGGGGTCCTTTCGCTCGCCGGGACATAAACGGACCGTCGTCGCGGCCGCGAACGTCGGATCGGACGGCCGGGGACCGATCGCTCCCGGGTCCCGTCGGCGTCGAAGTAGTAGGTGGTCGGTTCGCCCGCCCTATCGTCCGCGCCGCCGATCGGACCCGGCGCTCGGACGGACGTGCTCGGCGCCCTTGCCGCGGGTATCGAGGCCGCGGTTCGATCGGCCGGCGTTCGTGAGACCGCGGAACGCCCGGCCGCGATGGCTGTCGTCGCAGATCCAGTTCAGTTCGTCGTCGTTCCGGATGGCCGGGTGCTCGGGGTCGACGAGGACGATCTCGTGCCACTTCTGCGAGCCGTCTTCCCCGACCCAGTAACTGCTCAGGACCCGCAGATTGGGGTACTTGCGGGCGGCGCGCTCCTCGGCGATGCGCTGGATGCTCTTGCGCCGACCGATCCGGTTGACGCCCTGGCGCTTGCTCCGGCGGCCGGCCTTGAACCGCCGCTTGCGGGCGCCGCCGCGGCGGACGGACACCCGCACGACGACGATGCCCTGCTTGGCCTTGTAGCCGAGTTCCCGGGCCTTGTCCAGGCGGGTCGGCCGCTCGATCCGCTCGATGGCGCCCTGGTCGCGCCACTCCTGCTTGCGCTGCCACTGCAACTCGGCGAGTTTCCCCTCGTCGGGGTCCCGCCACGCTTCCTTGATGTGGGAGTAGAAGCTTCGTGCCATGGTTGTGCCGCGGGCGCTTGCGATTCAGTCGGCCCCGCTGGCGCGAGGGTGGGGCCCGTCGGCCCCGCCGACCACATCTCGTCCCGTCGAAACGGGTGCCCGCTGGTGCCCGCCTCCAGCGAGTTGCCCGTTCTTCCCCGGCGTGGCTCATAAGCACGTCGGATCGTCGTCCATCGGCTCCGACGCCAACCCTCTTGCCGGCCGGGGCCGTCCGGCCGCCACGTCCGACTCGCATCGACCACCTCGTTCTGTACGCCACGGACGTCGACGCGACCTGTACCTTCTACGAACGACTCGGGCTGGAACGCCGCGAGTTCGACGGCGGCCGGGTCGCCCTCCACCTCGGCGACGCGAAACTCAACGTCCACCCCGCCGGCGACGAGTACGACCCCCACGCCGCGCACCCGACGCCCGGCGCCGCCGACTTCTGTCTGACCGTCGCCGACCTCGACGCGGCCCGCGACCGCCTCGCCGACGCGGGCATCGAGGTCATCGAGGACCGGTCGACAAGACCGGCGCCCGCGGCCGGATGACGTCGGTGTACGTCCGCGACCCGGACGGTAACCCGAACTGTCCGCCTACGATTGAGGTGGGGACCGACCCGCTCCCGGTTTGCTATCGCGACATACGATTCATGCGCCCCCGGCCTCCGCGAACTCCGCGACCGACTCGAATCGGCCCTCGGCGATGCCTTCGGCCACCGTTGCGGGGTCGAGCGCGGGCGTCTTGCCCGGGTACTTCCGCTCGAAGTAGCCGATCAGGTTCGTCACGTCGCGCTCCAGCAGTTCCCGGGCGTTCTCGTGGTCGGTCGGGACCGCCTGCGGCCAGTCGAAGACGGTGACCCCGGACTCGTGGACGAAGACGTTGTGTTCGCTCATGTCGGCGTGGACGTAGTCCGCCTCGTGGGCCCCGGCCACCTCCCGCAAGATCAGGTCCAGGACGCCCACGACCTGGTCGTCGTCCAGACGTGCCCGGGCGAGTTCGACGCCATCCAGTTTCTCCATCACGATGGCGTGCCGGTTCTGGTCGATCGGCCGGGGAACCGAGACGTCGGGGTAGAGGTCGCCGAGGGCCTCGTACTCGCGCTCCGCGGCCTGGCGGGCGGTGTAGAGCGAGGAGACGTGGTCCCGGTCGGCGGTGTACTCCCGTTCGCGGTCGACCGCGCGGAACTCGGTGTAGCCCTCGCGGTGGAACTTCAGCGCCAGCGGGCGGTACGACCGGACCTCGAGGACGTCGCTCTCCTTGCCCACCCCGAGCGGCGCCCCGACGCCGTCGATGGTGTCCCGTTCGGCCAGGGAGTGGAGGGCGAGCGCGTCGTACCCCTCGGCGGTCAGCTTGTACCCCTCGTACTGGATGGTCCGGCGCTCGACCAACCCCCGGTCCATGCACCGGTCGAGCCGGTAATCGACCTCCTCGGCGTCGAGGTCGGCGTACTCCGGGAGCTTCTGGCGGTTCACCCACTTCGAGAACCGCATCCCCTGCTCGACGCCGGACAGCAGGTAGAAGTCCTCCGGCTCGAGCTCGGCGACGACCTCGGCGACGTTCCGCACCATACTGACGGTTGGCGCCCCACGACCAAAAGCGCACGCTGATGGGTTCGTAAATCACATGCTGCGATACGAAATCGGGGGGCGCGTTCGCGGCGGTCGGCCGCCGAACGCTTTTCTTCCATCCGTCCTCCCTACCGGCCATGCCGCCCCTGCACGACGACGCCGTCGGCGACCTGATCGCACGAGCCGGGCCGGATCCGGACGACGTCATCCGGGACATGGCGGCCCGCGCCGAGCGCGAGGGGTTCCCCACGGTCGGTCCGGAGGTCGGCCGGTGCCTCGCGATGTGCGTCCGCCTGCTCGGCGCCCGGTCGGTCCTCGAACTCGGCTCGGGCTACGGCTACTCGGCGTACTGGATGGCCCGCGCGCTCCCGCCGCACGGGTCGGTGGTGCTCACCGATCGCGACCCGGACCTGCTCGCCGACGCCAGGGCGTACTTCGAGCGGGGGGGCCTGACCGACCGTGCGACCGTGGAGGCCGGCGACGCCCTCGACATCGTCGAGGAGTACGACGGCCCGTTCGACCTGATCCACCTCGATCACGACACCGACCGGTACGTCGAGGGGTTCGAGGCCGCCCGCGAGCGACTCGCGGACGGCGGCGCCGTCGTGACGGACAACGTCGCCATCTACCGGGACGTCCAGACGCCCGAGGGCCTGCTCGCGACCCTCGACGGCGCGCCGGCGCCGACCGACCGGACCCGTGTCGTCGCCGATTTCTACGAGCACGTCCGCTCGGTTCCGGCGTTCGAGACCCACCTCCTCCCCGTCGGGGAAGGGCTGGCCGTGTCCTGTCACGTCGGATAGGGACCGACCGGCTCCTGCCCTCCCGAATGCGGGCGGACGGCCGACCGGACGGCCCGTCGCGCGGACCGTGCCGTCGGCCGGCCGCTTTTGTTCGCGTGGCGCCAGGGGGACACATGAGCCGCGCCCGCGAGTTCTCGTTGCCGAACGTCGGCCCGGGGCCCGACCCCTTCTCGCTCTCGGCGCTCCCCGACGAGGACGAGTTCGTCGTCCTGTTCTTCCAGCGGGACTACTACTGCACGAAATGCCGGGGACAGGTACAGGAACTCGCGGACCGGATCGACGAGTTCCGCGAGCGGGACGCGGCGGTGGTCTCGGTCGTCCCGGAACCGGTCGAGCGCGTCGAGTCGTGGCAGGGGCAGTACGACCTCCCCTTTCCTCTCCTGGCCGATCCTGACGCGTCGGTGGGGGAGGCGTACGGGCAGCCGGTGCGGTTCGGGCCCCTCGGCAGGATCAGCGACTTCTTCGGCCGGATGCCGGAGGTGGTGATCGTCGACCGGCGGGTCGACCCGCCCGATATCGCGTACACCCACCGCGGCCGCTCGACGTTCGACCGGCCGTCGGTCGACGACCTGCTCTCGGAACTCGACGCGCTTCGATCCGAGGAGTGACCGGGTGCCGGGCCGACGGCCCGGGATGGATTTGCGGCCGTGCGCGACTCCGTCCCGACACACGCCCCGCCGCGGAACGGAAAGTCCCATGACTGCCTCGGCCCGAGCGTCGGTATGAGCGGCCCGCTCGCCGACCGGGAGTGGCGGCTGATCCGCGAGGAGGCCCGGCCGGCGCCGATGCAGATGGCGCTCGACGAGGTGGCGGCCGAGACGGCCGCGGCCGGCGGTCCGCGCACCGCCCGCGTCTACCGCTGGACGCCCGGCGCTCTCTCGCTCGGCTACGCCCAGGCCCCCGACACGGTCGACTGGGCCTTCTGCGAGCGCGCGGGAGTCGACGTCACGCGGCGGCCGACCGGCGGCGGCGGCATCTACCACGACCGCGACGGGGACGTCTCGTACTCCCTGGCCGTCCCCGACGACGACCTCGCGGGCGGCCCCCGGGAGTCCTACCGCCTGCTCTGTTGCCCGCTCCTCGACGCGCTCCGGGCCCTCGGCGTCGATGCCGGCTACGCCGACGAGGAACGCCCGGCGGTGTACGAGCCCGCGTGCTACCTCCGGGCGCTCCATCCCGCCCACGACGTGGTCGGACCGGACGGGCGGAAGGTGAGCGGCACCGCCCAGCACCGGACCCGGGAGGCGGTCGTCCAGCACGGGTCCCTGACCCACGCGACGCGCCCGGAGCGCCACCTTGCCGTCTTCGAGACGGACGTCTCCCCCGCCACGTTCCGCGAGCGGGTGGCCGGCGTCGCCGAGTACTCCGACGCGACGCGGGCCGAGACCGTCGCCACCCTGGAGGCGGCGCTCGCCGACTGGACGGGGGCCGGGGCGGGCGCGTGGACGGACGCGGAACTCGACCGGGCGCGAACGCTCGTCCGCGAGCGATTCGGCGATCGATCGTGGGTGCGGCGGGGTCCCCGGGAGCGCTAGAACCCGAACGTCTCGGGCTCGGCGAGGTCGAGCGCCTCTTGGACGCCCTCGTAGACCTCCTCGACCGGCGGCACCGCGAGCGTCGGATCGAGCCAGTGGTCGCCCAGCCAGCGGTACCGGACGGTCAGGGTCTCGTCGATCAGGAAACACGACCGGCGCGACCGCCGGAACAGGCCAAAGGCCCGGTAGTCCACGCCGAACGCCTCCGCCAGCGCGAGGTCCTCGTCGGCGTACAGCGGGAATCCCAGGCTCAGCCGGTCGATGAATCGGCGGTGAAAGCCGACGCCGGACTTGCTCGCCCCGACGACGCGAACCGGCCCGGCGGCGAACCAGTCGAAGTCCCGGAACGCACACCACTCCTCGACGCAGTCCGGACTGAAGTCGAGCGTGTAGAAACACAGCAGGACCGGGCCGTCGGCGATCAGGGTGCCGAGCGACGTCTCCTCGACGCCGCCATCGGGAGCGACGAGCGGCGCGGCGGCGTCGGGTACGGTTTCTCCGACTGTCGGAATGGCTCCCTCCTGGCTCACACGCCCATTGACGCCCGAATCGACTAACCACTTCCGACCCGCCGCACGCCGACGTCGAAGCCCCTTTGCCGGCCCGTTTCGTGGGTATCACCATGCGAATCGGCGCACACGTCTCCGTCGCCGGCGGCGTCCACAACGCGGTCGAGAACCAGGTCGAGGTCGGGGGGAACTGCGGGCAGATATTCACCCACTCCCCGCAGGTGTGGCAGTCCCCCAACGTCGGGGAGGAGGAGGCCGCGCGGTTCCGCGAGGGGACCGCCGAGCACCTGGACGGCCCCTGGGTCATCCACACCTCCTACCTCGTCAACCTCTGCACGCCGAAGGACGACCTCCGGGAGAAGTCGGTGGAGTCGATGCAGGAGGAGGTCGACGCGGCGGCCCGCCTCGGCATCGAGTACGTCAACGTCCACCTCGGCGCCCACACCGGGGCCGGGGTGGACGCGGGCCTCGCGAACGCGGCGAGCGCGCTCGATGCCGTCGACGTGCCCGACGGCGTGACCGTTCTGCTGGAGAGCGACGCGGGCGGGGGGACCAAACTGGGCGACGAGTTCGAGCACCTCGCGCGGGTGATCGACGAGAGCCGGCACGACCTGGAGGTGTGTGTCGACACCGCCCACGCGTTCGCGGCGGGCTACGACCTCTCGACGCCCGCGGGGGTCGACGAGACGGTCGCCGCGTTCGACGACGTCGTCGGCCTCGACCGCCTCTCCTGCATCCACCTCAACGACTCGAAGCACGGGTGTGGCACCAACAAGGACGAGCACGCCCACGTCGGCGAGGGCGAGATCGGCGTCGACGGAATGGCCCGCGCCGTCTCCCACCCCGACCTGCGGGACCTCCCGTTCGTGCTGGAGACGCCGACCGAGGACGGCAAGAGCTACGCGTGGAACGTCGAGCGGGCGCGGGAACTGCGGGCGGAGGCGACGGCCTGACCGGGTGGTCCGGGCCGACGGCGACGCCCCTCGACGGCCCGAACGCTCTCGGTCCTTCGCGCGCAACCCCCGGGCATGGGCTCACTCGAACTGACCAGCCCCGCGTTCGACGACGGGGACCCCATCCCCGATCGGTACGGCTACACGGCCGCGAACGTCAACCCGCCGCTCCGGATCGACGGCGTGCCGGAGGGGACGGAGTCGCTCGCGCTCGTCGTCGACGACCCCGATGCCGTCGAACCGGCGGGCAAGGTGTGGGACCACTGGGTCGTCTGGAACCTCCCCCCGGACGTGACGGAGATTCCCGCGGACTGGAACCCCGGGGCCGCGGGCGGCGTCACGGGACAGAACGACTACGGCGAGCGGGCGTACGGCGGTCCGAACCCCCCGGACCGGGTCCACGAGTATCGGTTCCGCCTGTTCGCGCTCGACGACTCGCTGGACCTCCCCCGCGACGCGGACGCCGACGCGGTCGTCGACGCCGCCGAGGGACACGTCCTCGACCGGACGACCCTGACCGGGACGTTCGCGCCCTGAGTCCCCCGGCCGTGGAGTTCCCGACGCCGTCCGCACGCGTCCCGATCACTGTCCCCCCGCCGAGCAGTACCGTCCCCCGACGAGCGTTTAATGACTCCCCGCCCGTAGCGGGGCGTATGCGGGTCGCCACCACGCTCCCGTCGGCGACGGAGATCGTCTACGCGCTGGGGGTCGAACCGGTCGCCGTCTCCCACGAGTGCGACTACCCGCCGGCGGCCCGCGGGAAGCCGGCGGTCGAACGGTCGCGCGTCGACCCCGACGCCGACAGCGCGTCGATCCACGAGCAGGTCGTCGCCGCCGAGGCGGACGACGGCGTCTACGCGATCGACCTCGACGTGCTGGAGACGGCCGACCCCGACCTGATCGTCGCGCAGGGGGTCTGTGACGTCTGTGCGGTCGACGACGTGCTCGTCCGGGAGGCCGTCGAGCGCCTCGGCCTCGACTGCGAGGTGCTCACCACCGACCCCCACCGCCTCGCGGACGTCTTCGCGGACATCGAGCGGATCGGCGCGGCGCTCGGGCGTGAGGAGCGTGCCGCCGACCTGGTCGCGGACCTGCGCGGCCGGGTCGAACGCGTCGAGGGCCGAGTCGCCGGCCGCCCCCGGCCCCGGGTCGCGGTCCTGGACTGGCTCGACCCCGCCATGGTCGCCGGCCACTGGGTGCCCGACCTGGTTGAGCGCGCGGGCGGCGCGTACGGGCTCGCCGCGCCCGGCGAGCGCTCGGACCCCCGGGAGTGGGCGGAGATCAGGGCGTACGACCCCGAGGTTCTGGTGGCGGCGCCCTGCGGGTTCGATCTCGACCGGGCGCTGGCGGAGGCCGACGCGCTGACCGGCCGGCCGGGGTACGCCGACCTCGCGGCCGTTCCGGACCGCGCGTTCGCGACGGACGGGAGCGGCCTCGTCAACCGCCCCGGCCCGCGGCTCGTGGACACGCTCGAAGCGCTGGCCGGCCTGCTTCATCCCGACATCGACGGCCCGGGCCCGGCAGTCGCCCGGCCGCTCCCGGCGCCGACGGCCGAGGCCGATCCCTGATATAAACGCCCTTCGTGTGTCATGATAGCGTACCACGCCCGACAGGGACGGGACGGCGGGATTCGACGGACTGGACTCCGACGATCGGTCCGACGGCTCGTCCGCCTCGGCGTCCGTGGGAAAGATTAATCACGAACCTTTTTCATATGGCCGCTCCAATCGACGGACACGTATGTCCGAATCCGAAGACAGGCAGCGACCGCTCGGCGCGGGCCAGCCCGTGTACGTGCTGAGCGAGGACGCCGAGCGGACACAGGGACGCGACGCCCAGACGGCCAACATCACGGCCGGGAAGGCGGTCGCCGAGGCGGTACGGACCACGCTGGGTCCGAACGGGATGGACAAGATGCTCGTCTCCGACGACGGCGACGTCGTCATCACGAACGACGGCGCGACCATCCTCTCGGAGATGGACATCGAGCACCCCGCGGCGACGATGATCGTCGAGGTCGCCGACGCCCAGGACGAGGAGGTCGGCGACGGCACCACGAGCGCCGCGGTGCTGACGGGCGAACTCCTGGCGGAGGCCGAGGACCTGCTCGAGGACGAGATCCACCCGACGACCCTCGTCGAGGGCTACGCCGCCGCCCGCGAGATCGCGGTCGACACGATCGACGAGAACGTGATCGCCGAGGACCTCGACCGGGAGACGCTCGAACAGGTCGCGGCGTCGAGCATGACCGGAAAGAGCACCGGCGACGCGACCGCCGAGCACCTCGCCGACACCATCGTCGACGCCGTCACGCGGGTGCGGACCGCCGGCGGCGCCGACCGTGACGCCATCGACGTGCTCGCGGTCCCCGGCCGCGACTCGACGGCGACCGAACTGATCGAGGGCGCGGTCTTCGAGAAGGACCCCGAGCGAGACGACGTCCCGACCCAGTACGAGGACGCGACCGTCGCCCTCCTGAGCGGCGGGATCGAGCAGCCGGAGACCGAGGTCGACGTCGAGTACAACGTCCAGAGCGCCGGCCAGTTCGCCGACGCCGTCGCCGCCGAGGAGACGTTCCTCGGCGAGGCCGTCGAGGCGCTGATCGACCTCGACGTGGACGTGGTCTTCGCCGACGGCACCGTCGCGGACGAGATTGCGGGTCGCCTCGCCCACAACGGCATCCTCACCTACGACTCGATGAAGGACGAGGAGATCGACCACCTCGCCGACGCGACCGGTGCCCACCCCGTCGAGCGGGTTCAGGACCTGGACGCCGACGACCTCGGCACCGCCGACGTCCGTCGCGAGACCTTCGACGAGGACGACCACGTCTTCGTCGACGGCGGCGACGCCTCGACGGTCGTCACGGTCTTCGTCCGCGGCGGCACCGGCCACGTCGTCGACGAGTTCGAGCGCGCGGTGACGGACGGCATCGACGCCACCGTCGCCGCCCTCGACGGCGGCGCAGTCCCCGGCGCCGGCGCGACTGAGATCAAGGCCGCCGGCGCCCTCCGCGAGGCCGCCGCCGGCATCGAGGGGCGCAAGCAACTCGCCGTCGAGGCCTTCGCCGACGCCATCGAGGCGCTCCCGCGGACGCTGGCCCAGAACGCCGGCAGCGACCCGATCGACGCGCTCGTCGAACTCCGCGCCGCGAACGACGGCGCCCGGGCCGGTATCGTCGGCGCCGGCGGCGCGTCGGACATCGTCGACCCCGTCGAGCACGGCGTGCTCGACCCCGCGACGGTCAAGCGCGAGGCCGTCCGTTCGGCCACCGAGGCCGCGACGATGATCGTCCGCATCGACGACGTCATCAGCGCGCAGTAATCGCCGAGTCACTTCCGCGAACGCGACCCGCCGCGCGGGTCGGCGAATCGACGTCTGCGTGGCCCTCCGGGCGCTGCTTCCGACCGCCCCGTTCTCCCCGGCGTCCCGGTGAACGGAACGCCGCGGCCCCGGTCGCCCGGTTGTGGTTGCCATTCGTTGGCACGCGACTGCGTTTCGAAAAAGGAATAGTTAATTCAAGATATATATTTAGAATTTTAAGGCTAGATTTATTAAAATAGAATGGCTATCCCTCAAATAGGGGGTGAGGACCATGCTCGAAAAGATCAAGGACATGATGTCCCCGACCAACCTGACGACCGACTTCCGGTGTGACGGCTGTGGGCAGGAGTTCAGCGTCGAAGTGACGCCCGGCGAGGAGACGACCTGTCCCGAGTGCGGTTCCGCCGACGTCACGAACCTCGAAATCGCCCGGTGAGGCGGCCTCGCCTTTTTCGGTCGACGTGTGCCGGCACGACGGCGGGAGGTGCGGTCGCGATCGGGGGCCTCCCCGGCTCCCGGTTTCACCGGGTGCGGCACCACGCGTTCGCCCGGGTGATTCTACGAGTCACCGCAACAACGACGCCGTTAGCGCGCAGAAGCGGCCCGCGTCGCTTTTCACTCTGCTTCCCCACCCTTCCGGCGTGCGACGGTTCGACGCCGACTACCTCCGCCGGACGCGCGAGGGGCTCTGGACCGACCGGGAGGCGCTCGCTCCCCTCTCCCTGTCCGACCGCGAGCGCGTCCTCGACGCCGGCTGTGGCACCGGCGAACTCACCCGCGTGCTCGACGACGAGACGCCGCCCGCCGCCCTCGTCGTCGGCCTGGACGCCGACCCCGACCTCCTCCGGGTGGCGGCCGACGAGACGGACTGCCCCCTCGTCGCCGGCGACGCCACCCGTCTGCCCCTGGCCGACGACGCCGTCGACCTCGCGGTCTGCCAGGCGCTCCTGGTGAACCTGCCCGACCCCGCCGCCGCCGTCCGCGAGTTCGTCCGGGTCTCGACAGACCTCGTCGCGGCCGTCGAACCGGACAACGCCGCCGTCGAGGTCGAGTCGACGGTCCCCGGCGAGGCGGCCGTCGAGCGCCGCGCCCGCGAGGCGTACCTCGAAGGCGTCGCCACGGACGTCGCGCCCGGCGAGCGCGTGACCGACCTGTTCCGCGACGCGGGGCTCACGGACGTGCGGACCCGCCGGCACCGCCACGAGAAGCGGATCGAACCCCCGTACGACGAGGCGGACGTCGCGGACGTCGCCCGCAGGGCCTCCGGCGCGGGACTCGCCGACCACGCTCCCGAACTCCGGCGGGCACTCGACGACGCGGCTTACGACGCGCTCCGGGCGGACTGGCGGTCGGTCGGCCGCGACGCCGCCGAGGGGATGGAGGCGGGCGAGTACCGCCGGGTCGAGGTGGTTCCGTTCGACGTGACCGTGGGGCGGGTCCCGTGAACCGCGTCCGCTCCGGGTACTGCCCGCGCTCGTCTTCCCCACGGCCCGCGGTACGCCGTACTCGTCGCGGGCAGGGCGAGCGCGGTCCCGCCCGCCCTCGCTCTCAGAACAGCCTGCCCACGTCCCGGAGGAGGTTCACCGCCCTCCAGACGGCGCCGCTTCGGCCCTCCGACCGGTTCTCCCGACCGGTCCCGCCCTTCCCTCCGACGTGACAGCCGGCTTACTGAGGACGCCACGGCCATCGGGACGCGGCCCGTGGCTGCACCCGGCGACCTCTGGGCGTGCCGCCGCGAACGCGCCCCGCCGGGACCGTGCCCGCTACACCACGTCGCCCCGCACCGTCGCCCTTTCCTGGCTCGCCCGGTACTCCCTCACTGCCTCGGCGGCCTCGGCGGCCGTTTCCCCGTCGGCGCCGAGCATCTCCAGCGCGCCGGCGAGCGTCGGGAAGGGGAGGTCGCCGTCCCGGAGTTTCTCGAGTGACTCCTCGGCGCGGGTCCCGTCGACCCACAGGCAGACGCCCCGGGGGTCGAGGATCTGCTCGTAGGATCCCCGGGCCAGCGCTCCCTCCAGCCGCTGGGTGACGTTGTCCTCGAAGGAGGCGTTACAGACCTCCAGGTGCACCGGTTCGTCCTCGGGCAGGAGGTGGGCTGCGAGGCACTTCTCGGGTGCCGCGTGGCCGCTGTCGTTCGCGCGGAGGTACCGGGGAAACTGCTCGGCCCACTCGGCGGAGACGGTCCTGCCCACCCCGCGGACGCCGTGGCGCTCGGGGAGCGTCGCCTCGTCCTCGTCTGCCCTGTCGTCCCGCAGGAGGATGTCCTTCGTGACGTAGACGTCCAGCCGCTCGATGGGGTCCAGGCCGAGGGCGACGTCGCCGTACACCCACACTTCCCGCACCGGGACGGGCATCGGATCGGTCTCGACCGTCTCGATGATCGCCTCCACCCGGTCGAGCGCGGCGTCGCGGTCCATTCGTCGTGGGCTGGGAGGCCGGCGGACTAAACCCCCTCGCTCCGTCGCGGACGGGCCGGTTCCCCCTCACATCGGGCACGTCCCGGCCTACGCCGGCGTGTCGTTCCGCCCGGGCACGCCCCGTCCCCGGTAGAACTCGCCGCCCCACTGACCGACCCAGATGTCCTGGTTGGCGAGGTAGAGCGCCCCGGCGGTGTCGAAGGTCCGGTCGGCCACGGTCCACTCGTCGGCCGCGGTGTCGTACTCGACGGCGGCGTTGTAGACAGCCGCCTGGCCGTACTCGCCCCCGGCCTTCGGGGGGAGCGGCAGGGTGTGCTCGGCGTCCTTGCTCCGCGAGGGCGGTCGCTCGGCGCGCTGGAGGCGCCCGCGGTTGAACGTGTTGTCGAAGTACCGTGCGTACGCCTCCCGGACGTCCATCCCGAGCACCGCGTCGGCGGCGTTGATCCCTCCGGTGATGTCCCCGGCGTCCCGCGCCGTGATGGTGTACGTCGCGTCGTCGACGCCGGTGGCGAAGGTTCCCGCGTCGTCGTCCCAGAGTTCGTCGACCATGTAGCCGACGACGTCGCCCGCCGTTCCGGTCCGGTCGACGCCGTCGAGTTCCGAGGCCCATGCCAGGCCCTGTCCGACCGCCCCCTGCGTGGCCGCCTGGTTGGCCGCGCCGTTCTCGACCTTTCCGTTACCCGCGAGGGCGTCCTCGGCGGCGTCGGCGAGGGCGTTCGCGTAGTCGGCCGCCCGCCCGGCCAGGTCGTCACTCCCGGCGTGGGTCCCGTACCAGGCGACTGCGCCGAGCATCTGTCCCAGGTCGCGGGTCGAGCCCGCCGAGACGACGTCGGCCGGGGAGAAGAGGTTCATCGTCGTCTTCGCCAGCCCGTCGGTCAACTTCTGGATGTTCCCTGCGGGGATGAGCGGCTCCGGGTTCTCGTAGCCGAACCACCCGCCCTGCGCGAGGCTGACCATGTCCGCGAGGAACCAGAGGGTCGCCGAGTGGTGGTTCGGCCGCGGCGTCGCGTCGACCACCTCGCCCGCGGCGGGCCGGACGCCCGAGAGGAGCTGCATGCCGTCACCCTTGGTGAGCAGGCCGTTGCCCTGTGGCCCGCCGTCGATCAGCGCCGCCTTGATCCCGATCTGTGCGAGCGTCGCGAGCACCTCGGAACGGAACTTCGCCGCGAGGCTATCGGGCAGGAGGTCGAAGTGGTTCTCGAAGTTCTTCGCCCACGTGACCCCCTTGAGGTGGGTCCACGAGACCGACGAGGGACTGACGACGCCCGACGACGTCGACCTGTCCCACGCCAGCGTCGACGCGTTCGGCCGGCCGTCGTCGCCGGACAGCACCGGCTCCTGGGTGAACGCCGGGTCGCCCGTCGTGAAGGGGAGCATGTTCAGGTTCGGGTTCTTCACCGGCGGCTGGTCCCGCCCGGCGGCCTCCAGCATCGCCGGGAACCGCTTCTTGAACATCTGCTTTTGCTTCTTCGTGTTCGGGAAGACCACGCCGTTCCCGCTCATGGCGATGTTCGTGCTCATGTTGTACAGCGAGTACCAGTAGGAGTCCCAGGTGGCGTCCGACCAGGCGTAGGACAGCGTCTTCCCATCCTCGGTGCCGGCCGTTTCCGTCCCGGACGCCGTCGTCTCGTCCTCCCCCGGTGTGGTCTCGCCCTCCCCGCCTCCGCCGCCCGAACACCCGGCGAGCGCGGCGAGGGTCGCCGTGCCCCCGAACTTCACGAACGTCCGTCGGTCGTAGTCTGACATCGTCCGGAGTTCGACCCGAGCGCCGTATGTGCGTTCGCGGGTCGTGTGTCGCGGAGTCCGGACACCCATAGCGTTATCACGCCGCGTGCGTCCGCGGCTCCCGACCGCGAAACGCTTTACCCGATGCACGTCACGCCGCCGGTTCCCGGTCCGTCGCCCCGAGGCGCAAGCCGTTTCCCGTCGCGTCGCGAACCGGGCTTCGATGGAGTGTGACAAGTGCGGCCGGGCGGCCGTCCTCCACGTCGCCTACTCGGGCGCCCACCTGTGTGGTCCCCACCTCCGGCGCTCGGTCGAGAAGCGGATCCGCCGCCGCATCCGGCGGGACGGACTCCTCCCCGACGACGCCACGCCCGAGGACCCCGAGACGTGGGTGATCGGTCTCTCCGGCGGGAAGGACAGCGTCGTCCTCACCCACGTCCTCGCGGACACGTTCGGCCGCGACCCGAGAGTCGAACTCGTCGCGCTCTCGATCCACGAGGGCATCGAGGGCTACCGGGACGAGTCGCTGTCGGCCGCGCGGGAACTGCTCGACGGGTTGGACGCCGAGGTCCGTCACGTCGAGGCCTCCTACGCCGAGGAACTCGGCGTCGAGATGGACGACGTCGTCGACGAGGACCCGATGGACATGGCCCCCTGCGCGTACTGCGGGGTGTTCCGCCGGGACCTGCTGGCCCGGCACGCCGCGGACCTCGGTGCCGACAAACTCCTGACGGGTCACAACCTCGACGACGAGGCCGAGACGGCGCTGATGAACGTGCTGGAGGGCGACATCGAACGGATGGCCGAACATTTCGACGCCAGCCTCGGCGCGTTCGACGAGCGCCACGACCCCGGCCCCTTCGTCCCCCGGGCCAAGCCGCTGCGGGACGTCCCCGAGAAGGAGGTGGCCCTCTACGCCCACACCGCCGACCTGCCCGTCCACGCCGCCGAGTGCCCCCACGCCAGCGAGTCGTTCCGCGCGGAGATCCAGGAGCTCCTGCTCGACCTGGAGGAGCGCCATCCCGGGACGCGCCACTCGGTGCTGTCGGGCTACGAGGAACTGGCGGCGCTCGCCGCCAGGGAGTACCGCGGCGACGACGGCCCCGACCTGGGCGAGTGCGAACGGTGCGGGTCGCCCACGGGGCGCGAGGTCTGTCGGAAGTGCCGGCTGGTCGAGGCCGTGGACTGACGGCGCGCGGCGCCCGGTCGGTGCCGTCGGCCGCCGCCGCGCAGCGCCCGGGCGTCCCGCCCCCGTCGCGGAGCCAAAGCGCTTTTCGCCCCGCCGCCGCCGTCCAACGCCCGTGTCCGCCCCGCGCCCGTCCTCGCTCCCCGGCCTCCCGCTCCTGGGCCACACGCTCCGGTTCGTCCGGGACCCGCTCGGCCTGTACGGCGACGTCGCGGCCGAGTGCGACGACGTCGCCCGCCTGCGCGTCCTCGGCATCGGCGAGTTCTACGCCCTCACCCACCCCGACCACGTCGAGCGGGCGCTGACGGACCGCGAGGCGTTCGCCAAGACCGAGGACTTCCGCATCGCGCTCGGCGAGAGCGTCGTCGCGACGGAGGGCGCCCAGTGGCGCCGCCAGCGCGACGCCCTGGAGGAGTTCTTCTACCCCGCGCAGGTCCGCTCGTACGCCGACCGGATGGTCGACCTGACCGAGCGCCGTCTCGATCGCTGGTCGGCCGGCGAGCGGCTCTCGCTCCACGACGAGATGGGCGCGGTGGCGCTCGACAACCTCTTCGGGACGCTGTTCGACCGGCCGCTGGACCCGGGCGGCGACGAACGCCTCCGGCGGGCCGCCAACGACCTCAACCTCTGGTTCAGGGCCACGTCCTTCGCCCTCCCGACGTGGGTCCCGACCCCGTCCCGCCGCCGGTTCCGGACGGCCGTCGAGGCCGTCGAACGCGAGGCCCGGAGTCTCCTGCGCGAGGCGCGCGAGGGGAACGGGAGCGACAACGGACCCGGCGATGGGAACGGACCGGGGGCCGGCGACGGCGACGCGGCCGGCGACGACCTGCTGTCGACGCTCGCCGCCCTGCGCGCGGCCGACGGAACCGACCTCGCGGACGCCGAAATCGTCGACCAGGTCGTCGGGCTGACCTTCGCCGGTCACGACACGACCGCGCTCGTGCTGACCTACGCCCTCCACCATCTCGGAACCCACGACGCCGTCCGCGACCGGTTCCACGCCGAACTGGACGCCGTCCTGGACGGCCCGCCGACGCTCGCTGACGTCGGCGACCTCGACGTGACCCGGCGGGTCGTCCACGAGACGATGCGCGCGTATCCGCCGGTTCACACCATCCCCCGGGAGACGACCCGGGCGGTCGAGATGGGTGGCTACCGGCTCCGGGCCGGGACGCGCACCCACCTCGGCATCTGGGGCATCCACCGCGACGGGCGGTTCTGGACGGACCCGGCGTCGTGGCGGCCCTCCCGCTGGCGGACCTGTTCCCCGGAGTCGAAGGGGAGCGCGTACCTCCCGTTCGGGGCGGGCCCGCGGACCTGTCTCGGGCGCCGGTTCGCGCTGCTGGAGGCGACGCTCGTCCTCGCGGCCGTCGGTCGGCGGTACGTCGTCGACCCCGAGCGGCCGCTCGCGTTCGACCCGATGGTGACGACACAGCCGGCCCACGGCGTCCCCGCGCGGGTGCGGTCCCGGTAGCCAGGGGTGCCGGTCTCCGGGCCGGGTTCCACGACCGGGTTCGGCACCGCTCCCGGTATCAGTCGCCCCGATAAGAAGTCGCGCCGACCGCACCGCGGTCGTCGGCCCCGTCGGCCGACGCCGACCGCGGCGTCACCTGATGACGTCGACGCCGTTGTGACGCTCGAGTTCCTCGCGGCCCCCGTCGGACCACGAGGGTGTCCCGTCGTCGGATCCCGATTCGGCCCTGCTGCCCGCGTCCGGATCGAAGTCGCCCTCGATGCTGGCGCGCGAGCGGTCGGCCTGCTTCTGGGTCGTCGGGCCGAGCACCTGCGCGCTCTGGACGCCGGTCATGATGGCCATGACGCGGACCTTGCCCTTGTACTCGTCCTGGATGCGGGCGCCCCAGATGACGTTGGCGCTCGCCTCCAGGCGCTCGGTGATGTTGTTGGCGATGCCCTCGGCCTCCTTCAGCGTGAGGTCGGGGCCGCCGGTGATGTGGACCAGCCCGCCGGACGCGCCGCGGTAGTCGACGTCCAGCAGCGGGTGGTTCATCGCGTCGCTCACCACCTCGCGGGTCTTGTTCTTGTCCTGGGTCTCCCCGACGAGCATCACCGCGACGCCGCCCTGGTTCATGATCGTGGACATGTCCGCGTAGTCCAGATTGAT
>JBDGQA010000050.1:0-46691 GCA_042219325.1 Haloferacaceae archaeon | reverse complement strand
CTGGGTCTTCTTCTCGTTACAGAGCAGGGAGGCCGCGTAGATGGCCGCCGCCGCGTACCCCGTCGGTGACTTGCCCGAGAGCAGGCCCTGTTCGGCGGTCGTCTCGATGATCTCGTTGGCCTTCGCCTGGACCTCCTCGGTGAGTTCGAGTTCGGAGCAGAACCGCGGGACGTACTTCTTCGGATCGACGGGCTTCATCTCCAGGCCGAGTTCCTGGGAGATGTACCGGTACGTCCGTCCGATCTCCTTGCGGTTGACCCGCGACACCTCGGAAATCTCCTCCAGCGACCGGGGGATGCCCTCCTTGCGGCAGGCGGCGTAGAGGGCGGCGGTGGCGACGCCCTCGATGGAGCGCCCGCGGATCAGGTCCTCGGCGAGCGTCCGCCGGTAGATGACGCTGGCGACCTCCCGGACCGACCGGGGGACGCCGAGCGCGGAGGCCATGCGGTCGATCTCGCTCAGCGCGAACTGGAGGTTGCGCTCGCCGGCGTCCTTGGTGCGGATGCGCTCCTGCCACTTGCGCAGGCGGTGCATCTGGGAACGCTTCCGGGAACTGATCGAGCGCCCGTAGGCGTCCTTGTCCTTCCAGTCGATGGTCGTCGTCAGCCCCTTGTCGTGCATCGTCTGGGTGGTCGGGGCGCCCACCCGGGACTTCTCCTGGCGCTCCTCGTGGTTGAACGCCCGCCACTCCGGCCCGGGGTCGATATTCTCCTCCTCGACGATCAGTCCCGTCTCCTCGTGGATGAGTTCGCCGTCCGCGGTCCGCACGAGGTCGTCCGGATCGACCTCGTCCAGATCGATCTCGTCCGCTTCCTCGCCCGTTTCGTCCGCCCGTTCTCCCTCGCCCTGCCATCGCGTCCGTTCGTCCCGCTGGCGGGTGGGCCCTGTCATCGCGTTTTTATGCTCCCGGGCGGCATCCGTTTAAAGCCTTTGCCGCCCCGGGCCCCCGCCCCCGTCTCGGGACCCGGCCCCCGGCGCGATGCGAACGGCATTTAAGTTCGACGCGGCGAGTGCGCGGCGATGCCGACCGTGGACTGCGACCCCCGGGCCGCCCGGGAGCGGATCGAGGCGGCCGGGGTGTCCGTCGAGCCGGGACACACGCCCCACGAGCGGTGGCGGGCCGAGCGCGGCGACGCGGTCGCGGTGGCCTACGACGACAAGGTCGTGGTCCAGGGCGGCCGCCCCGCGGACCTCCTCGCGCTGCTCCGGGAGGGGGGCGGGCGCGCCCACGTCTACTTCGACGGCGCGAGCCGCGGGAACCCGGGACCGGCGGCGATCGGGTGGGTGATCGTGGACGCCGACGGGATCGTCGACGAGGGCGGCGAACGGATCGGCGAGGCGACCAACAACCGCGCGGAGTACGAGGCGCTGCTCCGTGCCCTGGAGGCGGCGCGGGACTACGGCTTCGAGGAGGTGGACGTCCGGGGCGACTCGGAACTGGTGGTGCGGCAGGTCCGCGGCGCGTACGACGTCACCGACCCGGGCCTGCGCGAGCGCCGCGCCCGCGCCCGCGAACTGCTCGACGGCTTCGAGCGGTGGAGCATCGAGCACGTTCCGCGGGAGGTAAACGACCGGGCCGACGACCTGGCCAACGAGGCCCTGGACGATGGCTGAACGCCCGACTCTGCCCGACTCGGTCCTCGACGAGGTCGAACGGCTGACCCGGCTGGCCCGCCGCGCCGCGGACCCCGGCGAGCGCACGGCCTACGAGGAGCACCGGGCGGACCTGCTGGCCGAACACGGCTTCGAGGCGCGGGTCCGCGAGGCCGACGACACGCTGGTCTGTTACCCGGCCGACTGGCTCGACGACGGGGGCGTCGTCCGCATGGACCGCCTCGAGAGCACGGACCGCGCGGTCGAACGCACGCTCTCCGGGCCGGACGACCCCGCGGAGTGGGAGGAAGTCGAGGCGGACAACGCCGCCCTGGTCTCGGCCGTGGCCGAGGAAGCCGACGCAGCCGCCGAGGTCCACGCCGCGAACGCTCGGGCGTTCGCGGACTTCATGAGCAACCACTACGCGAAGCGGATCGAACGGGCCACGCCGGGGGAGGTCGAGGAGTTCCTGACCGACTACTTCCCGCGCAACGCCTGGCCGAGCGACCGCCAGCGGGACCTGGTCGAGGAATCGTTGCGCCTGCTGTTCGGGGTGGCCGATGTCGAACCCACCCCGATCGAACCCTGACCGCGAGGCGCGGTCGCCGGCGACGGCCGGGAGGCCCGCGACTTGAGTCCGCGTCCCCCGTAACGGATCGCGATGCGATCACACGCGGCACGCGCGCTCGGCGGCGCCCTGGGGGCGGTCGGCTTACTCCTGGCCGCCCGTCCCGTCGCCGGACACGTCGAGTACACCTCGGAGGGGGGCGAAGACGTCGACGCGCTCGCGTTCCTCGTCGACGTGCTCACCGATCCGGTCAACGTGGCGGTGCTCGCCGGGGGCGGGGCCGCCGCCGTCGCAGCCCTCGCCCACCTCCACGTTCGGCCGGCCCAGCGGGACGTCGTGGCCTTCCGCCGGGCGGTCACGGAGTACAGCGACCTGCTCCCCTGGCTGCTCCGCCTGAGCTTCGGGCTCCCGCTCGTCGGCGCCGGGTTCACGGGCTACCTCTTCAGCCCCGCGGTCCCGCCGTTCCTCCCCGTGGTCTGGGCGCCGACCAGGCTGTTCCAGATCAGTCTCGGCTTCTTCCTCCCGTTCGGGCTGGCGACCCGGTTCGTCGCCGCCGTTGGACTCGTGGGCTACCTCCTGTCCGTCCCGTTCCGCCCCGAGTTGCTGCTCGCCGCCGAGTACGTCCCGGGCCTCGTCGCCATCGTGCTCGTCGGGAGCGCGTCCCTCAGGCTCATGGCGCGGTCCCAAAATACCCGTGGCCGGGCGGCGCGATTCGATCCGACCGATCGACGAATCCCGTTCGCGCCACGGCGACCGCCCGGACCCGGTCGCTCGGCTGTCCCGGCTCGCGCGGACGCGGACGGTTACTGGTAGTGACGAACCAGATCCGTGACCGTCTCCGCGCGCTCCTCGTTCGTGACGAACTTCGACAGCATCCAGTCGAGGCGGTCGACGAGCACCTCCTCTCCCTCCTCGGTGAGCGTGTACTCGTTCGTCCGCTCGTCGAGTTCGCCCTTCCCGACCAGCCCCATCTCGACGAGTTCGTCGAGATTGGGGTAGAGCCGCCCGTGGTTGACCTCCGTGCCGTAGTACTCCTCCAGGGCGCGCTTGACCGCGAGCCCGTACATCGACTCCTCGGACAGGATGACCAGGATGTTCCGCTGGAACGCCGTCAGGTCTCTCCCGATATCCGGTCCGTCCGCAACTGATTGTGCCTCTGACATTGGGTTTTCCTCACTCTCCGCGTATATAACCTTTCTCAAGAATGATTCGGTTTGGAACCGGCAAAACCGACAGACTCGACCGGTTCGAAATGACCCATTTACTAAACTCGTTCCGCAATCGATCGGCGCGATCCGGGTCGTACGACCGTCGACACCGGGGGATACAGCCGACCACCTGATAGTTCCCCCGGGCTTCAGTGGCGGCGACACGTGGGCAGGCAAGGCGGTCCGGGCGTGGCCCGTACCGGGCGGCCGTGTCGCCGCCGACGGCGGCCGCCCCACCGGATCCCGAAAACCATTTGCTCGCGTTGCGAGAAGGGGGGGTCATGCCGGACCTCTGGCAAGGCCTGGAAACGGGCCCCGATCCGCCCGACGAGATCTACGCGGTCGTCGAGTGCCTCAAGGGCGAGCGCAACAAGTACGAGTACGACAAGTCGATCCCCGGCGTCGTGCTCGACCGCGTCCTCCACTCGAACGTCCACTACCCCTCGGACTACGGGTTCATCCCGCGCTCGTACTACGACGACGACGATCCCCTCGACGTGCTGTTGCTGGTCGAGGACCCGACGTTCCCCGGCTGTGTCGCCGAGGCCCGCCCGGTCGCGCTGATGCGGATGGACGACGACGGCGAGAAGGACGACAAGGTCATCGCCGTCCCGAGCGAGGACCCGCAACACGACCACGTCACGGACCTCGACGACATCACCCAGCACCAGCGCGACCAGATCGCGGAGTTCTTCGAGACGTACAAGAACCTCGAACCGGGCAAGGAGACCGAGACGCTCGGCTTCGAGGACCGGGCGGCCGCGCTGGACGCCATCGAGCACTCCCGGGACCTCTACGAGCAGCACTTCGGCTAACACCGCCGCGGCGCTCCTCGTTCGGACCATCGATGGATACCCGACAGTAATCGCTCCCGTCGCCGCGCATTCGTTATGCACATGGGTAATTTCTTGTGCGGTCGGGCCGTAGGACGGATACCATGGCCGCCACCAGTCCCCGACTCGGCATCGACCACGTGACGGTCGTTCCGGACGACCCGAATCGGCCTGGCGACACGGACCGGGACGACGACGCGGATGCCGACGGACACTCCGGCGGTCGGGAGGCCCCGGACGACGGGGAATCCTGACCGCCGGCGCCGAAACACACCTTTTAGTCCCATCGCCGGCTAGACCGCTCCGATGGCCAGGTGCGACGAGTGCGGCAGGGACGAGAACCTGCCGTACCAGTGTCGGCGCTGTGGCGGGACGTTCTGCTCCGAGCACCGCCTTCCCGAGAACCACGACTGTCCGGGGCTCGACGAGTGGAACGACCCCGGCGGCGTGTTCGACAGCGGCTTCGACGACAGCGTGCAGTCGTCCGGCAGCGGGGATCTCAGGGACCGCATCTCGCGACGCGTGACCGGGACCGGCGGCCTCCTCGGGTACGTCCGGGGGAACGTCGCCTACTCGCTGCTCGCGCTCATGTGGATCGTCTTCGCCCTCGAGTGGGCCGTGCTCCTCGTCGCCCCCGAGGCGTTCAGCGCGCTCTTCGTGCTCCGCTCGGACGGCCTCCTCCGGGTCTGGACCTGGATCACCTCGGTGTTCGCCCACAGCCCGTTCAACTTCTTTCACATCGTCGGGAACAGCATCGTGCTCTACTTCTTCGGTCCGCTCGTGGAGCGCTACGTCGGCTCCCGGCGGTTCGCCCTCCTCTTTCTCGTCGGGGGCGTCGTCGCCGGCCTCGCACAGGTGCTCACCCACCTGCTCCTGGTGAACACGGGGATGCTCGGCGCCAGCGGCGTCACCGGCGTGATCGGCGCCTCGGGCGCCGTCTTCGCCGTGCTCGGCGTCCTCACCGTCCTCAACCCCGACCTCCGCATCTACCTCTTCTTCCTCGTCCCCATCCCGCTCTGGCTGTTCACCATCGGCTTCGCGCTGCTCTCGGTCCTCTTTTTCCTCTCGCCGGGCGCCGCCACCGCGGCCGGACAGGGCAACGTCGCCCACTTCGCCCACCTGGCGGGCCTCGGCATCGGCCTCGCCTACGGCCAGCGGATCAAGGGTCAGCAGCGCGTCCCGAGTACCCTGTCGTTCGGTCGGCGGGGCCCGGGCGGCCCGGGCGGCCCGGGCGGTCCCGGCGGTCGCGGCCCCTTCTGACCGCATGTCCCCCGTCCGCCCCGAGTTTGTTCCCGACCCCGGGTCGTCCCGCGAGGAGATGCTCACCATCCAGCGTGCGGTCGCCGACGCGGCGGTCTTCGACGACGACCTCCCCGTCGACCCGGCCGCGGTGGGCGCGCCGGACGGGGCGGTCGTCGCCGGCGTCGACCAGGCGTTCCTCGACGACCGGGCCGTCAGCGCCGTCGTCTGCTGGCAGGGCGGAACCGTCGTCGAACGCGCACACGCCGTCTCGTCCCTCGATTTCCCCTACATCCCCGGCCTGCTCTCCTTTCGCGAGGGCGGTCCCGCGCTCGACGCCTTCGGGGCGCTCGACACGGACCCCGACCTCGCGCTGGTCGACGGCAGCGGGCGCATCCACTTCCGCGAGGCGGGGCTGGCGACCCATCTCGGCGTCGTTCTCGGCCTTCCGACCGTCGGCGTCGCCAAGAGCCTCCTCTGTGGCACCCCCCGCGAGTCGGTCGACGGCCGCCCGGAGGGCTGGCGGACCCCCATCGAGGTCCGCCAGGGGGACGACGTGACGGCCCCGACGGGGACGACCATCGGCTACGCCTACCAGTCCCGCCAGTACGACGGCGAGCCGCGGATCAACCCACTGTACGTCAGCCCGGGCCACCGCGTCGGCCCGGAGACGGCCGTCGACTGCGTCGCCGCGTGCTGTCGGGGCTACAAACTGCCGGAGCCGGTCCGGCTGGCCGACGCCCACGCGGACGAGGTGAAGGCGCGGTATACGTGATCCGGACCCCCGAGTCGTCGGGAGAGCGCCGCGCGCGACGGGTCCGGGTCGCCGTTCAGTCGGGCCGCTCCGGATCGAACCGTTCCGTGCGGACCCCCCCGACTTCGATCCGGGCCCCGCCGGCCCGGCTCTCGGTTGCCCGGACCTCCCAGCCGTGGGCCTCGGCGATTCGCTCGACGATCGCCAGCCCGAACCCGGTCCCGTCCGTGGCGGTCGAGTAGCCGCTCCGGAAGATCCGCTCGCGTTCGGCGTCCGGGATGCCGGGACCGTCGTCCGCGACGTAGAACCCGTCCCCGTCGCCGAGTTCTCCGACCTCGACGGTCACCGCCGAACCGGTGTGGTCGCCGGAGTCGTCGGGCGTCGACCGGTCGTTCGTGGAGCCGTGCTCCACACCGTTTCGCAACAGGTTCTCGAACAACTGTCTGAGCCGGTCCTCGTCGGCCCGGACGGTCAGCGACGCGTCGACGTCGAGGGTCGCCCCCTCGCCCCCGACGGCCTCCCAGCAGGTCTCGACGAGCGGCGCCAGGCGGACGGGCTCCGGATCCTCGACCGGCGCGCCCCCCCGGGCCACCGTCAGCAGGTCGTCGATCAGCCGCCCCATCCGGTCGGCCGCCGACGCACACTGCCGGAGGTGTGCCGGATCGCCCGTCTCCCGGAGCAGGTCGAGCGAGCCGTCGAGCACGTTCAGGGGGTTCCGGAGGTCGTGGGCGACGATGCTCGCGAACTCGTCGAGCCGTTCGTTCCGGCGGCGGAGTTCCCGGGCCCGCTCGACGCGCTCCAGGGCCACCTCGGCGTGGGCCGCGAGGAGTTCGGCGAGGTCGACGTCAGTCCCGTCGAACGCGTCGGGGACGGTCCCGCTGACGGTCAGCACCCCGTACTGCCCGATGGGGACGTACATGCTGGCGCCGGGCGTGTGGTCCACGTCGTCGTCGAGGTCCGCGAGGTCGTCGTAGACGACGGTCTCGCCCCGCTCAAACGCCACCCCGGCCGTCGGCTGTCCGATCTCGTAGGCCGGCCGATCGCTGCCCAGTTCCTCCCCCATCCCCTCCGAGACCGCGACCGGCACGAGCAGGTCGTCGTCGCGCAGTCGCACGACGTTGCGCGGGAATCCCAGCGTGTTCGCGGCGGCCCGGACGGTCATCTCGGCGACCGCCTCCTCGGTGTCGGCCGCCATCAGCTCTCTCGTCGCGGTGTGGAGCGCCTCGATCCGATGCGCGCGCTCCGCGCGCTCGGTGACGTCCCGGGCGGAGGCGATGAGCGACATCACCTCGCCAGCGTCGTCCGTGACGGGGCGGACGGTGCCCTCGACGCTGTAGAGGTCCCCGTCCCGGTCGGGATGCTCCACCTCGTACTCCACGTACTCGCCCGCCGCGGCGCGGTCGATCCACCGCCGCAGGTCGGCCTGCAACTCCGCGGAGTGGTTCCACCACGGCGTCGCCGGGAACGGCTCCCCGACCACCGCGTCGCGGTCGGCGCCGGCGGCGTCGAGCGCCGTCCGGTTGATCCGGAGCACCGTTCCGTCGGGCTCGAGCAGACCGACGTGCATCTTCGGGTCCTCGAAGACGGCCTCGAACCGCCGTTCGTCCCGGCGGCGCTCGCGCTCGGCGCGGTACTGCTCGACGGCGTTCAGGATCCGGTTGCCGAGGAGGTCGTACTGCTCGACGCCGTGCCCCTTCCGGAGGTAGTCGGTCACTCCCGCCGTGATGGCGTCGCTGGCCACCCCCTCGTCGCCCGCGCCGGTGAACAGGACGAAGGGGCGGTCGGGGTGCGACTCCCGCACGGTCTCGAGGAACTCGATGCCGTCCAGACCGGGCAGTTCGTAGCCCGAGACGACGCAGTCGATCGTCCCGTCCGCGAGCCGGTCGAGGCCGTCGCCAGCGCTCGCCTCGGTGACGACCTGGATTCGCTCATCGCGTTCGAGGAATGCGGCCGTCGTGTCGGTGACCCCGTCGTCGTCGACGTGGAGGACGCGAATCCGGTCCGGACGGGAGCGCTCACCGCTCGTGACGGGCATCGATCGTTCCTGCAGTTCCGACACCATATCCCTTACGCGTCGATTATCAGTACGCGAAACGCGACCGGTCCCCGTGCGGAGGTCGGCGTCGTGCTCGTTCGCACCGGCGAACGGAACGGCTTCCACACGATTAAGGCCGGCCCCGCCGTGGCCGCGGTATGGATCGGACCGTTCTCGTCACCGGCTCGTCCGGGGGCATCGGCCGGGCGACCGTCGAGGCGTTCCTGGACGAGGAGTGGACGGCGTACGCCACCGCGCGCGACCCCGCGGACGTCCAGCGACTCGGGGAGCGGGACGGCTGCACCATCGCGACGCTCGACGTGACCGACGGCGACGAGGTAGAGCGCGTCGTCGACCGGATGGTGGACGAGGAGGGCCGGATCGACTGTCTGGTGAACAACGCCGGCTACGGCCAGTTCGGCCCCGTGGAGGACCTCCCGGTCGGGACGGTCCGCCGGCAGTACGACGTGAACGTCTACGGCCCCCACCGGCTGATCCGGGCGGTCCTGCCGCACATGCGCGAGCGCGGCGACGGGACCGTCGTCAACGTCTCCAGCGTCGCGGGCCGGGTGGCGTTCCCGGGCGGGGGGGCCTACTGCGGATCGAAGTTCGCCCTGGAGGCGATGAGCGACGCGCTCCGGGCCGAAGTCGACGAGTACGGCGTCGACGTGGTGCTGATCGAACCCGGCCCGGTCGACACCGGGTTCGGCGAACGGGCCGAGCAGGAGGTACAGGGAGAGGGCGAAAGTCCGGACCTCGACCGCTCGGGCGCCTACGAGGCGTTCTACGAGGCGTTCGCCGACGCGGGTGCGATCGGCGACGGGGGGCCGGGCACGATTCCCCCCGAACGCGTCGCCGACGCGGTCGTCAACGCCGCCAGCGCCACCCGGCCGCGGGCCCGGTATCCCGTCGGTACGTTCGCCCGCGTGGCCGTCCTCGCCCGGTTCGTCCCCGACGCCCTGCGCGACCGGGCGTTCTCGCTGCTGGAGCGGCTGGCGTAGGCTGCGCCGGCGGCTAGCTCAGACAGGCCGCGACGACCCGGAGGGCCGCGTCGCCGCGCACCTCGTCGGCCAGCAGGGGCACTCGCTTCACCGTCCGCCCGCGGAAGAGGTCGGTCGCGCGGTCGAGCGCCCGCTGCTGGACCTCCCAGCGCCGCTGACAGAACTCGCAGTCCTCCAGGTCCGGGGCGACGATCCACTCCTCGTCGATGGCCCCGCCCGCGACGTCCGTCGCCGGCTCCATCACGCGGTTGACCACGAGCGTCCGCACCGGAATCTCGAACTCCTCCAGGCGCCCCACCAGCCGTTCCGACTCGACGACGCTCATCTCCTCGGGGACCATCACGACCCGGAAGTCGGTCCGCTCGGGGTCGCGCAGGACGGTCCGGAGGCGCTCGATGCGCTCGCGCACCTCCTCCAACCCGGGTCCCGGTTCGACGTCCCCCTCCTCGTCGTCCCCGAACATCCCGGACAGGCCGTCCATCATTCCGCCGACCCGCTCGCGGAACTGCAGGAGGCGGCCGACCATCGAGTCGAGCGTCTCCGGCAGTTCGAGCAGGCGGAGGGTGTGACCCGTCGGCGCGGTGTCGACCACCACCCGGTCGAACCGGGGGTCGTCGAGATACTCGATGAGCCGCTGCATCGCCACGGCCTCGTCGGCCCCCGGCATCTCCCCGCCCATCAGCGGGTCCATCGGCAGGTCGTCCAGCGCCTCCCCGACGCCGCCCAGGCCGCCGAGCGCTCCGTTCCCGCCGCCACCGCCGCCGAGGGGTCCGGCCTCCATCGCGGCGTCCGGGTCGACCTCGGCGGCGAACAGGGGCACGTCCTCGCGCACCTGCGCCGGTTCGGGGGGGACGTCGGTCTCGAGCGTGTCCGACAGCGAGTGGGCCGGGTCGGTCGAGACGACGAGCGTCGGCGTCCCGGCGGCGGCGCTCGCGAGCGCCGTCGCCGCCGCGCAGGTGGTCTTGCCGACGCCGCCCTTGCCGCCGTAGAGGACGTACTCGGGGGCCTCGACCCCCGCCGGCAGGTCCGCGTCGGCGTCGACGGCGACCGCCTCGTCCACGGAGTCGACCGGCTCGACGTCGAGTTCAGTCATGCCGCCCCCTCGGCGGCCGGCCCCCGAGTATCCGTCGGTCCCGGGGCGGTGCGAACGGAGCCGACGGCGGGGGACGCGCTCACCCGAAGTAGTCCGCCAGCCGCTCGGCCGCCTCGGTCGCCCGCGGCGTGACCAGCGCGAACCTGATCCACTCCGAACGCGCCTCGCCGAACGCCTCGCCCGGCATCCCCGCCACGCCGGCCCCGTCGACGAGTCGCTCGACGTTCGCCATCGTCCCCGGGAAGCCGTCGAACCGCGCGAGCACGTAGAAGGCGCCCTCGGGGGTGGTGTAGTCGGCGCCGGCGACGTCGAGCGCGTCGGTGAACGCGTCGATTCGCTCCCGGAGCGTCGCCCGGACGTCCTCGTAATAGGCGGGGCCCGTCTCCCGGAGCGCGCGGAGGACGGCCGCCTGGGCCGGACGGCTCCCGGTCACGTTCACGAGCATGTGCCGCGTCCGGACGGCGTCGACCAGGCCCGGGGGGACGACCATGTACCCGACCCGGAACCCCGTGATTGCCATCGACTTCGAGAAGGCCGTGGTGACGATGCGGCGGTCGGAGTCGACGGCCAGGGCGCTCTCGAACCGGCCCGTGTAGTCGAAGTGATCGTACACCTCGTCGGCCACCAGGAGCGCGTCGTTGTCCTCGGCGACCTCGACGAGCTCCCGGACCGTCCCCGGGTCGTACACCGCCCCTGTCGGGTTGTTCGGGGTGTTGATCACGAGCGCCGCCGTGTCCGCGCTCGTCGCCGCCCGGACGGCGTCCGGATCGAGGCTCCCGTCCCGCTCGACGGGAACGGTCCGCACGTCCGCGCCGAGCATCCGCGCCTTGCCGGGATAGTAGGGGTAGACGGGATCGGTGAGCACGAGTTCGTGTCCGGCGTCGCGCTCCATCGCCCGGGCCATCGCGAGGTAGTTGGCCTCGCCCGTCCCGTTGGTGACGACGACCGACTCGACGTCCACGTCGCGCCGCGCCGCGATCTCCTCGCGCAAGTCCCGTAGCCCCTCGCTCGGCGGGTACTGGAACGCGTCCCCGTCGGCGTCGGCGTACTCGTGGAGGCCCGCGCGGAGCGCCTCGGGCGGGTCCCAGTCGGGGTTGCCGCTCACCATGTCGATCACGTCCCGGTCGGCCGCCGCCGCGTACTGCATCACCCGGAAGAACAGCGGCGTGTCGTAGTTCATACCCCCGACTCGGGCGGGGCGACGTTGGTTCTTGTGGACCCACGCCCGCGACCCCGACCGCTCGGGCTCCCCTAACGGCGAAGGGACAAGGTTTGTCACGCCGCCCGCCGACGGGACGGTATGAACAAGCGGGGGCACGTCCTCAACGCCGTCCTGCTGGTCCTCGGCCTGGCGATCATCCTCGAACCGTCGCTCTCGGTCGATACGGGAACCCGCGTCGCGCAACTGTTCGTCCCGGTCGTCCTCGGGGCGCTCTTCCCCGACGTGGACACCGCGTTCGGCCGCCACCGCAAGACGCTGCACAACCTCCCGGTGCTTGCCGTCTTCCTGGCCTACCCGGTCGTCTTCGGTAACCTCCAGTTCGTCTGGATCGGCGTCGCCACCCACTACGTCCTCGACGTGCTGGGGAGCAAGCGCGGCATCGCGCTCCTTTACCCCTGGGACCGCGAGTTCAACCTCCCGATCGGCGTGTCGACCTCCAGCGACTGGGCCGGCGTCGTCACCGTCGCCATCACGGCGGTGGAACTCGCGGTCCTCGCGGCGGTCCACCTCTACCTCGTCCCCCTCGACGCGAACGTCGCGCCCGTCGAGACGGCCCGGATGGCCATCGGGGTCTGACACGCGCCCGGAATCGGTCCCCGACGGCGGTCGATCCGGGCCCGGCAGCGATCAGTAGACCCGCACGTCGTCGAACTCGCCCTCGTAGGCGATGTGGTCGGGATGAGTCGGCGCCATCCCGGAGAGCAGAACCCGGTCGATCTTCTCCCAGGTGTTCTCGTAGCCCAGGTGGGAGAACTCGACGAGGCCGCGAACGCGATGGGCGACGCCGCTCCGCCGGGCGACCGTTCGCGGCGCGCCCTCGCGGAAGGCCGCCACGAGGTCGGCCTCGTTCGTGAGCCGGCGGTCGAACGCCGTCCAGGCCTCGCCGACCGTCCAGGAAAGGTGGGCGTACGAGGAGCCGAACGCGGGGTGGCCGCTCTCCGACGTGATCCGTCCGGCCCGCCGGTTCTGATAGGGGAGGCACTTCGCGTTGTACGTCTCGACGGCGTGGACGGCGTCGGCGTGGCGTTCGACGTCCGCCGCGCCGAGGCTCATGGTCGCCAGTCCCGGGTGGGGGACCAGCACGGCGGCGTCCTGCCGTTCGAAGGCCCGGAGCGCACCCTCCAGGGTGATGAAGTCCGGCACCGGGTCCGCCAAGCCCACGCCGAGGACGTGCTTGCGGTCCCGCCAGGTGCCGGCGAACACCTCCCGGCCGGGCACGACGAGCAGGTCGTCGTCCGAGAACTCCGCCGCCCGCTCGCGGATCGTCGGGAGGCGCGTGAAGTGGGGCGCGTACACCATGGCGTCGATGCCCCGCGCCTTGGCGCGCTTCACGACCCGCTCGTCGAGCACCTTCACGTGCGCGTCGACCCGCGTCCCGTGCCCGTCCACAGGCGTCTCGTCTCCCACGCACAGAGGTGGCGCAATCCGGCAAGTTAGCAGTTACTCTTGCCCCGCGGGAGCGTCGACGGGCCTCGGGGTGTACGCGGATGCCGGAGCGGATGCGGGTGAGTGCTGCGGCTCCGCTCCGTTACCAGTTGTTGGTAATACGGTTTCTTTATTCGACGTTGACTCTGAAATCGACCTGGTCATTTTGCAAAGTGGAGTTTGCGAGCCCGACGATTCTCCTCAATCAACAACACCCAGTTTCACCGGGCGACCATGTACACGCATCACTCGGTTGTAAGACGGTTCTCGTCTATCGCCGAGAGACATACGAAGTATGTATGGGGTGATAAGACGCTAATCACCGTCGTTCGTTAGGTTGGCCCGCTGCTGAACGTTCTGACTGTCTTCAGCTTGGCGGTCATATCTAACGGTGTGTTCATAGTTATTATAAGGAATCTCCCATTTCCTATCGATACATCTGGGACGTCAAAAAGCCGAGCAAGCGCATCTAAATCGAGGACAGTACCGAGAGGAGAATCAGGATCGGGGTCAACACCCCCGGCAGCTGGGACAGTCTGTACTATGACCACACGAATATGTCCGTTCTCTTCGTTCCGCAGTAGGGGCGTCAACCCCACTCCCTTCGATGAATGAGCCGATAATATAATCAGATATGATAACAGCTTCCGACAGAGTTATACAATTTTGATCGGCTTGGGCGTTCATGGTAAATACAACCCAGTCGCTTACACGGGTTTCGAGTGGTATTCCTGGCCTTGATTCCCTTTTACACGGCGGACTCGTGAGCAACCGGCTCTATCTCGTCATCGGTGCTCCCGGCACTGGCAAAACGCTCGTCGGCATGCAGTTTCTCCGTGCCGGACTCGGCGATGACGAGGACGTCCTGTTCATTCACGGTGAGGAATCACGGGACGATCTCATCGTCAACGCCGCCGAACTCGGTCTCGATCTGACGGACGCCGAATTTCTGGATATCGGCCCTGAATCGGAGTTTTTCGCACAGTCTCGATCGTACGACGTCGTCAACCCTCAAGATGTCGAGGACGACCACCTGGTTGCAGATATTCGAGAGGCAATCGAAGACCTCGACCCGGATCGCGTCCTGATCGATCCGATCAGTCAACTCCAGTATCTCGAACCGAGCGAGTACCAGTTTCGCAAGCGCATCATCGCGTTCACACGGTTTCTCAAAGACCGCGACACGACCGTCCTCGCCACGAAGACGCCGGGAGCCCGGATGGACGAACAACTCCGCTCGCTCAGCGACGGCGTCATCTCGCTCAAGTACGGCGATGCGGGGCGGCGGGTGAGTGTCCCCAAACACCGGGGAGTCGGCCAACAGGACGGTACCCACGGCTTCGAAATTCGGAGTAGCGGTCTCGACGTCTATCCCGCCCTGAGACCGGACCGCCACGACCGGGCGTTCGACCCGACGCAACACCGCTCGGGGATCGGCGGGCTCGATGCCCTGCTCAACGGCGGGCTGGAACAGGGCACCGTCACCGTCATCAGCGGCCCGTCCGGCGTCGGGAAATCGACGACAGCCGGGAAGTTCCTGCACACGGCAGCGGCAAACGGCGATCGAGCACTGGCGTATCTCTTCGAAGAATCGCTCGAGACCTTCACACATCGGATGGAATCGTTTGGTATGCCAGTTACCCGGCTCCGCGAGGACGGCTCCCTTACTGTCGAAGAAATCATGCCACAGACGTGGTCGCCGGAACAGTTCGCCCAACTCGTCAGAACGCAGGTGGAAGAGCAGGCCGCCGAACTCGTCGTTATCGATGGAATCGAGGGATACAGAACCGCCATCAGGGGCGGGGAGGGAGCCGTGAATCTGCGCCAGCGTCTCCACGCGTTAACACGGTACCTGATCAACATGAACGTCACCGTGATCCTCATCGACGAGCGCCACGCGGTGACGGGCCTGCCCCGCCCGACGGGATCGAACATCAGCTACCTTGCTGACAACCTCGTATTCCAGCAGTATCTCGAACTGGACGGGGAGCTCCAACGCGCCGTCGGTGTGTTGAAAAAGCGCGTCAGTGGCTTCGAGACCGCCCCACGGCGGTTCTGGATCACTGCCGAGGGAATCGAGGTGGGTGACCCGCTGACACACGTGCAGGGCGTGCTTGACGGTGCCCCAGAGCACACCGATGCCGACGACGACACCCCCTGGTAACGCCACTGATCACATAATGTCAGAAGTTCAATTGCTGCTCGTGGACGACGCCAATCGCCGCGCTCTGACATCGGTCGTGGGCGACCGCCATACGCCGGTTACGGAGACGGACCTCCAGCCGGCCGATCTGTACCTCGTCGATGATGCCTCTTTGCCACAGTATCAGGAGGCGTTAGAAGCCCACAAGGCCGAGCAGGCGCCGGTATTTTGTCCGGTCGTGCTGATCCGGCGCGACCGGACGCCGGTCACGGTCGATCTCCCGCCCCCGGACCCGGACAGGCGCCCGCTTCTCATCAACGAGGTGGTGACTGCGCCGGTCGAGCGACAGTCGCTGTTCCGGCGGATGACGAATCTCCTCGTACGCCGACGGCAAACGAGGGACCTCCGAGAACAGAACGAGCGGCTGGAACAGTTCGCCAGCACCCTCCGCCACGAACTCAGGAATCCGCTCCAGATCCTCGATGGGTATCTTGATATCGCCCATGAAACCGGGGAGCCGGAGGCATTCGAGCGATGTCGGACAGCCATTGATCGGATGAATAAACTGTTCGAAGAAGTGCTGTTCATCCTGGAGGAGGAGGACCCCGAAATCGAACGGGAAACGGTCGACCTGGCGGCGCTGTGTGAGGAGTGCTGGGATATCGTCTCCGAGTCGGCGGCCGAGTTAGAAATTCGTACGACACAGCAGCTCGTCGCTGACGAGGACCGGGTAGTGCAACTTCTTGACAATCTGTTTCGAAACGCGGTCGAACACGGAGGACCTGACGTCACAATCACCGTCGGCGATATTGACGGTGGGTTCTATATTGCGGACGACGGACCGGGAATTCCCGAGAAGAAGCGCGACATCGTCTTTAAGGAAAATTATTCAACGTGTCCGTCGGGGACAGGGATCGGTCTGGCGGTTGTACGGGCAATTACTGACGCACATGGATGGGACATCCGGGTGACTGGGGGGACGGCGGGTGGTGCGCGGTTCGAAATTACCTTCTAACGACATCGGTAGCCTCGGATGAGTTGGTCGTTTCGACGGGGCGGAGAGATGCTGAATGAAGAAATCGTAGTACCAACTACTGTTGCGGTACCACTCACCCGTCCCCCTTCCGTTCCGCCCGTCCCGACGGCCGGCTAGCGCTCCTCGGAGTCGAGGACGCGGATCTGGTCGCCCCGGACGGTGACGGGGATCGGAACGGTCGCCTCGTACAGTTCGACGGTGACCTGGTCCTTCGCCTCGTCGATGCGCTGGACCTGGGCCTTCTCGCCCTTGAACGGGCCGGCGATGAGTTCGACGATGTCGCCCTCGGCGATGCCCTCGACGTCCGGGGTCGGCGAGAGGAAGTGTTCGACCTCGGTCATCGAGGAGGTGCCGGGGACGACGCTTCGCGCGTGCGGAATCTCGTCGAGCACCCGCTCGAAGACCGCGTCGTCGTCGGCCTCGACGAGGACGTAGCTCGTGAGCGCGTCGGGCGCGAGCACGGCGTGGATCTCCCGCTCCTCGCGGCTGGCGATCATGTCCGCGACCGTTCCCTCCTGGCTCGCGGTGGTCTTGACGGCGAAGATCGGCATCTCAGACACCCCCGGGAATGAACGACATGATGGCGAAGATGGCGAAGCCGAGGAGGCCGACGAGGAAGATGCCCGCCCCCGCGACCTTCGATACCTGGGAGAACTCCTCCCAGGAGGGCGTGCTCGCGAGTTCGAGCACGCGCCGGTAACTCGACAGATCGTACTTGACGTCCATGTGCCCGAAACTTGGGCACCGACCTTTTTCTATCTATTGGAACGGGCGGGGCGTCACGGCCGTCCGGGGCCGGTCGATCCACACCCGTCCGGCTCCTGCCGGGGCATCGTCACCCCCGCGGGTCGACGTCCGGGCGTCCGGACGCTAGGATTAATCATACAGACGGTGGACACGCCGCCGTGGACCTCAGGACGAATTCGCGATCCTGCTCGTGGCGATTCACCCTCGTCCTGAGCCTCGCGACGTACGGCGGGTTGGAGACCTACAAGCAGCAGGAAATCGAACGCACGCGCGCCGACGGCGAGGAGACGGCCAGCCTCGCCGCCGGACAGCTAGAGCCCGACTCGACGAGCACCGGGACTACGTCGCGGTCATGGCCCAGCGCGCCGACGGAGGGCCCGGGGACGACATGCCGTCCCCACTCTACGAACGGATGACATATGACCTCTGCGAGCGGTTTCGTGCCGCGAGAGGCACTCCGGTTACGAACGCGCGGGGCGGGAGCCCACGGCCGTCGTGCGGACCGTCACTCCACGTAGTCGATGTCCTCGCCGGACCCGTCGGCCGCGTCGACGTCGGCCTCGCCCTCGCGACCGTATATCTGTGGGGACTGAACGCCGGTCACGACGATCATCGTCCGCATCGTCCCCTCCAGGTCCTCGTCGATGGAGGTGCCCCAGATGATGCGGGCGTCGGGATCGATCCGGTCGTAAATCTCCTCGACGACGCCCTCTGCCTCCTCGATGGCCATGTCCGAGCCGCCGGTGACGTTGACCAGGGCGGAGTTGGCGCCCGAGACGTCGACGTCAAGCAGCGGCGAGCGGAGCGCCGACTTGACCGAGTCGTGGGCCTTGTCCTCGGAGTCCGACTCGCCGAGGCCGATCATCGCCACGCCGCCCCGCTCCATCACGGTCTTCACGTCCGCGAAGTCGAGGTTGACCAGCCCCGGCTTGGTGATGAGTTCGGTGATTCCCTTGACCGAGCGCATCAGCACCTCGTCGGAGACCTTGAACGCCTGCCGCACCGGAAGCTTCCCCACGGAGTCGAGCAGGCGGTCGTTCGGCACGACGATGACCGTGTCCGCGACGTCGCGCAGGCGCTCCAGCCCCGCCTCGGCGTTCGTCCGCCGAACCTCCCCCTCGGCGGTGAACGGCGTCGTCACGACGGCGATGGTGAGCGCCCCCTCCTCCCGGGCGGCCTGCGCGACGACCGGCGCCGACCCCGTGCCGGTGCCGCCGCCCAGCCCCGCGGTGACGAACACCATGTCCGACCCCTCGATGGACTCGGTGATGTCCTCCTGGCTCTCGATGGCGGCCTCCTCGCCGACCTGCGGCACCGACCCGGCGCCCCGGCCGCCGGTCCGGTCCTCGCCGATCAGGATCTTGGTGTCGGCCTCCACGTCGACGAGATGCTGGACGTCCGTATTCGCGGCGACGAGTTTCGCCCCCTCGATCCCCTCCTCGGACATCCGGTTTACCGTGTTGCCGCCCGCCCCGCCGCACCCGACCACGGTGATGTTGGTCTCCAGATCCTGCAGGACGTCCTGGAGTTCCTCGTCGGTCATCTTCCCCGACGTTCCGGAGTCGGGGCTCGGCCCCGCTCCGGCGGGGCCGAGTTCCTCGGCTCCGTCGACGGCCCGAGTCCCATCCCCGGCCTCCTCGGCTTCGTCTATCGCGTCGTCGACGATCGAATCCATGATCTGCGGCTCCATTTCGTGTCGAGGGTCATTACTGTTCCCCCTCTGTCATGCGTTCGTCTGACGCTCTTCTCGGGACTGAGAGCGTGGAAATCTGGAATCGAATCGACGGTAGTAGTGTCTGTGATCGGATATTTACGTCGGGAACCGCTCGACTCGCTCGGCGTGGACCTCGTCCGGCGTCACTCGACGGCCGTCGATCTCGACCGGTTCCCCCCCGGCGAGGCGGCCGAACGCGGGGCCCTCGGGGACGCCGCGCTCCCGGGCCAGCGCCGGGTCGAACCGCTCGGTCCGGGCGACGACGACGCCGTCGCGGCGCTCGACCGCCCGGTAGTCCCGTTCGAGAACGCCGGCGAGCGCGTCGACCAGCGCGTCGTACGTCCCCCGGTCGTGTTCCCCGTCGCCATCCGGCCGGAGCGCCACCCGCCCGCGCGGTCGGGTCCCTCCCTCCGTCGTCTCGAAGGCGTGCGCGTGCGCGGCGACCGCTTCCCGCGTCGCGTCGGCGTCGACGCCCGCGGCGGCGTCGAGCAGGTCCACCGGGAGGTCACGGACCGCGACCGGGACGTCGACGGGCGCGTCGACCGCCGGGTGGCCGAACCGCAGGCCCTCGTCGACCGTCGTCAGCGTCCGCTCCAGCCGTTCGACGAGCGCCAGCGGAACGCCGTCGGCCTCCCGCAGCCACGTCTCGCTCACGGTCCGGTACCCGAGCGATTCGACCGCCGCGACGAAGGCCGGCCGGTCGCCGTCGACGTGCGCCCGATCGGCCCCGCTGCGCTCGAACGCCCGCTCCAGGGTTTCCCGGTTCGCCCCCGGGTCGCCCATCGCGTCCAGCGCCCAGTCCGCGCCCACGTGCCCCACCGCCCACCCCGTCTCGCGGAGCACCCGTTCGTATCGTGGGGCGTAGTGGCCGCCGCCGAACCCGACGACGGTCCGACGACCCGTCGGGTCGACCCCGCGCAGGTCGAGAACCGCCCGCGCCACCGCCCGGGCGCCCTCCGGGTCCGCCCACTCGGCCTCGCCGCTGCCGAGTTCCACGAACAGGGAGGGCACGTCGACGGCCGTGGGACCGTGGTGGGTACACTCGATTCCGACGTCGTAGCCCGACGGGGCGCGGTCGGCGAGCGCCGCGAGGACCGCCTTCTGTGCCGCAGGGGCGGCCCGGGCGAACCGCCCCGGCTCCCCGCCGTAGTCGGCGGGCCCGAAGTTCCCCGTGTGGTGGGCCGTCAGAAGCGGCCCCGTCTCGCCGGCGTGGCGCGAGACCACCACGAGCAGGTCCGGGTCGTCGAACGCCGCCGCCGGGTCGGCGAGGTCGATGTGGAGGTCGTCGAACGTCCGGAGTTCGAACCCGTCGGTCCGGCGCACTGTCCCGCCGCCCTCCGACGGCGGTCGGCGCTCGTCCTCGTGGCTCGTCCACGACGCGAGGTCGAGCAGATACTCGCCGATGTGCTCCGAGGCCCGGTCGGCCCGACTGACGACCACTCCGATCACGGCCGGTGGTCGGGACCGCCGGACAAAAGCCCGACGAAGCACGGATCGGGACCACGGCCCTTCGATCCGAGCCGACGCCAGCACGATGGTTTAGACACGGCTAAAATTTTAGCTAGATATGTCTTCCCCGGCCGATGGGACGACGCCGCCACTAATCCCCGGACGCGACGGGGGCGAGGCTGTCTCACCATCTGATATGGAACAGTTTAACTACCCCTATCGTCAAGCAGCCAACCGTCATGTGGGACGTGTCACTAGTGGGCATACCGGGAATCGGGTCGCCGCTCCAGAACCTCATCGTGTTGTTAGGCGCATTCGGAATGCTGCTGCTCGGGGCGGAGATATTCACTAACGGCGTCGAGTGGCTGGGCAACCGTCTCGGCGTGAGCGAGGGTGCCACGGGGAGCATCCTCGCCGCGGTCGGGACCGCGCTTCCGGAGACGATGATTCCCGTCATCGCCATCCTGTCGGCGGTGCTGGGGGGCGGGAGCCAGGCGGCGGCCGACGAGGTGGGCGTGGGCGCCATCCTCGGCGCACCGTTCATGCTCGCGACCATCGGAATGTTCCTGCTCGGGGCGAGCACGCTGTACTTCCGTAACCGGCGGGAGTACGGGACCAACTTCCACTTCAAGGTGCAGTCGACCAAGCGGGACATCAGCTTCTTCCTGGTCGGCTACACGCTCGCGTTCCTCGCCGCGATCATCCACAACGAGCTCGTCTCGATAGCCATCGGCATCACCCTGGTCCTGCTCTACGCCATCTACCTCTACAGGACGCTCACGAGCGGCGAACTGGCCGACGAGGAGGAGATGGAGGACCTCCTGCTCGGAAAGGTCGTCGACGGTGCGCTCTCGACGGGGGGCAGTTCGGACACGGTCCCCGACGGCGGCGCCCAGAACCTCCGTGGCGACCCGCCGCTGTGGCTCGTCCTCGTTCAGGCCGCCATCGCGCTCGGGATCATCATCGGCGGCGCGCACCTGTTCGTCGGCGAAGTCTCGTACTTCGCCACCGAGGTCCTCGGCATGCCGACCGCCGTGCTGGCGCTGCTGCTCGCGCCGCTGGCGACCGAACTCCCCGAGAAGTTCAACAGCGTCATCTGGATCAGCCGGGACAAGGACACCCTCGCCATCGGCAACATGACCGGCGCGATGGCCTTCCAGGGCACGCTGCCGGTCACGCTCGGCGTCCTGTTCACCTCGTGGAACCTCTCGCTACAGTGGGGTACCACCGGCTTCCTCAACGGCTTCTCGGCCATCCTGGCGATCATCAGCGGGGTCATCCTGTACGCGCGGGCCCGCAACATCGACACGGGCCAGAACGAGGCCACCATGAGCCCCTACCCGTTCCTCCTCGTGGGCTCGTTCTACGCGCTGTTCGCCGGCATCCTGCTCTACCACGTGCTCGTGCTCGGCGTGAGCGCGACCGGCGGACACTGATCCGCTCGGTTCCCTGACGGAACCGCTTTCGTTCGCTTTCGTTTCGTTCGTCCCCGTTCGCTTTTGGTCGCGCCCGCCCTCGACGGACGCATGCAGGTCTTCGGCCTCATCGGCAATCCCGTGGGGCACTCGCTCTCGCCCCCGATGCACGAGGCGGCGTACGACGCCCTCGGGATGGACGCCCGATACGTCACCTTCGAACCGGACCCCGGGGCGCTGGACCGCGCGCTCGACGGCGCCGGAGCGCTCGGCATCGCCGGCCTCAACGTCACCATCCCGTTCAAGCGGGACGTCCTCGACCGCGTCGACGCGACGCCGCTCGCGGACCGGGTCGGCGCGGTCAACACCGTCGACTTCGACGCCGACCCGCCGCGCGGCTACAACACCGACGTGGCGGGGGTCCGCCGGGCCTTCGATCACCACGACGTCGCCCTCGACGGGCGGGACGGGGTCGTGGTCGGTGCGGGAGGCGCCGGACGGGCCGTCGCGTTCGCGCTCGCGGACGCCGGCGCCCGCGTCCACGTCGCCAACCGGACCGTCGAGCGCGCCGAGGACCTCGCCGACGCCGTGACGGACTGGGGCGCGACGGCGACGGCGGGGGACCTCGACTCGCTCGGGGATCACCTTCCGGACGCGGACGTGCTCGTCAACGCCACCAGCGTCGGGATGGAGGAGGACGCCACCCCCGTCCCGGCGGCGCTCCTCCACGACGACCTAGCGGTGCTCGACGCCGTCTACACGCCCATCGAGACCCGACTGCTGCGCGACGCCGCCGACGCCGGGGCGCTCCCCATCGACGGCGCCTGGATGCTCCTCTACCAGGGCGTCGCGGCGTTCGAACACTGGACCGACCGGGACGCGCCGGTCGACGCGATGAACGAGGCGTTGCGCGCGCGCCTGTAAGTCTATCCGCCGCGGAACGCGCCGTTTTTTGTCGCCGGGGGATCTACCGTCATCAATGACGATACTCGACAAGCTCCTGTCCGCGATCGGTCTCGGGAGTAGCGACGACCGCGGCGACCGGGAACCCACCGTCACGGTCGAGCACGAACCGGATGCGAGCGACGGGACGGTCGAGCACGAACCGGATGCGAGCGACGAGGCGGCGGTGAAAGGCGTCGACCCGACGGCGTCGGAGGCCACCGGGACCGACACCGCCGCGGAATCCGACGAGCCCGACACCGGCACGGAATCCGCCGCCGAATCCGCCGCGGAAACCGCCACCGAGTCCGCCGACGCCGCGTCCGAATCGGTGGACACCGTGAAGGGCATCGGCCCGGCGTACGCCGAACGTCTCGGGGGGGCCGGAGTCGAGACGATCGCCGACCTCGCGGCGGCCGACGCCGCCGACCTCGCCGAGCGCACCTCTCTCTCGGAGAAGCGGCTCGGGCGCTGGATCGAGCGTGCGCGCGCTCGACGGGACTAGTGCGCTACCACGTCGACGGCGACCTCGTACCGGCCGACGAGGCGACGGTGAGCGTCCGCGACCGCGGGTTCCGGTACGGCGACGCTGCGTTCGAGACCGTCCGGGTGTACGGCGGGGACCTCTTCGCGTGGGACGCCCATGCCGAGCGCCTCCGGCGGACCTGCGACAGGATTTCGCTCGACCCGCCGCCGACGGACGATCTCCGCGACCGCGCCAAGACCACCCTCGCGGCCAACGACCTGTCCGACGCGTACCTCCGGCTCTCGGTCACGCGAGGCGTCGACGACGGCGGCCTGGCCCCCCCGACCGACCCGGACCGGACCGTGGTCGTGACGGTGCGCGACCTGCCCCGGGGCGGCGTCGACGGCACGACGCCATGGGACGGCCCGTCGACGCTCCAGACGGTCAAGACCCGCCGGGTCCCCTCGGCCGCCATCCCCGCCGACGCGAAGACCCACAACTACCTCAACGGGGTGCTCGCGTCCATCGAACTCCGGGTCTCGGACGCCGACGAGGCGATACTGCTCGACGACGAGGGCCACGTCACCGAGGGCACCACGAGCAACGTCTTCTTCGTCGCGGACAAGGGCCTCCACACGCCGAACCTCGACGGCCCGGTCCTCCCCGGCGTCACCCGCTCGCTCGTCATCGACCTCGCCGAGTCCGAGGGCATCCCGGTCCACGAGGGCGCGTACACCCCGTCGGACCTGCGCGACGCCGACGAGGTGTTCGTCACGAGCACCACCCGGGAGATACGGCCCGTGGGGACCGTCGACGGCATCGACGTCGCCGGCGGGCCCGTGACGCCGCTGCTCGCCAATCTCTACGACCGGTACGTCGAGGAGCGGTGTTACGCGGGCGAGTCCGGGGACGAGGCGGGCGGCGACGGGTCGGACAGCCCCGACGCGAGCAGCCCGGACGACGGCGACGCGGAGAGCCGATCCCACGACCGATGACGACGACCGGCCGACGGCTTTCGCGGGGCTTTATCCGCGTCGGCCGGTACGCCGCGTCGAGAGGATGAGCGGGACGCCCATCGCGCCGGTCGACGAAATACCGGCGGACTCGACGCTTCTCGTCACGCTCCTCGACGCGGACGGCAACGAACGGGAGGCCGTCCTCGTGCGGACCGACGACGGGGTCCGCGCCTGGCTCAACTACTGCCAGCATCTCGCCCACGTCACCCTCGACAAGGGCTCGGGCTCCGAGATGCGGAACGGCGAGATGATCTGTACGAACCACGGCGCGTACTTCGAGTCCGACACCGGTCTGTGTACGCACGGGCCCTGCGAGGGCGCCTACCTCGCGTCCGTCGCCGTGACCGTCGACGACGGCACGGTCCACCTGGCCGACGACGGCTACGAGTTCGTCCGGCGCGGCGGGATCGAGACCGATCCCGTCGACCTCTCGTCGACCTCGAACGTCGAGTTCTGATGTCGAGTCCTGACGTCGAGTCCTGACGTCGCATTCCCACGCCGCGTTCCGGCCAAACGGCCGGGGGCGCACTCCACCCCCCGCGACGGTCAGGTCGCGCCCGGACGGACCCGGCCGTCGGGAACGACGCCCTCCTCAGTCCAGCCCCGGTGGCTGTAGTACTCGTCGAGGGCGTCCTCCAGTCCCGGAATCTCGTAGGGGAGCGTGTCGTCTCCCCGGTCGAACCCCCGCTGGTTGTTGAAGTGCCGTTCGAGTTCGACGATCCGGGCGCCCACGTCGAGCAGGTCGTCGTACGGGACCCCGAACAGCCCTTCGAGGCGCTCCTCGCCCACGTAATCCTTCGAGAACTTGCAGATCACCGCCGAGTCGACGACGCCCTTCAGGTTCTCAAGTTCGACGAGCACAGGGACCTTGCCATCTAATCCCTCGGGCGGAACCTCGCCCTCGTACTCCAGATTGTGGATCCGGGAGTACATGTGGTCGGCGCCGCGGTTGGCGGTCGCGTACCCGAGACCCCGCCCGTGGAGGACCCGGCCGTCGTGGCCCGGGAACTCCAGCCCCTTCGTCGTCCAGTTCTTCACGCCCAGGTCGTCGTGAATCCGGTCGACGCCCTCGGCGAGCAGGTCGCCGATGCCCTCGCGTCGGGCGATTTTCGGGATCAGGTCGTGGATCAGGTCCGAGTTGCCGAACTCGTCTTCCGCCTTCAGGTACGCTCCGATGGTGACCCCTGCGCTGATCGTGTCGAGGCCGAGCTCGTCGCACAGATCGTTGGACTTCATCACCGACACGACGTCGCCGACGACCAGGTTGCTCCCGAACGAGAACACCGTCTCGTACTCCGGCCCCTCGGTCTCGATGCCCGTCTCCTCGTCACGGGTCGGAAGCTTGCACGCGAACGCACACACCGAGCAGGTCCCGCGCTTGTACTTCTTCGACTCGACCGCGCTCCCGTTGATGCCCTCGACGCCCTCGTCGAAGGACATCCGCTCGAAGTACTGGGTTGGCAGGGAGAACATCTCGTTCTTCAGGTCGACGCCGCTCGTCGTTCCCTGCCGTTTCATGATGTGATCCTTCGTCGCGGCGTCGCGGTGGATCGCCTCCGCGACCGACTCGTCCGGCAGTTCCACGGGCTTCCGACCGTCCCCCACGAACGAGACGGTCTTCACGCCCTTCGAACCCAGGACCGCTCCGACGCCGCCCCGGCCGAACGCCCGCGTGTCGGAGGTCATCAGCGCGGCGTACCGCACCCGGTTCTCCCCCGCCGGCCCGACGGTCGCCAGGTGCTCGCCGTCTAGCCCGTGACGGTCGTCCATCGCGTCGGACGTCTCGCTGACGGTCGCACCTGCGAGGTCGGGGACCGGCTCGAAGGTCACCCCCTCGTCGGTGACGTGGACCGCGAGCAGGTCGTCGCTCCGCCCGACGAACTCGACGCAGGCGTAGCCCGCGTCCGCGAAGTGCCGCGAGAGGAAGCCGCCGGCGTTCGTCGACGCCAGTCCCCCCGTGAGCGGGGAGAGCGCGGTGGCGTTCATCCGGCCCGTGTAGCTCATTTGCGAGGTCTGGAGCGGGCCCGTCGAGAGGTAGACCCGGTTTGCCGGCCCGAACGGGTCGGCGTCGAAGGGTATCCGGTCGTGGGCGAGTTTCGTCGCGACGCCCCGCCCGCCGATGAACGACGACAGCACCCCGTCGATTCCCGTCGTCTCCCATGTCCGGTCGGTCAGGTCGACCGTGAGGAGGTCGCCCCGTGCGTGCAGCATTACCCCCACGCACGCCCCCGCGGAACAAAAACGGTGGCCCCGACGGCATCGGGGGGACAGTCACGGTACGGGGGCGCGGAAAGCGGGACGCCGCCGCGGTGCGCTTCGGCCGACATCGGACGGACCGCCGGTCGCGGCGGTTCGCGCCGACCGTCAGAAGAGATAACACACCACAATTCCCTCGTCCGACCACGGTCCGGCTTTCGGCCGACGTCGGGACCGCCATGTCCACCGACGAGGCCACGTCGCTGCTCGAATCGAAGGGCGGCGGCGTGTTGAGCATGGGGACCATCGACCGGGGCTACGGCATCCCGATCTCCTTTGGCTACGAGGAGAGCCAGGATCGGATCGTCCTGGAGTTCGTCAACGGCCCGGAGAGCAACAAGCGCCGCTTCGCCCACGCGACCGACGAGGCCACGCTCGCCGTCTACAACTACGAGGACCCCGACAGGCGGGAGAGCGTCATCGTCACCGGGACGCTCCGACGACTCGCCCCGGAGGACGTGTCCGACCGCTTCGCGTCGATCTTCTTCTCGCAGGCCGACGACGCGGCGGGGGACCTCCGCTGGACCGATCTCGACGAGGTCGAACGGGAGTTGGTACGCGCTGCAGATCGAGAGCATCACGGGGCGTCACAGCGGCGTGCTGCTCCACCAGGAAGAGCCGTAGCGACTGGTCGGTATCGCTCGGGCGGGGATGGGTTCACGTCGCTCCGGCGAGCGGTGGATTTGAACCACGGTCACTCCGCTCGCTCCGTCGCTCGCTTCGCTCCCTGGTTCAAAGCCACTCGTCACGATCCGATCGGCTGCCGGAATCGCGGCGCGATAAACCGCGCCGCTCGGCGTCGAATCGACACCAGAATAGCGGGAGGTGGATTTGAACCACAGTCACTCCGCTCGCCTCGCTCGCTCCGTTCCCGGATTAAAATTCACTCGTTGCCCTGTCGTCGATTCGGGAGCGGCGCGATAAACCGCGCCGCTCGGCGTCGAATCGACACCAGAATAGCGGGAGGTGGATTTGAACCACCGACCTCCGGGTTATGAGCCCGGCGGAATCTCCTAGCTATCCCATCCCGCTACTGGAAACGAGCCTCGGCGTGGTGTTAAGGATTGTGTTTCGGCCGTCGTGTGCCGATTTTGGGCGCCTCACTCGTGGGCGAGACGCCAGGTGAACAGGCTCTCTGCCACGTAGTTGACGCCCATCGCCGCGCCGATGGCCAGGGGGCTGGCCGCGAGGAACCAGAGGTCGGTTCCGAAGACGACGAGGCGCATGGTCAGTTGCTCCGTGAGGACCCAGTAGACGGCGAGCTGGATACAGACGCCCGTGGCGCGGACGAGGTGTGACCGCCCGAGCCGCCCCAGGAACGCCCGCCGGCCGGCTTCCCCCGCCTCGGAGAACGTCCAGCGCTCGTTGGCAAGGAACATCACGACGATGGCCGTCTCGGCACCCGCGGCCTTGGCGACGATGGGCGGCAACCCCGCCCCGAGTTTCAGCGCGACGAGCACGATGTTGTCACAGAGGGCCCCGAGGGCGCCGACCGAGGCGAACTGGCCCATCTGGACGCCGGAGAGCAGCGCCGCGACGCGGTCGTCAGTCATCCGTGGCATCGGCCGCGAGACGGTCGACCAGCGGCGGGGACTCGGTGCGCGTCGCCAGGGCCGCGTGGACGCCCTCCTCGCGGAGTCGGCTGGCCCGGTGGCGCGCGAGGAGCAGTCCCCGCGCGAGTGCCAGGGACGAGCGCACCGGCGAAACCGTCGACCCGGGGCGGTCCTCCCACCGCACCGGCACCTCGACGACGCGTCTCCCGAACGCGCCGGTCACGGCGACCAGTTCGATGTCCCACGCGAACCCCGGTTCGTGAAGGTGCCGCCTGACATCCAGCCACGTCTCGGCGGTCAGGGCCTTCGCCCCGCACTGGTAGTCGTACAGGTCCGTGTCGAGGACCCGGCGGGCGAGCCACGCGAAGCAGTCGCCCATGAAGCGGCGGGCGAACGTCTGGTGGGCGGCGACGTCGGCGTCGGGGTGGCGGCGCGACCCGGCCGCCAGGTCCGCCCGTCCCCCGCTGACTGGCGCGACGACGTCGGCCAGCGAGTCGGCCGGCGTGCTCCCGTCGGCGTCGGCGAACGCGTACACGTCGGTGTCGAGGGCCTCGAACCCGGCGGTGACGGCCGTGCCCTTCCCGCGCCGGGCGTCGACGGCGTTGACCGTCGCGCGGTCCGGAAGGGCGGAAAGCGCGTCCCGCGTCGCCGCCGTCGGCGCGTCGAGTTCCACCCGGACGGTCGCGGGGTCGAGCCGGTCAACGAGCGACCGGACGTAGTCGACCAACCGCGCCGCGTCCGGCCGGTAGGCGGGGACCACCACCCCGACGCGTGCCATACCCCCCCTACCGTAACGGAGATTAAAAACAGTCCGGCTCGGCGGCCGGTCCGCGGTGGCCGTCCGGGTCGCCCTGCCCTCCATCACAAGGCGTATGCCCGCCGCCCGAGCCTACCCGATGGATGGTCGAGTTCGGTCTCCTCGTCCGATGGCTGGCCGTCTACGGACTGCTCGCCGGTCTGTCCCTCCCCCTCGCCGCGCGGCTCTTCCCCCGCCTCGACGGCCGCGGCGCCGGTCTGGCGCTCCCCGTCGGCCTCGTCGTCGTCGCGTGGGGCGCCTACTGGGTCGGTCAGGTCCGGTACGGCCCGGTCGCAGCCGTCGCCGGACTGGCCCTGCTTGCGGCCGCGAGCGCCGCCTGCGCGCTCGACCGCGGGGCGCTCCGCGAGGGCCGAGCGGCGCTGGCCCTCGACGTCGGCCCCGACGGCGATATCGACCCCCGGGCGGTCCGGCAGGCGGCGCTCGTCTTCCTCGCCGGGTTCGCGCTGGTCGTCTGGCTGCGCGCGCTCGACCCCGCCGTCCACCCGCTGGGCGGCGAGAAGTTCCTCGACTTCGGCCTGCTGAAGGCCCTGGAGCGCGCCGACGCGCTCCCGCCCGAGGACATGTGGTTCGCGGGGGAACCGGTGGCGTACTACTACGGCGGGCACCTGATCGCTTCGACGCTCGGCGACCTGGCGGCCACGCCGCCGCGCTACACCTACAACCTCGCGCTGGCGGGCTACTACGGGACCCTGGTCGCCGCCGTCTACGACCTCGCCGCGGCCGTCGGCGCGGCCCGGGGGACCGACCGCCGTCTCGCCGGCGGCGCCGCCGCGTTCCTCGTCGGCGTCGCCGCGAACTTCGCCCCGGCGGGCCGCGTGTTGCTCCAGGCCCTGCCCGAGACGCTCGCGCGTCCGGTCGCCGGCGTCGTCGCCAGTGCCTCCGACCGGACGGCGTCCGAGGTGCTGGCTGACACGAGGGGCTTCTTCTACTTCGACGCCTCGCGGGTGATTCCGGGCACGATCAACGAGTTTCCGCTGTTCGCGTGGCTGAACGGCGACCTCCACGCCCACATGATGAGCACGCCGTTTCTCGTGCTCGTGGCCGCGCTCGGATACACCTACTACCGGACCCCCGCGGCGGAGCGCCGTCGCCGCCGGGCGCTCGCCTTCGGCGCCGTGCCCCTCGTCGGTGCCCTCCTCGCCGTCGTGGACACCTGGACGTCCCCGACAGCCTTCGGCCTGCTGTGGCTTGCGGTCGCGATGGCGCCCGCGCCGCCGCGGACGCTCCTCCCCGACGCCCTCCCTCTGCTGGACCACCTGCCTGCGGAGGGGAGCGGAAGCGAACTCGCCCGTCCCCTCGTCGCCCTCGGAGTCGCCGGCCTCGCCGCGGTCCCGGCGCTCGTCCTCGCTGCGCCGTTCCTCCTCGGCGTCGCGACCGGCGGCTCCCGGTCGGTCGCCTTCCTGGCGCCCGCCGAGCGCAGCGCCCTCGGGCCCCTCCTCTTGGTCCACGGCCCCTTCCTAGCGGCCTTCTGGCCGTACCTGCTCTCCCGGACCGAGGGCCGCCGGGCCCTCCTCGCACTCGGCGTCGCCGCGGCGGTCGTCGCGGGCCTGGCCGTCGACCTGGCCGTCCTCCCGGTCGCCGGGCCGCTGCTCGTCCTGGGGTGGCTCGCCGGACGGGTCGACGACGACGCGGGCTACGAGGCGGTGCTGCTGGTCGCCGGCGCCGGACTGGTCGCCATCGTGGAACTCGTCTATCTGGTCGAGCGGGCCGGCCCGCTCCGGATGAACACCGTGTTCAAGACGTACGCCCAGGTGTGGGTGCTCTGGAGCGTCGGCGGCGGCGTCGCACTCGCGACGTACGTGACGGATGCGGCGCCGTCGGCCCGGGGGTGGATTCCCGGCGTCTCACAGCGTGGCGTCCGCGTTACGTTCGCCGTCCTGCTCGTCGCGGCGACGGGGGTCTACGCCACCCAGGCGCTCCCGGCCCACGCCGCCGGCGGCCGCGCCGATCCGACGCTCGACGCCACGGCGTTCGTCGACGAGCGCCACCCCGACGAGGCTCCGGCGATCCGCGCCCTGGACGGCGTCCGGGGAACGCCGACGATGCTCTCGGCGCCGGCGACGAGCCGCTACCCCGGCCCGGGCGGGTCGTATCCCGCTCCGCCGGGGATGTACGGGTGGAACTCCAGCCCGGCAGCGAGCCTCACCGGCGTCCCCACCGTCGCGGGGTGGCACCACGAGGTCGGCTACCGCGGCCCCGAGCCGTACTTCGCCAGGGTGCGCGACGTCGACGCGATATACACCAACGCGACGGGTCGCCGACGGGCGCTCATGCGGAAGTACCGGGTCAGGTACGTGTGGGTAGGGCCCGCCGAACGGGCGCGGTACGACCGGGAAGCGTTCGGCTTCGGGCGGATGGCGGGCGTGGAAGCGTGGGTACAGACGCCGACAGTAACCGTCTACCGGGTCGAGCGGCCCTAGGCCCTCAGACCGCCTTCTCGCCTTTCGCCTTCAGAACGGTCAGCGCCTCGGCGTCGACCGAGTCGACGTCGAGCCAGTGGGAGACGAACTGCCGCTTCTCGAAGGTTTCGCGCTCGTCCTCGGTCCCGATCGTACACCAGAGCTGGACCTCGTCGGGGCCGTGGTAGTCACCCTGGCGATCGACGGAGAAACAGATCTGTTCCTCGCCGTCGTGCTCGATGACGGCGTTCTTCCGGATGCCGGGGTCGCCGTGGACGATGAGGTGTTGCATACCTCGCGGTTGCGCCGGTCCGGATTTGAAGGCTTCGGTGGCGGCCGACGGGAACCTCACGGGAGGAAACGGGTGGGGAGGCAGATGGGCACGGACGGGGTGTGGGCAACCACCCCGTGCCTCCCGTTCAGTGCCGCGCCGGCGGGGCATGGTGCCGTTGCGGCACGTTCCCCTCATCAGTGACCATATTTCAAGCTTTTCGTATCCATCTGCCGAATATGTTTGATATACCTGCCGGCAGGTTATTGTAAGGTCAAATATATTAGAATGTTTTGGAATACTGCTGTCATCCGGAACGGCGCGGACTGGCTGCACGCCGTCCCCGGCGTCTCCCGGCCGAGCAGCCGATTCGGTCGGGGCTGAAATGGTCGCGTTCGGGGGAGCGGGGCGATGCAGGCAACGCCGGGAGGAGCGTAGCGGGTCGTAGCCGCCGAGGGCGCGGGGGCGTTCGAAGTGGGTCCGGCACCCCCCGGTTTATGTGACATATCGCCGCCGACGGACCGAGGGTTCAAGTACCGGACCGGGACCACGACCGCCGTGTTCGGACCGCCCGTGGACGGATGGTACGCGTGGCTCGGCGTCGCGGCGGCCGGCGTTGCAGTCCTGGCCGTCGTACTCGGCCTTCCCACCGCACCGCCGCCGGACGCCGCCGGCACAGCGGACGTCGTCGACCGCATCGCGGCGACCGAGTACGGCGCCAGCGCCGAACGGTCGCTCGTTGCCGCGACCGGGGTCAGGATCACGCCCAGGGGTATCGGCCTCCGGAACGGCGCTGGAACGACACACGCCGCGTTCGCCTACGGGCCGGTGACGCCGGTGCGATCCGGCGGACCGCTCCGGGAGGTGCTAGAGGGTGCACCGACGGCCGCGGCGTTCGACTCCGCCGACGAGTTCCGGCGCGCGGCCGCGGCGGCGCGGGATCGCGAAGCCGAGTGGCGGCCGGTCGACGGCCGACTGATCGTGCGACACGTCGCCCTGGAGGGGACGGATGTCACGCTCGTCGGCGCGTAGGGGACAGGTCGAACCGACGGTCGCGCTCGCGGCCGTCTTCGGCGTCGTGGTCGGGATCGGCCTGTACGCCGGCGTCCTCGCCGACGCGATGCCCGGCGCGCGGGACCGGAACCTCGCCGTGCCGACCGCGGAGCGGGTACACGACGAACTCGCGCCGACGGCCGAAATCGTCGTTCCCGACCGCCTCGACCGGATCCCGGGGACAGCGCCGGCCGGCCATCGCCTCAACGTCACGGTGACCGTCGCGACCGGTCGCTGGACGGTCGGCCCGGGAGCGCCGCCAACCGCCGACACGGCGACGCGGCGGACGAGCGTTCGGATCGGACCCGGGAAGGTGCGGCCCGGTACCCTCCGCGTGGAGGTGTGGGCGTGACGAGCACGATTCTCGACGCGGCCCTCTGTCTGCTCCTCGTGAGCGCCGGCACGGTGGCCGTGTCGACGGCGCCGGACGGCGGGGATTCGACCGCCACGACGCGGCGGACGGGCGCGGACGCGGCGGCGGAGACGGTCGCCACGTCCACCGCGACGGTGAACTACACGCTCGCCCCCGGGACACGGCGGGTGCCCGGATCGCGCGTGCTCTTTCCGACCACCGGGGGCCCCGCCTTCCGCCGGACGGCACACGGAACGCTCGCCGCCCTGCTCGCGGACGCGACGATGGGACGGGTAACGATCGGCGGGAAGCGACTGACCCGGACCCGCGACGACCTCGCGACCGGCGTCCGCCGAGCGGTCCGGGCGGCCATCGGGGGGACCCACACGCAGGTCGTGGCGGTCTGGAGCCCGTATCCCGGGGCGTCCGTCCGAGGACGAACGACGGTCGGCGAGCGACCCCCACCGGGAGCGGACGTGCGCGCCGCCACGGTCGTGGCCGCGAGCGGAGCACCGGCCGGCGGTCGCCCGGAGGGTTCGGGGAACGGCAGCTACGAAACCCTCGCCCGGCGAGTCGCGGCGCGGACGGTCGGAACGCTCTTCCCGCCGGCAGCGATGCGGTTCGCGCTCGGTGCCGACTACCCCGCCTCGGCGTTCGCCCGCCAGCGATACGCCCGGGCCGCCCAACTGTCGAGTGCCCGGGGCGTCGTGGAGCACGTACGGCGCGGCGAGGTGCGGGCGGCGAACCGGCGGCTGGCGGCGGCACTCGCGGACCGAGTGGAACGCGACCTGCGCCGGGAGTTCGACTCGCCGGCGGCGGTAGCGCGGGCCGTCGCGGTCGACCGCGTTCGAATCGTCGTCAGGCGGTGGTCGCCGTGAGGCTCGCCGACGACGAGCGGGGCCGCGTTCCCTTCGCGGTGATCGGCGTGTTACTGCTCCTCGGGAGTACGGCCTTCGCGACGACGCTCGCCGGGGACGGAACGGTCCGCGAGAACCGGTCGGCTGACAGGGCGGTCGAGCGCGTCGAGGCGAACGCGGCAGCCGCCGTCCGGGGTGCGGTACGAGCGGCCGCCCGCGACGCCGCCCGGGAGCCGCTGACGCGGCCAGCGAACACGTCGTTCGGGCGCATCCTCGACCCGGATCGGCCGTTTCGCGACGCGCTCCGAATCCGGATCTACCTGACCGCCCGCGAACGGCTCGGAGCCGTGCGATACCGGCACGGTGACGTGGTGGCCGGCGCCTCGCTCCCGGCGACGCCGACGCCGGCGGCGCTCCGCGAGGCGAAACGCCGCGTGTGGATCGAGGCGACCGACGACGGGACGGCGATGCGGGTCCGGATCCGGGGCGTGAACTACACGGCGACGCGCCGCAGTCGGCGGATCGTGACCGAGACGCAGCCGGTCGAACTCACGGTCGCGACGCCGGTGCTCGCGCTCCACGACAGGACCCGGCGGTTCGAGCGCCGAGCCGCCCGTGATCCGCTCGACGGCCCGGGGCTCGGACGGCGGCTCACCGCCCGCCTCTACCCGGTCGTGTGGACGCGGGCGTACGCCCAGCGCGGCGGCGCACCGATCGACAACGTCCTCGCCAACCGCCACGTGGCCGTGGCGACGAACGGCGCGGTGCTGGCCGAGCAGCGGGCGGCGTTCGGGCGGAGCGACCCGGACGGGCGGCTGGGGACGCGCCGGGCGCTCGCCCGCTTTGGCGTCCGGGAAGCCGCGGCACCGATCGGCGGAGCCGAGGAGTGGACGCGACGCGTGCTGCCCCGCCCGAACGACGTACCGGACGCGCCGAAATCGATCCCCTCGTTCGACACCGCCGACTCCCCGTCGCCGCGCAGTCGGTTCGTCGTCGGGGTTGGGCGATCGGCCGACGCGGCGCTCGGGCGCGTCCTCGCGGGGGAGGCAAACCGGAGCGTCGACGGGGCGCTCCGCGCCGGCTATCGGGTGACCGGACGGCTGCGAACGGCCACGACGCGCGTCGAAAGCGAGCCGAAACCGGAGCCCGAGGAGCCCCGTGGCGACTACAGCCTCGCGGAGCGCCGGGTGTCGGTCAGCGTCACGGTCCACAACGCGACGGCGCCGCGACCGCCGGTCGGAACCGGCGAGCGACGCGTCGTCACCCACGAACGGGAGGCGACGATCGAGCGGGACGTAACGTGGATCTGGGAGGACGACGGCGGCGACACCGAGCGCACCTCCGCGGAGTGGTCGGTGACGTATCGGATCGGCGTTTCGGTGACCGTCGAACCCGACCGGCGCGCCCCGGGACCGAACCGGACCGTTCGCCCCGCGTTCCGCCGCGGAGGGCCGCTAGACGGTCCGAACCTGGCCGACGTGCCGTCCCGGGTTCGATCGCAACTGATCGGGGAGCGAGGTGGCCCGGACGCGGTCGCCCGGCGAGCAGTCCTCGACCGGCTGGAACGGCGTCGGGTTCGAATCGGCGGACAACGCCCGGGCGTCCTGGGCCGGTGGGTCTACGCCGACCTCGCCGGACTCCGCGATCGGATCCGGAACGTGAGCGTGCGCGTCCGGGGGGCCCGGCTGGCTGCCGGGCGGGCGAACCCGCCGGCCGACATCGCGGCGAGGATCCGCGCAAACCGCTCGGCGTTCGTCGACGCACCGGAGACGTACCGCGGCGCGGCTGACCGGGCACGCGTCGCGGCGCGGACGGCGTACGTCGACGCCGTACTGGCCGCCCTCGACCGGCGGGCCGCCGCGCGCCGGAGACGAACCGACCGCCTCGACCAGGTACTCGCCGATGCCGGCGCCGGATCCGGCGATCGCGTCCTCCGGGTCCTCCGGGCGTCCCGGTCGCCGGCCGAGCCGGAGCGCCGGGCGCCGCTTCGCGGGCCGACCGGCCCGGTCCGGCCGACGCCTGACGCCTCGCCGGCGTACCTGACCCTGAACGCCGTCGGGCGGGAGCGCGCCGACGCGGTGCCGGCGGGCGAGCGGTACCATCCGCTCGCAGCGCGGAACCACAACCTGTTCGCGGTGCCGTACGGCGGGGCCGCCGACCGCGTCGTGGGCGGGCGATCGGGCGTCGATCTGCGGACCGCCGGGGAGGCGCTCGTCGCCGCGAGACGGGTGCCGTCGTCCCGGAGCGACGACCGACTGGAGAACCGGCGCGAGCGGCTCGATCGCGAGATACGGCTGGCGCTCGGGCCGGTCCTGAGCCGCGCGGTGAACGTGGTGCGCCGCCGGACGGTACTCGGCGGGTCGTCGGCGTTCACGTCGGTCCGTGACGCGCTCGGTCGATGGAACAGCACGGGACGCCGGGCGATTGCGGCGACGAACGGCTCGCTCCAGCGGGCCATCGCCGCCGAGGCGGTCGAGCGGATCCGCGACCCGAACGCCACCCGCACCGATCGGCTCGCGACGTGGCTCCGGCTCTCGACAGGGAGGGTCGTCCGGAGTTCCCGGGCGAGGGTGGACGAGGACACGGCCGGACGCACGCGAACAGCGGTCCGTGACCTGGCCGGGGCGGCCCTGTACGATCAGACCGCCGACGGCGGGGCCGTCCGGACCGGTGACGGACGACGGCCCCCGCCCTGGACCGGGGAGGCTCTCGAAGGAACGCCCGCCGGGTTGCCGGTCGAACCGGTTCCCGGCTACTGGTACGCGACGATAAACGTCTGGACGGTCCGGGTTCGCGGGGCGTACGCCCGGTTCGCGCTCCGGACTCGACGGGGCGCGCCGGGCGAGAGTCTTCGGTACGTGCGCGACGGCTCGACGGTCAGACTCGACGTGACGGGCGACGGCGACCCCGAGCGACTGGGCCACGACGAGCGGGTCGCCTTCGAGGCGAACACGACCGTCGTCGTCGCGGTACCGCCGGGCGGGGGCGTCGGCGACGGGACGGCCCACGAGCGGTCGTCCGGCTGGCCCCGCCCGGCGTGTCTCGGCCCGCCGGCAACCTGTCCCGACACAGCGGGGTGACAACGGGTTTTTGCGCGCCGCCGTCCGACGGACGGTATGCTCCACGACGCGGTCGAGGACCCGGCGGCACTGACGCCGGCGGAACTGCGCGAGGCCTATGAGATCGAACTCCGGGCCGCGGTCGAGGCCGCCGGAATCGAGGCGGCGGCCGCGGCCGCGGACGTCGACGAGGGGACGGTCCGGGCGCTGCTCGACGGGAAGGCGTCGGACCTGACGCTCGAACGGGCCGCCGCGCTCCTGGCGATCCGCGAGGACGCTCCCGACGCCGAGGCGGTCGCCGCCGAGGTCCGGGACCACCTGCTGATGGGGATGGTGACGGGCGTCGTCGACGTGGACACGGTGGCAGCGAACGTCGACCTCGATCTCTCGGGGACGGAGATCCGACAGGGGCTGGAGGGGCGGATGCCGCTGACGCTCGCACAACTGGCCGCGATTCACCGATACGTGGCGGGCCGAAACGACCGATGAACCGGGCCGTCGTCGTCGGGTGTGGCTACGTCGGCCTGGCGCTCGGCCGCCAACTCGCGGCCCGGGGCCACGACGTGACGGGCGTCAGGCGCTCCGAGGCGGGGGTCGAGGCGGTCCGGGATGCGGGGCTCGACGCCGTCCGGGCGGACGCGACCGACGCCGCCTCACTCGACGCGGTGCCGGACGCCGACTGGCTCGTCTTCGCGGCGAGTTCCGGCGGGCGCGGCGCCGACGCGGCCCGCGAGGTGTACGTCGACGGCCTGGAGACCACGATTCGGGCCTTCGGCGACCGGGCGACACCGCCGGACAGGCTGGTCTACACCTCCTCGACGGGGGTCTACGGCGACCACGACGGCGGGTGGGTGGACGAGACGACGCCGATCGATCCGACGACCGAGAAGACGCGCGTCCTCGCAGATGCGGAGGGGATCGCGACGGAGCGCGCCGGCGAACACGGCATCGACGGTACCGTCGTCCGGTTCGCGGGGCTGTACGGCCCCGACCGGTACCGGCTGGACCGATACCTCGACGGCCCGGTGACGGAGGGATACCTGAACATGATCCACCGCGACGACGCTGCGGGGGTGATCACGCACCTGCTGCGGACCGGTCGCGGCCGGAACGAGACGGTGCTCGCCGTCGACGACGAGCCGGTCTCGAAGTGGGCCTTCGCCGACTGGCTCGCCGGGGAATGCGGGGTCCCGAAGCCGCCAAAGCGAACCGTGGCCGAGCGGTTGGACGACGACGACCTCTCCACGACCGCCCGGCGACGGCTGGAGGCGAGCAAGCGGTGCTCGAACGCCCGCCTGCGGGCGCTCGGCTACGAGTTCCGGTTCCCGACCTATCGGCGGGGATACCGGCCTGCCATCGGGGCGTTCCGGCGGCGGCGACGCGGCTGAGCGGGCGCCGGGAGCGCCGGAACGCTCTTTGAGTTCGGGACGGAGATGCGGACGAGCGATGCAGTTCGCCCCCGAGGCCGTTGCCCGGAGCGTCGCCGCATTCGTCCGTGACCGGCCGGTGGTGGTCGTCGCGGCGCTCGTCGGCCTCGCCCTGGTCGCTGCGGGTGCGTACCTGGTGTGGCGGTACCGCCGGCCGGCCGGCCGACGGCTGTTCGCGTTGCTGGCCGACCACGAGTCGGTGACGGTGCTGGCACACCCGAACCCGGATCCCGACGCGATGGCGGCCGCGATGGGAGTCGCGGCGCTCGCCGAGCAGACCGGAACGGAGACGACCATCCGCTACAGCGGGACGGTGGGACACCGGGAGAACCGGGCGTTCCGGACGGTGCTCGGCATCGAGATGAGTCGGGTCGAACACGTCGACGACCTCGGGGACGGCCCGGTGATCCTGGTCGACCACAACGGCGCCCGGGAGTTCGAGGGCGCCGGGCGCGTGCGACCGCTCGCGGTGATCGACCACCACCCCGGCGACGGGCGCGGCGAGGCGTTCACCGACGTCCGCACCGAGTACGGCGCGACGGCGAGCCTGATCGGCGAGTACTTCCGGGACGTCGGCGCGCGGCCGGTGCCGCCGGACGACCACGAGAGCGAGGTGGACGCGGCGTTCATCGTGCCGTCGAAGGTCGCGACCGGCCTCCTGTACGGTATCCTGTCGGACACCGACGACCTCACGCGGGGCGCGGCTCCCGCGGACTACGCCGTCGCGGGGTACCTCCGGCCGGGCGTCGACGAGGAACTGCTCGACCGGATCGCCAACCCGGAGGTGAGTACCGAGGTGCTCGAAGCGAAGGCCCGGGCCATCGCCGGACGCGAGACGCGCGGCCCGTTCGCGGTCAGCGACATCGGGACGCTCTCCAACGCCGACGCGCTCGCGCAGGCCGCGGAGGAACTCGTCTCCCTGGAGGGGATCACCGCCGTCGTGGTGTGCGGCGAGGTCGACGGCGTCGTGCGCCTGTCGGGGCGGTCGCGCGACGACCGCGTCGACATGGGCTACGTCATGAATCGAGCTGTCGACGACTGGGAGGAGTGGCCCGAGGCGGACGGCGGCGGGCACACCCGGATGGGCGGCGGACAGATCCCCCAGCCGCGGACGGCCGACGGCGGACGGAGCGTGGGCCGGGCGGGGATGGACCGCACGGTGCTGATCGATCGGCTGTTCGCCGCGATGAGCGGAAAGCTGTGAACGGGGGCCGACGGACCGACGGGCGTTTCAGCCCCGACTGTCTACCGCCCGCATGGCGACGCGCGAGGGGATGTGGGGATACCGCGACCGATTCGGGGGAAGCTACGGCCGGACCTACTTTCGACGGTTCGGTCCCGGCGTGGTCGCGAGCGTCGGGATCGGCACGTACCTCGGCGACCCGACCGACGCGGTTGACGAGCGGTACCGCGAGGCGCTGGTGACGGCGTTCGAACACGGGGGAAACCTCGTCGACACGGCGGTCAACTACCGGTGCCAGCGGAGCGAGCGGGTCGTGGGGGAAGCGATCCGCGACGCGGCCGTCGACCGGGAGGAGGTCGTCGTCGCGACCAAGGGCGGGTTCGTCCCGTTCGACGGCCAACGACCCGACGACCCGGGGGCGTACGTCCGCGAGGCCTTCGTCGACACGGGGCTCGCGCCGCGCGACCAGCTGGCCCGCGGGCAACACTGCATCGCGCCCGACTTCCTCGACGCAATGCTCGACCGATCGCTCGCGAACCTCGGGCTGGAGACCGTCGACTGCTACTACGTCCACAACCCCGAGACCCAGCTGTCGGCGGTCGACCGGGAGACGGTCTACGACCGGCTGGAGGCGGCCTTCGAACGGCTCGAAGCACGGCGGGCGGCCGGCGACGTCCGCGCGTACGGCGTCGCGACGTGGGACGCCCTCCGGGTCCCGCCGGACCACGACGAGTACCTCTCGCTGGCGGAGATGCTGTCCCGGGCGCGAGCGGCCGCCGCGTCGCACGGCCTGGCACCGGCGGATCACGGGCTCGCGGCCGTCCAGCTCCCGTTCAACGTCGTCATGGCCGACGGATTCACGCGGGCCGCACACGGGGACGGCGAGCGAACGAGCGCGCTGGAGTACGCACACGGGGCGGGTCTCGACGTCTTCGCGAGCGCGACGCTCGCACAGGGGCGCCTGCTCTCGGAGTTCCCGGACGGAATCGAGGCCGAACTGGCGGGCGATACCCGGGCCCAGCGGGCCGTCAACTTCGCGCGGAGCGCGCCCGGGGTGACGGCGGCGCTGGTCGGGGCGAGCCGACGGGACCACGTGGCGGAGAACCTGGCCGCGGGGACGTTCGATCCGCTCGGCGCGCGCGCCTTCGACGCCGTCTTCGAGTGAACCCTACCGGAGGTCCTTCCACTCTCGTCCGCATTCGGGACAGGTCCGCACGGAGAACACCTCGTCCGGGTCGTCCTTCTTCTTCAGCGGTTTCTCGCACTCCGCGCAGGTCAACCGCTCGTACGTGTCCTTCGCGATGCTCCCCTCGCGGAGTCCCTTGCGGACCGATTGCATACGAGCGAATTATACAGGGGCTGGCAAAAATACCCCGGCCGCTCGGTCGGGGCTCGTCGGCCGGATCCGCCCGTCGGCGTCCCTTCCGTCGGTGTCTCGTCCGCCGGCGTTCCATCCCGACTGCTCCCGCCGGTTTCTTGTCCGTCGGGCCCCCATCGCGCTCCGATGGAGTACGCCCAGGAGCGGGTGACGACGCTGCACGATCTGACCGATTCCGATCCGGCGGCGCCGACCGACCGGGCGGCGGTCGTGGTCCCGATGGCCGAGCGGGAGTACGCGGGCCTGGCACCCGAGCGCGTCCTCGCCGCGCTGGAGGACGTCGACCCGGCCGCGGTGGTCGTGCCCCTCCACGCATCGGCCGAGCGCGTCCCGGACTTCGCGGCGTGGCTCGACTCCTTCGACCTCCCAGTGACCACGCTGTGGTGTGACGGGCCACACGTCACGGACCTGCTCGACGGGGCCGACCTCGACGGCGACCGGGGCAAGGGACGGGACGTCTGGCTCGGACTGGGGGCGGCGCTCGCGACCGGCGCCGACCACGTCGTCGTTCACGACGCCGACGCGCGGACGTACTCGGGAGCTCACGTCCGCCGGCTCCTGTTCCCGCTCTCCGAGGGATTCACCTTCGCGAAGGGTTACTACTCCCGGGTCGAGAACGACCGGTTGTACGGCCGACTCTGTCGGCTCTTCTACGAGCCGCTGGTCGCCGCGCTCGGCGAGACCCACGGCGCGCCGGTGGTCGAGTATCTCGACGCCTTCCGCTACGGGTTGGCGGGCGAGTTCGCCGCGACGGCCGACCTGGCCGGGCGTCTCCGGATCCAGCGGTCGTGGGGCCTGGAGGTCGGGACGCTCGGCGAGGCGTTCGCGGGCGCGGGCTTCGACGGCACGGCGCAGGTCGACCTCGGGAACCACGAGCACGACCACCGGGCGGTCGGCGGGCCGACCGGCCTCTCGGACATGAGCGACCACGTCGGCGCGGCGCTGTTCCGCGCCGTCGAGGACCACGGGGTGGACCCGGACTACGGGGCGCTGGCCGAACGCTACCGCACGGCTGCCCGGCGGTTCGTCCGGTCGTACGCCGCCGACGCGGCGTTCAACGACCTCACGTACGACCGGGGATCGGAACTGGACCAGGTCGAGTCCTACGCGGCGGCGGTCGCTCCGCCCGGACCCGACCTCCGGCTACCGGCGTGGGTCGACGCGCAGATCGACGGCGCGGCGGTCCACGAGGCCGCGACGGCGGACCTGGCGGAGGTGCGGTAGATGCTCGACGGTGACGAACTCGCCGGCATCGCCTCGCAGTTCGGCGCGCTGACCCGCGATGAACTGGTCCGGGCGGTCGAGGAGCTGGCGTTCAAGCGCGGCGAGACGGCGGACGCGGCAGCGGTCGCGGACGCCGTCGACGGCGCGCTCGCGGACCTCCACCTGGTCGCCGTCGAACGCGACGGGGAGGAGGTGCTCGCCCCCGGTCCGACGGCCTTCCCGCGCCTGCCGTCCGGGGCCGACGATCTGCCGCACATCCTCGACGCCCCCGAGCGGTCCGTCCCGCGGGAAGCCCTGGTCGACCCCGCGGAGCACCGGCTCCGGGAGACGGCCGCGGCGGCGGTCGCAGACGACGACAGCGAGCGGATCGAACGGCTGCTCGACGCCACCTACGACCTCGAGAGCTGGGCGCCCGACGCCGACGTGGCGTCGATACGCGAGCGGCTGGACGCGGCGCTGGCGGCGGGGAGCGACGGCGGGGACGCTGCGGCGGCCGACGGGCCCGACGACGGCCCGGACGACGGGACGGGCGGCGACTGAGGCGAGGGGCGGCCGGAAGGAAAGGGGAGCCGGGCCGCACGACCGACACGTACAGTACCGTGCGTCCCGTCGGGGGGAAACGAGGAATGCGACTCGACCTCGCCGCGGTGGGCGCCCACGAGCCGGTCGACGTGGCGGACGCGGAGCAGCGGGCGGCAGTGCTCGCGCCGGTCGTGGACCGGGACGGCGCCGACCACCTCCTCTTCACCAAGCGCGCGGACCACCTCGGCGAGCATCCCGGACAGATGAGCTTCCCCGGCGGCGGTCGGGAGCCGAGCGACGCGGACCTGACCGCGACGGCGCTGCGCGAGGCCGACGAGGAGATCGGACTCCGGCCGTCCGAGGCGGAGATCGTCGGGCGGCTCGACGACGTGCGGACCGTCAGCGAGTACGCCGTCCGGCCGTTCGTGGGGCGGGTGCCGGACCGGGCGTACGACCCCGACCTGCGCGAGGTCGCGGAGATCGCCGTCCTCCCGGTCGCGGCGCTGGTCGACCTCGAAAACTACGAGTCAGAACGCCGCGACCACCCCCACTACGGCGACATCCGGCTCCACTTCTTCCACGTCGGGGGGTACACGGTCTGGGGGGCGACGGCCCGGATGCTCGTCCAGTTGCTCAAACTCGCGACCGACTGGCGGCCGCCGCCGGAGGTCGACCGCGTGGTCGACCCCGACGCGGACCTGCCCCGGTAGCGGAGGGGTCGCCCGTTCCGGTCGCGAAAGACAGCGTTTTGGGCCTCCGAACACACTGTACGCTCGAATGAGTACGACGGACGACGGCGCGCTCGCGGCGGCCGAACTGGACGGTTTCGCGCTCAAGCCGACCGAGTGTGACCTCCGCCGCGCCGCCGACCTGTCGCCGGGACTGCTCGTCGTCGACTACGAGGGCCGCGACCACCTGCCGGACGACGGAACGCTCCGGGACCTGGCGGCGGAGCGCGACCTCCGGGTGACGGTGCCGGTCCGGGCCGACGGCTTCGACCCCCTCGGCGACGACGGCCGGGCCCGAGCGCTCCCGGACGGGGCGGGGCGCGTGCTGGTCGCCGGGAGCCCGGCGTACCTCTCGGAGCGCGAACGGCGGCGCGCCGTCGCGCCACGGCTCGGCGCGGCCCGCGAGGCGTGGCCGGACGCCTGGGTCGGCACCGAGGGGATCGAACGCCTCGCGCTGGCGGCCGGCGGGCCGCAGTTCGAACTGCTCTCCCGGACCACGGCGCGGGACGTCCGGGCGCTCCGCGCCGCCGGATTCGAGGGAACGGTCGCGCTGTACGCCCCCGTGGTCCCGACCGACCGCGACGACGCCGTCCTCGACGCGGTCGGGGCGTACGTGGCCCGCCGGGAGCCGGTCGCGCGGCGCCTCCCCGACGGCGCGCGGACGGACGCCGACGCGACCGATCCCGCCCGGTCGGTCCTGCTCGACGCGGCGGCGGACTACGCGCTCGTCGGGACGCCGCGCGGGATCGGCGAGCGGATCGGACGGCTCCGCGAGACCGGCGTCGACCTCGTCGTCGGCTACCCGGCCGGCGGGATGGCGTCGCTCCGCCGGTAGTCGCCGGGGACGGCGGTCGCTCGACGGTCCGTCACTCGAACGTTCGGATCTGCACTGGCCGGCCGTGTCAGGAGTCTCGCTCGTCGTCGCTCGCGTCGGCCTCCTCGGTCCCGTCGGCGCCCTCGTCCACCGCCTCCTCGTCGCCGGTGTCGTCCGTCCCCTCGCCCTCGTCATCGGCCTCGTCGCCCCCGCCGGCGTGTACCTCGACCGATTCGGCCTCGTCGACGGGGACGTCCCGGCCGGGGGCGGTCTTGGGGAGCCGGACCTCCAGAACGCCGTTCTCCGAGAGCGTCGCCGCCGCCCCGTCGGGGTCGACCACGGCGCCCTCGGGAAGGGCGACGCTTCCGTCGAGCGAGAGGCCGCGACCGGGGTACCGCATCTCGAACCCCTCGTGGAAGTCCCGGAAGCGGTCGATGCGGACCTGGATTTCCCCCTCGACGAACCGGACCTGGACGTCGCTCCGGGTGACCCCGGGCGCGTCGAAGACGGCGAGGTAGGCGTCGTCGCTCTCCAGCAGGTCGGCGGGGAGGGGCGTGCGCTCCTGCACCCGGCTCATCCCGCGGCCGATCCGGTCGAGGACGGCGTTGGCGGCCGATTCGCCGAATTCACGGAGCCGGTTCATAGCTCGATCTCCACGAGGCAGTCCGTCCCCCGACAGTACGGACAGACGAAATCGGAGACGCCGACGTCGTCGGGCATGTCGTAGGTGTAGTGGAGCTCGAACATGTCGAGCTCGCAGTCCGGGCTCGTGCACTCGACTTCGAGCGTCGCGGGCATGGACCGGGATAAACGCGCCACCGGCATAAGTGGCGCGGGGCGCGGAGAGTCCGGGGAGCGGCCGACCGCCGCCCCCCGCATCGCGGAGGTTATACCCCTCGACCCGCAATCCACGGGCATGACTGATCCGACGAGCGGGACGGCCGGTCGGGCGAAAGACCCCGCCGACCTCTCGGTGACGCTCGTCGACGGCTACGTCGACGAGCCGGCGCACTTCGGGGTGCCGCCCTACGTGTCCACCTATCCCCGGTTCACCGCGGGGGCGCTCGTCGACGCGGGCGTCCCGCCCGAGTCGATCACCTACCACACCATCGACGCGCTCCGCGAGGAGCGCCGGCGGTGGGGCGACGTCGCCGACGCCGACCTGATGATCTACGTCGGCGGTATGACCGTCCCCGGCAAGTACGTCGGCGGGACGCCGGCCGAACCCGACGAGGTGCGCGAACTCGCCTGGACCGCCGAGGGGACGAGCGTGCTCGGCGGCCCCGTGCGGTTCGGCGTCGGGGAGGAGAACGCCGGCGCCCAGGAGATGGAGCGCGACGACCTCGACTACGACTTCGTGGCGATGGCCGACGTGGAGGCGGCGATCCACGACCTCGTCGCGGGCGGCCTGGAGGGGTTCAACGACCGGTACCGGACCTACGACGAGGTCGCGCGGTGGGCGCCGGCGGGCGCCGCCGTCGTCGCGGACCACCCCAACCACCCGGACTACCTCATCGCGGAACTGGAGACCTCGCGGGGCTGTGCCTACCGCTGTTCGTTCTGTACGGAGCCGATGTACGGCGACCCGGGCTTCCGGACCGCCGAGTCGGTCGTCCGGGAGGTCGAGGCGCTGTACGAGCACGGCGTCCGGCACTTCCGGCTGGGCCGGCAGGCGGACATCCTCGCGTTCGGCGGGGACGGCGAGGCGCCGAACCCGGACGCCCTCCGACGGCTCTACGGCGGCATCCGCGAGGCGGCTCCGGGAATCGAGACCCTCCACCTCGACAACATGAACCCCGTCACAATCGTGGACTATCCCGAGCGGTCCCGGGAGGGGATCCGGATCATCGCGGAGCACAACACGCCCGGCGACACGGCGGCGTTTGGCCTCGAATCCGCCGACCCGGTCGTCCAGGAGGAGAACAACCTGCTCGTGTCCGCCGAGGAGTGCCTGGAGGCGGTGCGGGTGGTCAACGAGGAAGCCGGGTGGCGGCCCGGCGAGGACTCCGCCGATGCGCCGACGACCGAGGAGGCCGCACACGCCGGGGACGGGCCGGCGCGGCTCCCGAAGCTCCTCCCGGGGATCAATCTCCTCCACGGCCTGGCGGGGGAACGCGAGGAGACCTTCGAGCACAACCGGCGATTCCTCGACCGGGTGATGGACGAGGGACTGATGCTCCGCCGGGTGAACATCCGGCAGGTGATGGCGTTCGAGGGGACCGACATGGACGAGACGGGGGCGGACCTGGCCCGCGAGCACAAAAAGCGGTTCAAGCAGTACAAGCGCGAGGTGCGCGAGACGGTCGACCGCCCGATGCTCCGCCGGGTCGCGCCGCCCGGGACGGTCCTCCCGGACGTCAACCTGGAGTACCACCAGGACGGGCGGACGTTCGGCCGGCAACTGGGGACGTATCCGCTGCTGGTCGGCCTGCCGGGCGAGCGTCCGCTCGGAGAGACGCTGGACGTGGCCGTCGTCGACTACGGCTACCGCTCGGTGACCGGCGTTCCCTACCCGCTCGACCTCAACGAGGCGTCGATGGACGAGTTGACCGCGGTCCCCGGGATCGGCTCGAGTCGCGCGGGCGACATCGTGGTCGGGCGGCCCCACGAGTCGGTCGCGGACGTCGACGTCGGCGACGTGGACCTCGCCCGGTTCGCGAGCGCCTCGGCCCCCCGACCGGCGGCGTCCCGGGACTGAACCTGCGGATCACGGCGCCGTCGGAACCGGGGACCGAGGCGCGTATGCGCCGAGAGAGTAGGGTGGGGTAGTTTACACGTCCTCCTCGACGATCTCGCCGTAGGCGAAGTTCGACTCCACCTCGGTGATCTCGATCTTGACGCGCTCGCCGACCTCCGCGCCGGGGACGATGATGACGTACCCGCGCTCGACGCGGGCGAT
>JBDGQA010000088.1:0-49129 GCA_042219325.1 Haloferacaceae archaeon | reverse complement strand
ACCGTCAGGTCGAGGTCGTCGACGGCGGTGACGTCGCCGAACCGCTTGGTCACGCCGTCGAGTTCGATGGCAGCCATACCGGCGGTTGCGCCGGATCGGATAAAGGGCTTTAGGCTCGGAGCGGAGCCGTCAGACCCGGTCGTCCGGGTCGTGGCGGTCGGCCATCCGGTCGACCTCTGCCGCGTACCGCTCGCGCGCCTCGGGATCACGGACGGGTTCGAGCGTCTCGGCGTCGACCGTCACCGCGGCGGTCACGCCGCCCGCCTCGCGGAGCACCGCCGGGGCGCGCTCGCGCCGGAGGACCCGTTCGCCGTCGGGGGCGGCGTAGACCAGCGAGACGAGTCCCTTGTCGCTGTACGTCCGCTCGACGAGCCAGCAGCGCACGTCCGCCATGAGCGCCCCGTCCGCACCCGGGGACACGTACCTTGCGGTCGTCGGACGGCGGCGGGACGGCGGGCGACGCGGTCCGTCCGGCAGCGGGGAAACGGGAGCGGAGACGACCCGCGGGCGGCGGCGTTACGCCCGCGGTGAGTTCGTCGACGACGGCGACCAGCGAACCGATGGCCTCGGTCTGGTCGCCGGTGGCGTCGACGATGTGGTCCGCGGCCCGGTCGGTGTCGTCGGCCCGGTCGTCGACCTGGGTGATCAGCCGCTCGAACCGGCCGGCCAGGTCGTTCAGGTCGTCGACCACGCCGAGCAGGCCCTCGTCGACCGCCTCGCCCTCGAACTGCGCGCGGGCGTCGAGGTCGCCCGCCGCCAGCGCGTCGATGGTCGTCTCCAGTTCGTCGACCAGCGCCTCGACCTCCCCCCGACGACGGGTCTGCTCGGCGTGGTCCTTGACGCTCTCCAGCACCGCGACGAACTCGTCGCCCTCGTACAGCGGCGCGGCGAAAAAGCGGATGTGCCGCTCCCGGCCGTCGCTGTCGACCATCGTGCTCTCGTCGCGGTAGAGCGGGACGTCGGGGCCGTGGAGTGCCACGTCGAACTCCGGGTGGGCCCGCTCGGGCGCCTCGATCACCTTGTCCGCAAGCGTCATCGTCCGCCGCCCGTCGGGGGAGAACGCCTGGCTGACCTGGTCGACCTGCCGGCCTCCGTCTGGGAGGTCCCGGTCAGCCCCTCGACCTGCTGGTGCCAGGCCAGGGCGTCCCCCGTCGGTGTCGAGCATGAACGTCGCTGGGACCGACCTGCACGCCCCCGTCGGTCGCCGCTCTGGTCTCCGCCGTTTCGCCCCGAAGAGGGCGCGAACGCGCTGTAACGGGCCGTCGCGCATATCCACTCCCGCTCCGGTTCGGATGTTTAATCCACGGCGAAATCATCGGCCATGATAACAGGTGACACCCGAACCCGTCACGCTCAAACCCGTCGAGGGCGGAAGCGGGCGCATGGACGCCGCCGGCGTTCGGGAGCGCGCGGCGGACCTGCCACGCGCCCCCGGAGTCTACCAGTTTCTCGACGACGAGACCGTGCTCTACGTCGGGAAGGCGGTCGACCTCCGGAACCGGGTGCGGTCGTACGCCGGGGCGGGGAACGGGACGGCCGGGACGGGGAGCGCAACCGCCGACGCGGACCCCGCCGCAATCGAGGACGTCCGCGACGCCGGCGGGTCGCGGAGCGAGCGGATCCGCCGGATGGTCGAGCGGGCCGACCGGATCGAGGTCGCGGTCACGGACACCGAGACCCAGGCCCTGCTGCTGGAGGCCAACCTGATCAAGCGCCACCAGCCGCGCTACAACGTCCGCCTGAAGGACGACAAGTCCTACCCGCTGGTGCAGCTAACCGGGGGGGACGCGCCACGGCTCGAGATCACGCGGGACCCCGACCCCGGCGCGACGGCGTTCGGACCGTTCACGGACAAGGGGGAGGTCGAGACGGTCGTGAAGGCGGTCCGGGAGGTGTACGGCCTGCGGGGCTGTTCGGACCACAAGTACCGCGGCCGCGACCGGCCGTGTCTCGACCACGAGATGGGGCTCTGCTCGGCCCCCTGTACGGGGGAGATATCGCCCGAGGCGTACGCGGAGGACGTCCGAGCGGCGGAGCGGTTCTTCGAGGGGGAGACGGGCGTCCTGGCCGACCCGTTGCGCCGCGAGATGGCGGCGGCGGCCGAGGGCGAGCGGTTCGAACGCGCCGCCAACCTCCGTGACCGGCTGTCGGCCGTCGAGTCCTTCCACGGCGACGGGGGCGAGGCCGTCGCCGGCGGGGACGGCGAGCGGACGGTCGACGTGCTCGGTGCGGCGGTCGAGGGCGACGCGGCGACCGTCGCCCGACTCCACAGCGAGCGTGGCAAACTCGTCGACCGGTCGCGCCACCGGCTGGCGGCCCCCGAGGGCGGTGACGGGGGCGGGGCGGACGGCGAGAGGGGACGCGACGGCGCGGACGGCCGGACGGTCGCGGACGTGCTCGCCGCCTTCGTTCCCCAGTTCTACGCCGAGCGCGACCTGCCCGACACGCTCCTCGTGCCCGAACGCCTCGCCGACGACGAGGTGTGCGACTGGCTGGACGCGCGGGGGGTGGCGGTCCGCGTGCCCGGCGCCGGGCGGGAGGCCAAACTGGTCGACCTCGCGCTCAAGAACGCCCGCCAGGGGTCCGGGGACCGGGACGCGGGTCGGGCGCTGGCGTCGGCGCTCGGCCTCGACGGGCCGGTCGAGGTGATCGAGGGGTTCGACGTGAGCCACACGGGCGGCGACGCGACCGTCGGCTCGAACGTCCGGTTCGTCGACGGGAGCGCCGACACGTCGGGCTACCGCCGGCGGCGCCTCGACGCGGTCAACGACGACTACGCCAGCATGCGGGCGCTGGTTCGCTGGCGGGCCGAACGGGCGGTCGAGGGGCGCGACGAACGCGACGACCCGGACCTCCTGCTGATCGACGGCGGACGGGGACAGCTATCGGCCGCGCGGGACGCGCTCGCGGAGACCGGCTGGGAAATCCCCGTCGTCGCCCTCGCCAAGGCCGAGGAGCGGGTGGTGACGCCGGACGGCGTCGCCGACTGGCCCGACGACGCTCCCCACCTGCACCTCCTCCAGGGGGTCCGCGACGAGGCCCACCGCTTCGCGGTGCAGTACCACCGGACCGTGCGCGACGAGGTGGCGACGGCGCTGGACGAGGTGCCCGGCGTGGGGCCGGAACTCCGCACGCGCCTGCTCGGGCGCTTCGGGAGCGTCGAGAACGTCCGCGCGGCGAGCCGCGAGGCGCTCACGGACGTGGACGGCGTCGGGGCGGCGACCGCCGAGGCGATCGAACGCCGGCTGTGAGCGCCGTCCGGTCGTTCGGCCGTCCGGTCGGCGATTTCGGCCGTCCGACCGGCCGCGCCGGCGGCTATCCGATGGCGTCGTACTGCTCGCGCAGTTTCTCGGCGGCGTCGTCCATCAGGTCGCGCTCGTACTCGTCGAGGTCCCACTCGACCACCTCGACGCCGTCGCGCCCGACCCGACAGGGGACGCCGAAGGCGGTGTCCCCGTAGCCGTACTCGCCGTCGAGCGTCACGGAGCAGGGGATGACCTCGTTCGTGTCGCGGAGGATCGCCTCGACGGTGTGGGCGACGCCCCGGCCCGGCCCCCACTGGGTGTTGCCCTTGCGCTCGATGACGTCCATCGCGCTCACCTGGAGCGCCTCGAGGATCTCCTCGCGCTCGTCGGCGTCGAAGGAGGGGTCGCGGCCATCGACGCGGACCTGCGAGAAGGCCGGTACCTGCGCGTCGCCGTGTTCGCCCAGAATCGTGGCCTCGACGTTCCGTACGGGGGCGTCGAACCGCTCGGCGAGGACGTGGCGGAAGCGCGCGGAGTCCAGACGCCCGCCGAAGCCGATCACCCGCTCGCGGGCCCGGTCGCCCGTCTCGTACAGGTGGCGGTTGAGCAGGTCGACCGGGTTCGACGTGGTGACGGAGACGAAGTCATCGGAGTACTCGTGGAGCGAGGTGGCGATGTCCTCCATGATCGGCGCGTTGTCGTCCGCGAGGTCGATCCGAGTCTGTCCCGGCGAGCGCGGGATGCCCGCCGTGATGACGACGACGTCCGACCCGGCGGTCGCCTCGTAGCTCCCCTGCCGGACCGTCGTGTTCGAGTCGTAGGCGATGCCGTGGCTCGTGTCCGCGGCCTCCCCGACCGTCTTGTCCACCTTCTCCGGGATGTCCACGAGGACGACCTCGTCCGCGATGTCCTCGACGGCGATGGCGTACCCCACTGCCCCGCCGACGGTGCCCGCCGCGCCGATGACGCTGACCTTCGACATACCCGTACACCCCGTGGAGGGGGGTAAACGCTTACGATGGTGCACGTCGGCCGAAACACGCGCTCGGAGCGCGACCGACGAGCACCCCGACCGACGGCGGAGCGCGACCATCACGCTCGCAACCGCCAGGACCCCGGCCCCGATGCCGAACCCGGGGCCGGCACCCTCGGTTGGCGTGGCGGTCGCAGTCGCGGTCGGCGTCGCGGGGATCGCTCGCGGCGAGGCCGAGAAGCAGGCAGACGCTCAGCGCGGCGGACAGGGTGCGGGGAAACATCGCCGCGCGGGACAACGGACGTCCGCCCCTTAATCGCCGGGGCGTGCCGAACCGGCCCGTTGCGACGGTCGTGCCCGCGCTGCCGGGGACCGCCGTCGACCGCACGGCCACAACGCTCTTACCATGTGAGTCCTTACCACACATGCGGGAGGTGATGTGAGAGTCCCTCGACCGGAGCAGTCACGCGACGCCACGCCGGATCGCACCGCTCCCGTGGACCCCGTCACCCGTCCTCGGGGCTCGCGCTGCCGTTCTCGCCCTCCTGGCCGGGGGGCGATTTCCGTGTCCCGTTCGACACCGACGGGATGCCCTGCCGGACGAACCGAGCCCGTTTTCCCCCGGCGGAGTGATCGACGAGTACCATGTCCGACGATGAGGCGCCCCGCGTCCCGATCGTCTGTCCCGAGTGCGAGACGACGACGGACGTCCCGGTCGCCGAGGTCGGCGAGACGCTCGCGCGACACAACGACCGGCTCCACGAGGGCCGGGCGGTCGCGGAGGTCGATCCCGCGATCCGCGAGCGCGTGGCCGACCTCGCGGCCGCCGACCTCGGACTGACGGGCGGCGACGAACGGCCGAACGGCGACGACGGATAGCCGCTCGGCGGCGACGAGCGACGGGGCCGGGGGCCGGACGGCTTATGCTCCCGTCAGGAGATGTACGCGGTGGAGCATGGAGGGCGTTCTGTGGTACGTCCTGACCGGAACCCGGGGGGGCGAGAACCGCGTCCGTATCCTCCGGGCGGTCGCGGACCGGCCGCGGAACGCGAACCAGCTGGCCGAGGAGCTGGACCTCGATTACACCACCGTCCGCCACCACCTCGACGTCCTCGTCGAGAACGGCATCGTCGAGCAGGGCGGCGAGGGGTACGGCGCGGTCTATCTCCCGACCGACCGGGCCCGGGCCCACTGGGAGACGGTCGAGGAAATCGTCGGGCTCCTGGACGAATCCGGCGAGAATTAGGAAAAGGGTATTTGGCATCGCTCGCGTGGGTCCGGGTGGGATGGCCATCTGGCTGGACGTGACCCGGGTCGTCGCCGGGCTGAACGTGCTCCTTCTCGCCGGGCTGAGCGCCCTCTGGCTCCGCAACTACCGGACCTTTCCCTCCCGGCAGACGCTCGGCCTCTCGGCGTTCGCCCTGCTTCTCCTGCTGGAGAACGCGGTCGCGCTGTACGTCTTCGCCGCCCACCCGCTCCTCAGCGAGTGGATCGCCACCTCCGCACCGCTCGCACAGGGGGCGATGATGGGGCTCCGACTGCTCGAAGGGGCGGCGCTCGTCGCCATCGCCTGGAGCGCCTGGGACTGACGCCGGACCCGGGTGCGTCCGCGCCGGACCGTCGTCGACCGCCGCCGCGTCGACCCTCGCGCCGTCCGGTAACTGGGCGTCGGTCCACGGCCCGCGGCCAGCGGTCCGTCGCGGCCCTCGACCGCAGACGGTAACGGTTATGAGCCGGGTGTGCAAAGGCCCGCGCATGCAACGACGCGCTGCGGCGATATACGCCGTCGTCTTCGTCCTGATCGGGACGGCGTCGTACACCCTGATCGCGACCGCCGAGCGCCCGCACGTCCACTTCGAGGACCCCGAGCACGAACTCGCGCAGGGGGACACCTTCCAGGTGGACGGTCGCACCTACACCGTCTCCTCGATCAGCGCGGAGAAGAGCGGCGGTGGCGGCGGTCACGGCGGGGGGGTCACCTACTCCGGCGAGCTACAGTGGACGAACGAGTCGGCGCACCACTCCCTCACCTGGGAGGACGGGTCGACGGTGACCGTCGACGGTACCGAGTACGTCGTCCGGCCCGCCACCGGCACGGACCCCTCGTCGTTCGAACTCGAACGGACCCAGAACCGGACCCGGATCCTGCAGAACGACCCCAACGCCGACAACGAACTCGTTACCCGCAACGGGACGGAGTACGTGGTCATCACCGAGAACAACGCCACCCGACTGGTGCCGGCCAGCGAGTACTTCCCCAAGCCGGAGAGCATCCAGTACCGGGAGGGCGACCAGTTCCAGTACCGGGGGAACGCAACGACCGTCGAACGGGTCACGAACACGAGCGTGTTGCTGTCCTGGACGGCGCCGCGGACGAACACCGTCGAACTGACGAACGAGGCCAACGTCACGCTCGCCGGCCAGCAGTACTTCGTCTACTTCCCCGACGACTCCACGGTCGTCCTCGAGACGGACTACTCGGCCTATCGGAAGGACGTCGCCGAGATCGACGAGTTCAGCAAGCACCGGAACGGGCTCTGGGGCGTGACCGCCATCAGCGGCGGCGTGGCGATCCTGCTCGTCGGGATGGCGTACCTCCCGTCGCGGTACTGAGCGTCTCCGTTCCCCCCTTCCCGATGCCGGACCGACCGGCTAGTCGCCCGCCTCCCGCCCGGCGGCCGGACTGAGGACGACCAGCGCGGTCGCGTCGGTCCGGGCGCGCGGCGCGACCGACCGGCGGCCGTCGAACCGGGCCAGGTCGCCGGCCGCTAGATCGTGCTCCTCGCCGTCGATCGAGAGGGTCAGTTCCCCCTCGAGGACCGCGACGACCACGGTTCGGTCGGGATGGGTGTGCTCGGGGACGGCCTCGTCGGCGTCGAGCGCCAGGCGGACCGTCCGGGGGCCGCCCGGCCCGAAGGCGTCGGCGTGGGGCCGGGCGTCGAGGTCGGCGAGCGACGCGAACTCCGTCGCGGCGAGGTCCGGGTCGGCGTCCGTCACACACCGGTGTACGGCGCGGACGTCCATCGGCACGGGCCCGAACGGGTTCGTCCCGAACGTTCACTTGCGCGATATCCTCGCACTTATGGTCCCTGTACTACATGGTTCAGCCACAATGGCAATGGAAGGGGAGATGGGCGTCGCCGTAACCGACTTCCCGGACCCGCGGACGACCGATCACGTACTCCACAATCCGTCGTTCGAGGACCTCCGTGTCTTCTCGTCGGACCAGGAGACGACGACGGAGTACGGATCGCCGGCGTACGACACGGACTACCACTCCCGGTGCTCGGACAGCACGCGCAACGACGTCGACAGCGAGTTCGACGACCGGGATTACGCGATCGTCGAGACGGGCCTGGACGCGGTCCGCGAGGGCGAGCGCGAGTTCGTCTGTGTCGACCGCCGCGTGGGTCGGTACCCGGAGTCGAGCTACGTCTGCCGCCTGTTCGTGCCGAAACCCCACGCCCGAATCGCCCTGGCGTGGGCGAAGCTGCTCGACCCCGCCGAGGACGACGCCGACCCGGACTTCGTGACCGTCCAGCTCCCGGACCGCGACGAGCCGGCCATCCGCGCGCTGATCGACGACGGTGTGACCGTGGTGCTCGGCAGCGACTACACCGGCGAGGCGAAGAAGTCGTTCCTCCGGCTGTTCATGCGCCGCGCCAAGGAGCAGAACGGGCTCGGCCTCCACGCCGGGAGCAAGCGCATCCACCTCGAGGACGACGAGGGCGAGCGCGACGTCGGCCAGCTGTTCCTCGGCCTGAGCGGCACCGGCAAGTCGACGCTGACGAGCCACGGCCTGTGGCTCGACGACCCCGAGTACGCCGAGGCGGTCCAGGACGACGTCTGTGCGCTCCTGCCCAACGGGACGGTCGCGGGCAGTGAGGGCGGCGGCCTCTACATCAAGACCCTCGGGCTCGACCCCGAGGAGCAGCCCGAACTCTACCGCGCGGCCACCGCCGAGGACGCGGTCCTGGAGAACGTCGCGGTCGAGGGGGACGGCACCGTCGACTTCGACGACGACTCCCTGAGCGGCAACGCCCGGGCGGTCGTCCCCCGCGAACGCGTCGAGGGGGCGGCCGACGGCATCGACCTCGACGACGTCGACCAGCTGTTCTTCATCACCCGGCACCCGCTCGTCCCGCCGCTGGCCCGCCTCTCGCCGACGCAGGCGGCCGCGGCGTTCATGCTCGGCGAGTCGGTCCAGACCAGCGCGGTCGACCCCTCCGCCGCGGGCGAGGTCGTTCGCGTCGTCGGCACCAACCCCTTCATCGTCGGCCCACCGGGCAAGGAGGGCAACCGCTTTCGCGCCCTGGTCGAGGAGCTCGACATCTCCTGTTACCTCCTGAACACTGGCGACGTCGGAACCGCCGACCCGCGGAGCGTCTCCGTCGAGGAGACGGTGAACCTGCTCACCGCGGTCGCACGCGGAACGGTCGAGTGGGACGACGACTCGACCGTCGGCCTGACCGTCGCGGCCGACGCCCCCGGGGTCGACCTCGGCGACATCCGGGTCGCCGACCGGGTGGACGACCCGGCCGAGTTCGAGGAGATTCGCGAGGACCGCCGGGAGCATCTGGCCGGCTTCGACGAACTCGACGACGACGTGGTCGACGCCGTCTACTGAGTCCGTACGGCGGGCGCTCTCCACCTTTCTCCCTGCCATCACACCCAAGCCAAGCACCGGCGTCCATCGGTTTCCTCGTCCGCTATCCGCCCAGCCGCCTCTCGCCCGCTCCGCGGCCGTCCCTCCAGCCTCGCGCAGTCGGCCATCCGCTTTCCTCCCGACGTGACCGCCTGCGGTCAAGCGTCCGGCGCGGCCCGCACGGCCGCGTTCCCGGTCGGCTGAACAGACGGTAAGCTTATCGCGCTCCCGCCGCTTGGTCGGGCATACGGTTGTCGGTCCCCCGCATGTCGAGAACCCGCTCCCTCCTCCTCGTCGTCATCGCGGTCCTCGGGGCCGTCGGTGGCGGCGCGGTCACGGCAGGCGCACAGTCCTCCGGCGACGTCAGCGGTCATCCGGACGTCGAGATACTCGCCCCCGGGGCGGAGTTCGCCCCGGGGACCGAGGCCCAGTTGCGGTTCGCCGTCTCGAACACGGGCTATCTCCGGCGCGGTGGCCCGGCCCAGTACGAGGAGCGGGTGACGACCGCCCGCGGCCTCACGCTCCGGATCAAGGACGGAAACGTACCTATCGACGTCGCCGAGGGCCCGCTGGTCGTCGGCGAGGTGCCCCGGGGCACCACGCCGGCCGGTCCCGTGGAGGTGACGATTCCCGAGAACGTCCCGCCGGGACGCTACCGGGTCCCGGTCGAGGTGTCGTACGCCTACACCGGCCACGTCGACTACGGCCCGGCCGGACAGCCCGAGTACGACGACTTCCGGCGGAGTGAACGCCGGTACGTCACGATCAGAATCACCGACGGGGCGCGGTTCGCGGTGGTCGACACGAGCGCCGGCGCGCAGATCGGCGACGAGGCGAACCTGTCGGTGACGCTCGCCAACGTCGGCACGGAGCCGGCGCGAAACGCCCGCGTGGCGCTCTCCTCGCCCAGCGACGAACTGACCTTCGGGAGCGGCTCGCGGTCCTCGACGGGCCACGTCGGCCGGTGGCCGGCGGGCGAGCGCCGGACGGTCGACTACACGGTGGCGCTCCGCGACGACGCGACGCTCCGCGACTACACCCTGGAGGCGGAGGTGCAGTACGACGACACCGACGGCATCGGGCGGACCTCGGAGCCGCTCGCGGTCGGGCTCAGCCCGGCCCGGGAACAGGCGTTCGGCCTCCGGAACGTGGAGACGTCGCTCCGGGTCGGCGAGGAGGGTCGGATCGCGGGCACGGTGGTCAACCGGGGGCCGAGCGTCGCGCGCGTGCCAGTCGTCGTTCTCGGCGCGGCGGACCGGAACGTCGCCGTCGAGTCCGGCGAGTACGCCCTGCCGACCCTCGCGCCGGGCGAGTCGGCCGACTTCGGGTTCGACGTGACGGTGACGGAGGGCGCCGCCCCCGGCGCCCGCCAGTTCAACGTGACGGTGCGCTACCGGAACGGACGCGGCGACACCCGGTCGAGCGACGTCATCGCCGAACGGGTGCCCGTCGAACCGGAGCGCGACCGGTTCGTCGTCGAACCGGTCACCCGCACGGTCGCCGCCGGCGCGACGACGGCGCTCCGGATCCGGGTGACCAACAACGGCGACGAGCCGTTGCAAAACGTCGAGGCGAAGGCGTTCGCCCGCGACCCGCTCGACAGCGGCGACGACGAGGCGCTCGTGCCCGCCCTCGCGCCGGGCGAGTCACGCACCATCGTCGTCGGCCTGAGCGCCGCGGACGACGCGCTGAACAAGACCTACCCCGTCTCGCTGGACTTCCAGTACGAACTCCCCGACGGCGACACGGCCGTCTCGCGGACGTACAAGGTCCCCGTCCGGGTGCGACGGTCCGACGGCGGGCCCCGGCTCCCGTTCGACCTCGTCGGCGTCGTCGTCCTCGCCCTCGGCGGCGGGGCAGTCGTCTGGCGTCGGCGCAGGGGCGGGAACGGCGGCGCGGGCGGCGGAAGCGAGGCCGGAACCGGCCGGAGCACGGAAACGGGGACCGAGGAGTGATCGAAGCGCGGCGATGATCCGCGTTCCGTCCGTCGATCATCGGCGGTACGTCGAGGCCGCCGACGAGTGGATCGCGGGACGACCGAAGGCGGTCGTCGTCGCCTTCCTCCTCCTGACCGCCGCCTTCGCCGTCGGCCTCGGCCGCGGCGGGACCGAGACCGGCACCGACCAGTTCACCGAGGACGTCCCGGCCCAGGAGGCCTTCGAAGAGGTGAACGCCAACTTCGAGCGGGCCACGTTCGGCCGCGAGGCGGGAACGACGCAGTTGATCCAGCGGGGCGGGAACGTCCTCGCAAAACCCGCGCTGCTCCGCATGCTGCGTGCCCAGGACCGGCTCGGCGAGCACGAGGACCTGCGGGTGACCGGGACCACGAGCGTCGCCCGCGCGGTCGCCCGGGAACTCGACCCGGCGGCGGCCACCATCGAGGCCGAAATCGACGCGGTCGAGGCGGCGTCGCCCGGCGAGATCGATCGGGCGGTCCGCCGTGTCGTCGCCCGCCGGCCCGACCTGCGGGCGCTCCTCAGCACCGACTACAACGCCCGATCCGCGGCCGCGACGGCGACCGTCGGTACGGTCACCCACTCGCTGGCGGCCACGACCGACGGCGGGGCGGGCGCGGGCGGATCGAGCCCCCTGACGTCGATCCAGCTCCGGGCCCGATACGTCGTCTCCTCGGTCGACGGGGACATCACCGTCTTCGGGAGCGGCATCACCTCGCGGGAGTTCTCCCGGGTGATCTCGGACTCGCTGCGGCTGGTCGTGCCCGCGGCGGTCCTGCTCATCCTCCTCTTCCTGATCGCCGCGTACCGCGACCCCGTCGACCTGCTACTCGGCCTCGTCGCGCTCGGGATGACCGTCGTCTGGACGTTCGGGTTCATGGGGCTCGCGGGCATCGCGTTCACCCAGCTCCTCATCGCGGTGCCCCCGCTCCTGCTGGCGGTCGGTATCGACTTCGGCATCCACGCCATCAACCGGTACCGCGAGGAGCGGGTCCGGGGAACCGGCATCGCGGCGTCGATGCGGACCACCACGGACCAGTTGCTCGTCGCCTTCTTCATCGTCACCGGGACGACCGTCCTCGGCTTCGCCGCGAACCTGAGCAGCCAGCTTGGCGGCATCCGCGAGTTCGGCCTCGTCGCCGCCGTCGGCATCGTGTTCACCTTTCTCATTTTTGGTATCTTCCTCCCCGCCGCGAAGGTGCTCGCCGACCGGGCCCGCGAGCGGCTCGGCGTCCCCGCCTTCGGCTCCCGCCCGCTCGGCGCCGAAGGGTCGCTCCTCGGGCGCGTCCTCCGCGCCGGGGTGCGCGTGGCGCGGGTCGCCCCCCGGCTCTTCCTCGTCTGCCTGCTCCTCTCGACCGCCGCGGCCGCCGGGTACGGGGCCGGCGTGGAGAGCGAGTTCTCCCGCGAGGACTTCCTCCCGCCCGAGGAGTCGCCCTGGTACGTCCAGTACCTCCCCGAACCGGTCCAGCCGAGCGAGTACACCGTCACCGGGACGACGAACCTCCTGGAGGAGCGGTTCCGGACCGGCGAAGAACAGACGACGACCGTCTACGTGGAGGGCCCCCTGCGGCAGGACCACGCCTTAGAGGCGCTCTGGCGGGCCGGCGAGTCGCCCCCGCCGTCGTTCGTCGTCGACGACGGGCACGCCCGGGAGACGAGCATCGTGACGGTCATCCGGGCGCGGGCCGAGCGCGACCCCGAGTTCGCGGCGCTCGTCGACCGCAACGACCGGAACGACAACGGGATTCCGGACGACGACCTGCCGGCGGTGTACGCCGCGTTGCTCGACTCGCCGGCCCGCGACCGCGCGCTCGCCTACATCACCGAGGACTACACCCGGACGCGGATCCGGTATCAGGTCGAGGCCGACGCCACCCAGGACGCCGTGACGGCCGACACCCGCGCGGTGGCCGACCGGACCCGGTTCGAGGCGACGGCGACGGGGGGGACCATCGTGTTCAAGGCCGTCTCCGACGTCATCGGCCGTTCGGCGTTCGTCAGCCTCGTCCTGGCGCTCGTCGCCGCCGGCTGCTTTCTCGTCCTCGTCTACGCGGTGCTGGAGGGCCGCCCGTCGCTCGGCGTCGTCAACCTCGTCCCCATCGTGGTGACCGTCGTCGCCATCGCGGCGAGCATGCGCGCCCTCGGCATCGCGTTCAACGTCCTGACGGGCACCACGCTCTCCATCGGCCTCGGTCTCGGCATCGACTACTCGGCCCACCTCGTCCACCGGTTCGCCGACGAGTACGACCGCGGCGGCGTGTATCGGGCCCTCGACGCGGCGGTCCGCGGCACCGGCGGCGCGCTCACCGGCAGCATGCTGACCACCGTCTCGGGCGTCGGCGTGCTCGTCCTCGCCATCACCCCGCTGATCGGCCAGTTCGGCCTGCTCACCGCTCTCAGCATCCTCTACTCCTACCTCGCCGCCCTGCTCGTCCTCCCGTCGGCGCTCGTGGTCTGGGACCGCTACCGGCGGTGGCGGGTGCGGGCGCCGGGCCTCCGGGCGCGACTCGCACGCGTCGGCTGACGTGGATACGTAGACCTATATAATCGTCCGCCCGACGGAAGAGGCGATGACGTCGACGGGCGATCGACGGCTCGCGATCGCCGTCAGTTCCATCCACTTCGCCCAGCACGTCTTCCGGATCCTGCCGCCGGTGCTCCCCCTGCTCGCGCGCTCCTTCCCCTATCCGCTCTGGCAACTCGGCGCGCTCGTCAGCGTCTACTTCGCCGGGTCGGGGTTCGGACAGACGCCCGCCGGCGTGCTCGCCGACCGGTACGACCGCCGGTTCGTCGTCCCGCCGGGCGTCGCGCTGATGGGCCTCGGCTACCTGGTCGTCGGCCTCGGCCCCCGACTGCTGGCGCCCGACGCCGCCGCTCTCGTCGTCGCGGGTCGGCGATTCACCGCCGAGTACCTCCTGATGGCGGCCGGGACCTTCGTGTCCGGCCTCGGCGCGAGCACCGTCCATCCGGTGGGCTTCCCGCTCGTCATCGCCAACGCGGCCACGGAGGCGGGCGGGCGGGCGCTCGGCGTCTGGAACAGTGCCGCCAAGTTCGGCGACGCCGCCGCGCCGCTCGCGGTCGCGCTCCTCATCCTCGTCATCGACTGGGACGGGGTCTTCCTCGTCTTCGGCCTCGTCGGCCTCGTCTACGCCGCCTGGCTCTACCGTCTCATGTCCGGTGACATGATCGAGACGCGACCGGGACGCCACCGGGAGGGCGGGGACGCGCCCGTCGACCCGCCGGGGCGCGGGGGCGAGGGCGACCACGACCCATCGCATCGGGACGACGGGGACAACGACGAACCGGCGACGCCGGACGCCGCGGACGGTGAGGATCCGGACGACGCCCCGGACCGCCGGCGGTACGCCTACCCGATGGCCGCCCTCTTCCTCTTCTTCGTCGCGCGGGCGTTCTCGGAGAAGGGACTCAAGGCCTTCCTCCCCACGTTCATCACCGACGAGTACGGCTACGCCTTCACCGTCGCGGGGGTGTACGTGCCGCCGGAGTCGTTCGCCGACCTCTACTTCACCGCGGTCTTCGTCGTCGCCGCGCTGACGACGCTCGTGACCGGCTGGCTGGTCGACCGCTACGATCCGCGGACGGTGCTGATCGCGTTCTTCGGCGTCGCCGCGCTGGCGCTCGCGGTCCTCGCGACCGGCGTCCTCTCGCCGCTCGCGCTCCTCGCCGTCCTCGCGGTGCTCGGGGTGAGCAACTGGGGCTGGATGCCGGCCCGGGACGCGATCATCGGCGAGTTCGCCCCCGCGGACCGCGAGGGCCGCACGTTCGGGTACCTCCACACGGTCAGTCACCTGTTCGGCGCCGTCGCGCCCGTGGCCATCGGCGTCGGGGCCGAGCGAATCGGCTTTCGTCGGAGCTTCCTCGCGCTGGTGGCCGTGATGCTCGTCGCCGTGGCCGCCATCGCGTCGCTGTACAGCCGGCGGGTCTACCGGCGGGAGGCTCCCCGGGCGTCGACCCAGTCGGCGGAGCCCGAACGCGGGGAGTAGCGACGAGGGGCGGCGAAGCCCGAAGCGAGGAGTAGCAACGGGGGGCGGCGAAGCCCGAAGCGAGGAGTAGCAACGGGGGGCGGCGAAGCCCGAACGCGGGAGTGGCGGCGGAGGACGGCGACGACCGGGCCGCGACGACCCTCACCTCCCGGCGGTCTCGACGGCCACGTACCGGACCTCGACGGTCGGCGGCGGGACGCCGAGCGTCTCCACGGCGACGGTCCCGATCCGGCGTTCGAGGTCGGCCGCGAGCGGCGGCAGGTCCGTCCCGGGGGGGTGCCCGACCCGCACGACGACCCGCTCGGGACGGCGCAGGACGAGCCGTTCGATGTCGGCGATGTCGAGTCCCTCCTCGTAGACCACCTCGACCGAGAGCAGGCGGAGGTCCTCGTGGCCGGCGACCTCCTCGACGACGGCCGCCCGCGTCCGCTCCTCGAAGGTCGCCGTCCGTGTCGCGGTGTACGTCACGCCGACCAGGAACGAGGAGAGCAGGAGGATGCCGACGAGGAGCACCGCGGCCCGCCGTCTGGCCGTCTGTTTGGCCTCCTCCTTGCGGAACCACGCCTCGGGGCGATAGCCGGTGTACCAGAGGACGGCGAGCGCAGCGAAGTTGACCGACAGGAAGTTGACGAGGACGAGCACCGCCGACCCGATGACGGCCGTCGGTTCGCCCCACGCGATACCGATCCCCACGACGGCCGTCGGTGGAACGAGCGCGGCGGCGATCATCACCCCGACCAGGGCGGTCGAGACGCCGGTCGAGAGCGAGAGCGCCCCGGCGACCCCGGCGGCCAGCGCCACCGCCAGCGAGAGCACGTCCGGCGCCAGCCGCTCTTTCACCTCGCCGATGGCGAACACCTCGCCGGGCGTCATCGGCACGGCCCCGCTCGCGTGCAGGACGTACGCGAAGACGGCGGCGCTCGCCACGGCGAGTACCCCGCCGACGACCTGAAGCCGGACCCCGCGGACGAAGAGGTCGTGCTCGTCGACGACGGTGCCGACCCCGGTGGCCATCGCCGGGCCGACGAGCGGCGCGATGACCATCGATCCGACCACGACCGCGGGCGAGTCGAGCAGCAGGCCCGCCGTCGCCACCACCGCGCTCACCACGGTGAGCACGAAGTACGACCGGGGCTCGGGCGCGAGGTCCCTGGCGCGCGCGACCAGTTCCTCGCGGGCGATCCGGTCCTCGTCGACCTCCTCGGCGTACCGCTCTTGCAGGTCCTCGAACTTCTGTGAGACGACCGTCTCGGCGTTGGTGACGACCGTGTAGGCGTCGCGCTCGACGCCGGCCTCCCGGAGCGATTCGAGCACCGGTTCGACGGCCTCCGTCGGGAGCGGGAAGGTCACCACGGCGGTGTACTCCCGACCGCTCACCTCGTCGGTCAGGGCGTAGTCGATCCCCTCGTCCTCGAGTACGTCCACGACCGCCTCGCGCTTGCCGGTCGGGACCATCACCTGGACGAGTCGCACGTCCCGCCCCTGTCCGCCCGGCGACTTATAGCCGGGGCCAACGGATCGGTCCGGGACCGTCCGCCTATCGCGACCGCAGTCGGTCGAGAATCGGCATCTCCGCGATCCGGTCGTCGTCGAGGACGTCCCACGCGATGCCGCGCGGCTTGCGGGCGGGCGCCCCGGTTCGAACCGTTCGCGCCGGCGTACAGATCAGATCGATCGGCACGTCCTGCGGCGTGGTCGGGACGTCCTCGTCGACGACCTGCATCCCGTGGACCGTCGTGGCGGTCGTCGTCCCGTCGTCGACCAGCCCGAACTCCCGCAGGATCGCGAACTCCAGGTCGCTGTACCCCTCGCCCTTCCCGACGCGAGCCCCCTGATCGGTCACCGCGACGCTGCCGGAGACGATCAGGTCCACGGGGTCGACGGCCTCGGGCGGCACCGGCACGCCGACCTCGGCCGACCCGCCGACCGTCGTCGCGTGGTCGACGTCCGCGATTTCGGACGGATCCAGCCGGAGGAAGCACTTCTCGTCGCGCAGTCGCGGGACGGCCATGTAGACGGTCTTGCCCGCCCGCAACGCCGCGCGTCGGACCGGCAACTGTGGCGCGTCGGGGTTGGCCTTGATGGCGTCCGTGTCCCGCCACGCGTCCGTCGCCGCGAGTCCGTCGGCGGCGTCGTCCGCACCCGCGAAGTTCGGGATTCTGCCGTGGGGCGGGAACGGGAACCGGGCCTCGCCGCTCGCCTCCAGCGCGTCCCAGATCCGCTCGCGGAGCGCCTGCTTGTCCATACGTCCCGGTCGCCCCCCCGTCGACATACGTCCCCGGAATCGCGCGCCAGGGCGGACCGGGGGCGTCGACCCGGCGGGTGAGCGGTTACAGGTCCGGGAACTCGTGCTGGTAGTCGGTGCCGTCGAGCCGGTCCTCGCGGAGCGGCCAGACGGCGAGCAGCGTCGCGGACTCCTCCGGGACCGTCCGGGCGGTGTGGGAAACTTCGGGCGGAATCGTGAGCGCCTCGTGGGGGTCGAGTGCCACCCGCTCGCCGTCGACGAGGAAATCGAGCCGACCCTCGAGGAGCACGTTCGTCTGCTCGTAGGGATGCGTGTGTGGCTCGCCGTCGGGCCGCTCGGGATCGAGCCACGACAGCCCGAGCATCCGGTCGATGCCGCGAAAGACCGTCTGCTCGAACCCCGGTTCGTCGCGGACGCGGGGGGCGTCCTGCAGGTCGTGGACCGCCGGAATCGCCGACGCGTCGTAGTCGCGTGCCATGGTACTCGTCGGTCGCGGAAGGAGCACATAAGCGTGGTCACCGCGACACGCCGGGGTTAAGCCCCGCGAGCACCAACTGTGACCGTGTTCGAGGACCGTCCGGACCGCGAGGAGGTGTTCCTCGTCGGCCGATCCAACGTCGGCAAGTCCACGCTGATGCGGGAGCTGACCGGCCACGACGTGGCCACGGGGCGCAAGCCCGGGGTGACCCGCGAGCCGTTCCACTACGACTGGGCCAGCGAGGGGTTCATGTTCACCGACCTGCCCGGCTTCGGGTTCATGGAGGGCGTCGAGGCCGACCGGCGCGAGAAGATCAAGACCGAGGTGGTCCGGTACATCGAGGCCAACGCCGACCGGACGCTGGCCGGCGTGCTCGTGGTCGACGGGAACGCGGCGGTCGAGATCATCGACCGCCACTCCGGCCCGGACGAGGTGCCCTACGACGTGGAGATGTTCGACTTCCTGCGGGACGTCGGCGTGCCGACGGTCGTCGCGGTCAACAAGATGGACAAGGTCGACGACCGCGACGAGTACCTCGACGCGCTCTGTGAGCGCCTCGGCCTCTTTCCCCCGTGGCAGCAGTGGCGGGACGTGATCGCGCCGATCAGCGCCAAGCGCGGCTCGATCGAACCACTGCTCGAGTGCCTGCAGGGGCACTTCCGGGACCAGAAGCGCGACGACCTGCTGAAGTTCGTCACCTGAGGTGCGTCACCCGACGACCGTCGGCGTATCGCTAGTGACGTGGGGGCTCCGCCGATCCCCCCGTCACACGAGGTTCGGCGAGGGGCCACACGGCAATTACTGGTAGCGGGCCTCGTCGAACCCTTCAAAAAACCGCCCCGATCCGCCGGGCCGTCGCTGCCGGTCGAGGGCCGAACGTCCAGTGGAGACGCGTCGCGGTCGACCCCGGACCTGACGACTGCCGCGACTGTCGAGCCGATAGCTCTACCCGCCCGATCCGGTACGGACCCCCTATCGGCTGCCGGGGAGTTCGGCGGCGGACGACTCGATCCGCGAGTAGGTGGTGGCTCGGCTGAAGTGTTTCATCAGAAAGGGCTCAGCGGGGGTAACACTCGTCATCGCCACCGGGCGTGGCTAGACGGCGGGCAGTGAAAGGCGTTCCTCCATCGACCGATCCGGCCCTGGCGAGCGGTCGCCCCGCCCGGCCGTCCCACGGCGCCGGAGGCAAGCGGACGGAACGCGGGCCCGTCCCGCCCCGCTTTCGACAATATTAACAGCTGATATCGAATAGTGATTCGCGACATGAGCGACACGGACCCGACGACGCGCCCCCTGTGGGCGGCGTTTCTCGTCCTGTTCGGCGTCATCGTCGCCGCGGCGTTCGGGCCGGTCGAGCCCGTGGTGTGGACGTTCCCGGCGTGGGCAGTCGTGGTGCTCGGCGCCGTACTCGGCGCGGTCGTCGTGGGCGCGGTCGCCGGCGTCGCGTTCGGGTGGCCGCGCGTCGGGGCTGATGCGGACGTCGGCCCCGGGAGGGAGCCATGAGTACGGTCGCGCTCGCGGTGATGGGGGCGTACCTCGTCCTCACCCTCGCCATCGGCTACCTGGGGTACAGCAGGACCGGGGGAACGCCGGCGGAGTACTTCCTCGCCGGGGGGACGCTCGGGCGGGTGGTCTTCCCGCTCACGATGTTCGCGACCCTGATGAGCGCGTTCATCTTCCTCGGGAGCGCCGGCTTCGGCTACACGCACGGGTTCGCGTGGCTCGCGATGATCGGCGTGGAGGCGGTGGCGGGCATCCCCCTCGCCCTGATCGGCCTGCGGGCCTGGCGGCGCGCCCGCGAGGCCGGCTACATCACCCCGACCGAGTTCCTGGGGGACGCGTACGACAGTTCGGCGGTGAAGCTCGCGGTCCTCGCCGTCCAGTTCGGCTGGGCGATTCCGTACCTCGCCATCCAGGCGATGGGCGGGGGACTCCTGTTCGAGACCATCTCGAACGGCGCGGTGCCGTTCTGGGCCGGCGGGCTGATCGTGACGGTCGTGACGGCGGTCTACCTCGCGCTCGGCGGCCTGCGGTCGGTCGCGTGGTCGGACGTGCTCCAGGGTGCCGCCGTCGTCGCGCTCCTGGCCGCGGCGGCGGCGTACCTGCTCCCGGCGATGGACCCCGCCTCGCTCACCGACGCCCTCCGGGAGAGCGGTCACCTCGCCCCCGCCGGCGCGGTCGGCTTCTTCACCCCCCGCATCTGGGTCTCGTTCCTCCTGATGAACACGATGGCGGTGATCGCCTACCCACAGATGTTCCAGCGCTTCTTCGCCGCGAAGAGCGAGCGGTCCTTCCGCGCACTCCTGGTCTGGTGGCCCGTCATGGCGCTGGTGGCTGCGGTCGTGCCGGTCGCCCTCGGCACGTGGGGATCACAGGTCCTCCCCGGCCTGGGAACGCCGGACCAGGTGCTGCCCGCGCTCCTCCAGCAGTTCGCGCCCGGGTGGCTGGTCGGGGTCATCGTCGGCGGCGCCCTGGCAGCGATGATGAGCACCGCCGACAGCCTGGCGCTCACGCTCTCGTCGCTCGTCACGCGTGACCTCTACCGCGACCACGTGGCCCCGGACGCGTCCGACCGCCGGGAGACGTGGGTGGGCCGGGTCGCCATCCTCGTGCTCCTCGCCAGCGGCTACCTGCTCGCGCTCCCCCGCCTGGGCACCATCATCGAACTCGCCGTCTACTTCATCCAGGGCAACGCCCTGGTGCTCCCGGTCTTCGTCGCCGCGCTCTACTGGCCCCGCGCGACCGCGCCGGCCGCGCTCGGGTCGGTGCTCGTCGGCCAGGCCTACTTCCTCGCCGGGACCTTCGGCCCCGCGCCGGCATTCGGGTTCATGCCCTTCGTCCCCGCGCTGGCGCTGGCCTGCGCGGTCCTGGTCGGCGGATCGCTGCTCACGACCGAAGAGCCCAAACCCGCGTCGACCGTGACGGGCGAGCCGTGAACCCCCACGTCCCGCTGGACGTCGACCGCGACGAACGCGTCCGCGAGGTGCTCGACGTCCACTTCGACCCCGAGACGGGGACGCCCTACTGGCTGGAGTGGGCCGACGAGCACGACGTCGACCCCCGCGACGCCGTCGGTGGGTTCGAGGACCTGAAATCGGTGTTCGAGCCGTTCGACGAGGACGTCATCCGGCACCTCCCGGTCGAGGAGTTCGCCCCGCAGGCGCTCGACGGCCCGCGCCGCGTCTACGAAACCGGCGGCACGACGGGCGCGCCAAAGCGCGTGATCATGCAGGACTACTGGCGCATACAGGCGTCGTGGGCGGCCTCGGTCCTCGACGGGATGGGCTTTCCGACCGGGAACACCCTGATGATCGGCCCCCCCGGCGGGGCGAACAACGCCGGGGTCTTCGTCCAGCACCTCGCCCACGAGTGGGACGCCCTGCCCTTCCACATCAACATGGACCCCCGGTGGGCCAAGCGCCTGAGCACGGGCCCCCGGAACCGGTTCGACGAGTACGTCGACCACCTGCTCGACCAGGCCGAACGGGTGCTCACGAGCCAGAATATAGACGTCGTGTTCAGCACCGCCCGCCTGTTCGAGCGCCCGCGCCTCCGCGACCTGGTTGCGGAGACGGGGGTGCGCGGCGTCTACCACGGCGGCACCGCCCTCGACCCCGACACCCACCGCGTGTTCCGCGAGGAGTGGTACGACGACGTCGCCTTCGTCGGCGAGTACGGCAACACGCTGATGGGCGTCGCCCAGGAGGCGCCACACCTCAGACCCCCGGCGGAGCGGGCGTACAGCCTCGACTACGTCCCCTGCGAGCCCTACTTCGTCGCCGAAATCGTCGACGAGGACGGCGACGTGGTACCCTACGGCGAGACGGGGCGGGTCCGAGTGACGGTCCTGGGGGAGGACCTGTTCGTCCCCCTGCTCCCGGAGCGGGACACCGCGATGCGCGTCCGCGGCGTCGAACCCCTGGACTGGGACTGGGTGCGCGACCCCGGAACCAGCGCGGATGCGGCACCCGGCGCCGTCGAGGGCGTGTACTGATGGGCGGCGCCGGCGGAGGGGACGGCGGGAGCGGCGAGGGGGAAGGGGGAGCCGGAAGCGTCGGGCCGAGCGGCGCGCCCGACGACCGCCCGACCCTCCCGACCGTCTCGAACGGGGAGCACGAGACCATCGAGACGGCCGTCGTCGAGGGCATCGGCGGCCCCCTGGCCGACGTGTCCCGAACGCCGCGTATCCGGGTCCGGGGGGCCCTGGAGACGGCGCGGACGGAGGGGTTCGAGCGTCTGCAGGCGATGCCGGTCCGGGAGGTGCTCGACTGCGTGGCCGGCGCGGCGATCAGGTACGAGGGGGTGGGCCCCGCCGGCGACGACCGGTCGACGTACCGCGAGCGGGTCGCCCGGGCGACCGGCCTCCCGGCCGGGTGGGTCGACGTGAGCGCCCACTGGCTGGCCTACGCGATGCGCCACGCGGGCGAGGCGCTCCGGGCGCAGTCGCCCACCGGCGGCCTCGACGTCTACGACGACGCGACGTACACCCGCGAGCGGAACGTGGGTCTGGCCTGGACGCCGAGCGGCCGCGTCCTCGGTGCGACGATGCCGGGCAACGACCCCGCCGTGTACGCGTGGCCGGTCCTCGCGCTGGCGATGAAGGTCCCCGTCGTCCTGCGGCCCTCCGACCGGGAACCGTTCACCGCCGTCCGCCTCGCTCGCCGCCTGCTCGCCGCCGGGATTCCCGACGCGGCGCTCCACGTCCTCCCCGGCGACCGCGAGGTCGGCATCGAGGTCCCGCGTGCGGCCGACCACGGGATGGCGTTCGGCGCCGAGGCGGCGATGGAGCCCTTCCGTGACGAACCGCACGTCCACAGCTACGGCCCCGGGCGGAGCGTCGCCGTCGTCGCCCGCGACCCGACGCCGGACGAACTCGCCTCCCTCGCCCGCGGCGTCGCCCGCGCGGGCGGACGGACCTGCTTCAACCTCACCCGAATCGTCGCCACCGGCGACTGCGACCCCGACCGCCTGGCGGCCGACCTCGCTGCCCGTCTCGCGGACACGCCGCTCGGCCCCGTGACGGGCGCAGAGACGGACATCCCGGCGTTCCCGGACCCCGAGCGGGCCGCGCGGGTCGACGCCCGCGCGGACGCCGCCGGACGGGACGTGACCGCCGCCGAGCGCGACGGCCCCCGTCTCGTCGAGGCGGGCGGAACGACCTACCTCCGGCCGACCGTCGTCCGCGCAGGGGGGCTGGTCGAGGAGCTCCCCTTTCCCTTCGCCGGCGTGACGCGGATCGAACGCGGGGCGCTCCCCGACCGGGTCGACCGGGCGTACCTCGGTGTCTGTATCGGCGACGACGACCTGGAGCGCGCGATGATGCGCGACCCCGCTATCAGAAAGGTGTACGGCGGCCGCTACCCGGCCGCGGTCGACCTCCGGGAGACCCACGAGGAGTACCCCGCCTCGTTCCTCTACGAGACCACGACGTACGATCCGAGCGGAGCGTAGGTCACGTTGTGTCGGGAGTGCTGGTGCCGATTCAGGTGTCGCGCCGCGTCGGGGCACTTTGCCGGTACGGGCGGTGCGCGCCTACAGCTGCATCCCGCCGTCGACGTGGAGCGTCTCGCCGGTGACGAACTCGTTCGCGACGAGGAACCGGACGGCGTCGGCGACCTCCTCGGGTTGGGCCTCGTACCGGTCGAGGAGCGTGTCGACGGTGCGGTGGCCGCGGAACCGCCGTTCCTCCAGGAACTCGACGATTTCGTCGTTCATCGGCGTGTCGACCGGCCCGGGAACGACCGCGTTCGCCCGCGCGCCGTCCTCGCCGAGTTCGCGGGCCAGCGCGCGGGTGAACCCGAGCAGGCCGGCCTTCGCGGTCGCGTAGGAGACGTCGACGCTGCCGATTTCGGCCGCGACGCTCGAGACGTTGACGACGACGCCGCCGCGCTCGCGGAGGGCCGGCACGGCCGCCCGCGCGGCGTTGATCGCACCCTCGACGTTCACCGCGAGCGTCCGGCGCACCGTCTCGGGGTCGAGGTCCTCGACGGCCGCCGGCGCGGTGTACCCGGCGCTGTTCACGAGGACCCCGAGCGGGGCGAAGTCCGTGGCCTCGTCGACCAGCCGTTCGGCCGCGTCCGGGTCCGTGAGGTCGGCCTGCGCGGTCCGGGCGCGCCCGGCACGCTCCCGCGCCTCGGCGGCCGCCCGCTCGGCGGCCGCCTCGTCGGTGTGGTACGCGACCGTCACGGCCGCGCCGGCGGTCGCCAGTTCCGCGACGATGGCCCGCCCGATGGCGCCCGAGCCGCCGGTGACGAGCGCGCCCGTCCCGTCGAGTGTCATGACGCCGGCCGTTCGCGCGACCCGCATACGTACCTTGCCCTTCGTTCGCCCCGTGTCCCCCTGTCCTGCTCTGTCCCTCCGTCCCGCTTCCGACGCCCGGGCCGCCCGGCGGATCAGTCGACGAACTGCCCCGGCGCCGGCGACCAGTCCCACGACAGGTAGCGGAGCCGCGGGGCGGCGTCCGTCGGGACGGCGTCGTACTCGCCGAGGAACGCCCGAATCCCGTCCCCGCCGCCGAAGTCGCCGCGGAACCAGAGGAACACCCGGGGCACGCGGGCGACGCCCGACGCCGGGTCGTACTCGACGGTCCGGTCGAGGTACGTCCGGGTCGCCAGGTCGAGTTGGTCGTCGACCCGGTCGGGAGTATAGGACCGGATCGCCGGACAGCTCGCGGCCCCGCAGTTGAGCGCGAAGTGGATCCGGGGGTCGGGCTCGTCTAACCGGTACCGCCGCTCGAACGCTCCCGGGAGCACGCGCGGGAGGTAGCCGAGGCCGTACTTCGAGCGCGACCCGCGGAGGACGCCCTGCTCGATGTCGTCGAGTCCCAGGTCCGTGCCGGCGACGGTGACGCACGGAATCCGGAAGAAGCGGAGGAACCCGAGTCGGCTCCGGTACAGGTCGCCGTGGGTTTCGAGCAGGAGTTGCGTCCCGGCGTTGTAGAGGTTGAGCCAGAACGCGAGCGCGGTCGCCCGGTCCCGCCGGACCGGTGCGAGCGCGTCGTGGTCGGCGTCGGCGAGCGCCGCGAGGTGGGGACCGGTCGGCTCCCCGTCCCGCGTCGCTTCGAGCAGCAGCCGTGCGGCCTCCACGGGGTCGGAGGACGGTGGCTCCGCGGCGCCGCCGAGGTCGCCGCGTTCGTCCGACGGACTCCCGCTCATGGCCGTTCCTGGCGCCGGGAAGCGAAAAGCGTTTGGCGGTCCTGTGGCAGCGCCGGCCGACCACCGGTGCGCCGGCCGACGGGACCCCGGGTGCGTCGCACACGCACGCCGGCCGTGGCTTTAACCCGGGCCCATCCCCCCGGTCGTGTATGAGTCGCGAACCCCCCCGCCTCGCGTCCACGACGAGCCTCTGTCCGAGGTGCCTGGAACCCGTCCCCGGGCACTACGAGGCCCGCGGCGGCGACGTGTACCTCGCCCGGACGTGTCCCGATCACGGAGGGTCCAGCCGGCAGGTCTGGGGCTCGATCGACCACTGGGAGTGGGTCAGGGAGTTCGGCCCGACCGTCGAGGGGGACCCCGACACGGGCGCGCCGGACTGTTGTGGGACGGGCGGCGATTGTGGGACTAGGGACGACACCGCGCCCGACCCCGACACCGGCGATCTGACCGTCGACAACGACCACGCCTGCCTGGCGGTGGTCGAGGTCACGGAGGACTGCAACCTCTCGTGTTCGTACTGCTTCGCGAGTTCGGGGCCGGGCGGCCGGGAACGCCCCTTCGAGGAGGTCGTCGACCTCTTCGACACCGTGCGGAGGGGCGGCGGCCCGCGGCCGCTCCAGCTCTCCGGCGGGGAGCCGACCGTCCGCGACGACCTCCCGGCGCTGATCGAGCGCGCGCGGGAGATGGGGTTCGAGCACGTCCAGGTGAACACCAACGGGCTCAGACTGGCCGGCGAGGACGGCTACGCCGAGCGGCTCGCCGACGCCGGACTCACCGCCATCTACCTCCAGTTCGACGGCCTCAGCCCCGAGACGTACGAGGCCATCCGCGAGGTGGACATCGCGGACGAGAAGCGCTCGGCCGTCGCGGCCTGCCGCCGGGCGGACCTCCCGGTCGTCCTCGTCCCCACGGTGGTCCCCGGCGTCAACGACAACGAGATGGGCGACGTCGTCCGGTTCGCGCTCGACAACCGCGACGTCGTGGCGTCGGTCAACTTCCAGCCCGTCGCCCACTTCGGGCGGTACGAGAGCCACGACGGCCGGTTCTCCCTGGATCAGGCCGCCTCGCGGCTGGCCGAGCAGATGGACGCCGTCGACGCGCGCGACCTCCTGCCGATTCCGTGTTGCTCCTCGTACTGCCAGCTTGCGACCGCGCTCCTGCCCGACGGTGACGACGGCGCCGTTCCGCTCACCGGCTTCCTCGGCCCGGACGCGTTGGACTCCCTCTCCGGGATGGTCGACGAGGCGGACTGGCTGGAACTCATGGCCGGGACGCCGGTCGGCGGGGCGACCGCCTGCTCGGCCGCCGGCTGCTGCGGACTCGACGCGGCCGTGCCCGGCGACGCCGACGACCTGCTCGATGCCGTCCTCCCCGTCTCGATAACCGGGTTCATGGACGCCGACGCGGCCGACGCCGACCGGCTCGAGAACTGCTGCATCTCGGTCCCGACGCCGGACGGCGACCTCGTCCCGTTCTGTGCGTACAACATGACGACCGAGGACGGGCGCTACGCGCTCCGGGAACGCTACGGCTGGGGCGGGCGTTCGAGCGTCGAGGCGGACACCCCGCCGTCCGGCGCGGACGGGGAGAGCGGGGACGGCGACGAAACGGCACCGGGACACGGCGCGGCGTCGGCCCGACTGGACGCGGCCGGCGGGGAAGGAGCGGAGTGAGCCACCCCGTCGACGCGCTACTCGCCGACCCGTGGCCGGCGCTGCGCCTCGCCCTGGGCGAGCCGCTCCACCCCGGCGGCCGGGCGGCGACGGAGGCGCTGCTGGACCGGGCGGACGTCGGGGTGGGCACGCGACTGCTCGACGCCGGTTGTGGGGCCGGGACGGCGCTGGACCTCGCCCGCCGGCGCGGCGCCCGCCCGGTCGGTATCGACCGCCGCCCGGCGACGGAGGCGGATTCGGAGCCCCCGTCCGCGACGGTTCGGGGTGACGTCTCGCGACTCCCGGTCCGCGACGGCGCCGTCGACGTCGTCCTCGCCGAGTGCGTGCTCTGTCTCTCCCCGGCGGTCGACCGCTCGCTCGCCGAGTTCCGGCGCGTCCTGACGCCCGGGGGGCGGCTCGCGCTCTCGGACGTCGTGGTCGACGGCGACCCGCCGGACCTCCCGGCCCCGCTCGCCGAGGCGCTCTGTCTCACCGGCCCCCGGTCGCGGGGGGCGCTCCGGGAGCGCGTCGAGCGCGCCGGGTTCGCGGTGACGGACGTCCGCGACCATCGGGACGACCTCCTCGCCATGCGCGACCGGGCGGCCCGCCGCCTCGACTACGAGGCGCTCCTCGGCGCGCTCGGGGACCGGGGCCGGGCGCTCCGCGACGGCGTCGCGCGACTGGAGCGGGCGGTCGAGTCCGGGCGGGTCGGGTACGTCTCGCTCGTCGCGCGGACGGACCGGTGATCGGTCACGGGACGTCCACTGAGAACGCGAACCGCGCGCCGCCCGCCTCGCTCTCCCCGACGTCGACCCGCCAGCCGTGGGCCTCGGCGATGCGGCGGACGATGGCGAGTCCGAACCCCGTTCCCCCGTCGGCGGTGGTGTACCCGGACTCGAAGATCCGTTCCCGCTCGTCCGCGGGGATGCCGGGTCCGTCGTCCGCGACGTAGAAGCCCTCCTCCCCGTCCAGCGGACCGACGGTGACCGTCACGCCCGCTGTGCCTGGTTCGACGGCGTCGTCGGCCGTCGGCCGACTGCCCGTGGAACCGTGTTGGACGGCGTTCCGAAACAGGTTCTCGAACAGTCGCCGGAGGCGTTCCCCGTCGGCCGACAGCGATCCCTCGCCGTCGATCCGGAGGTCGGCGTCGGCGGTGTCGACCGTCCGCCACGCTCGCCGCGCGACTGCGCCCAGGTCGACCGGCTCCGAGTCGGTGACCGTCTCGCCCTCCCGGGCGAGCGTCAGGAGGTCGTCGACGATCCGCTCCATCCGGTCGTGAGCCCGGGCGACGTCGTCGAGGTCGGTCCCGTCGTCTCCCTCGCGGGCCATGGTGAGGTTGGCCCGGGCGACGCTCAGCGGGTTGCGGAGGTCGTGGGCGACGACCGACGCGAACTCGTCGAGGCGCTCGTTCTGACGTTCGAGTTCGCGCCGGGCGCGCTTGCGGTCCGTGATGTCCACGTAGATGGCGTACCCCTCCGGCGTCGCCGCCTCCAGGTTCCGGACGACGATGTGCAACAGGAAGTCCCGAGGGCCGTCGGCGGCCTCCCGGCGGACCTCCGTCCGGACCCGTCCCCGATCGAGGATCCGCCGGTTGATCCGTTCGGCCTCGGCCTGCCGGTCCGGCGGGACGATGTAGTCGTCGAGGTGCTCGCCCGCGAGTTCCTCGCTGTCGTAGCCGAACACCTCCTCGAACCGCCGGTTCACCCCCTCGACGATCGGTTCGCCGTCCCGCGCCACGCCGTGGACGATCGGGATGGGGAGGTTCTCGAACAGCGTCTCGAAGCGGTCGCGCTCCCGTTCGATTCGCCGCTCGCGTGCGCGCCGCTCGGTGACGTCGTTCAGGATGGCCTGCCCCGCGACCCGGCCCTCGTAGGTGACCGGCGCGCCCGCGGTGACCGCGTGTTTCCGCTGGCCGTCGGCGGCGACGAACGTCGCCTCCATCGGGGGGGTGGACTCGCGCTCCTCGACGACGCGCCGGAGTCGCTCTTCGATCCGGTCGCGGTCGTCCGGAGCGACGAACTCGACCGCCCGCCGGCCGACGACCGCCTCCCGGTCCGCGGCGTTCACGAACGCCGCCGCCGCCCGGTTGATGTACTGCACGACGCCGTCGGCGTCGTAGATAGCGACGGGCACGGGCGCCGTCTCCACGAGTTCACGGTGCCACTCGCCGGTCCCGTCGTCCGACGGCATGGTACGTCGCCGGGTTCGTTCCATGGAGATGATAAGTGTTTGGTCCCGGGAGCGGTCCGACGCCGGCGGAGCCGCCGGCCGTGCCCGCGGTCAGCCCACGTCCACTTCCGGGTCCCATCCCGCCGCCTCGCGGTGGTCGGCCGCCGCCGCTCGCACGCCGTCGGCGTCGAGGACGCCCCGCTCGGTCACGACGCCGTCGACGAGCGCCGCCGGCACGCGCTCGAACAGGGGGACGGCGGTCCGGACCGCCGCGTCGCCGTCGTAGAGAGCCGTCGGGTCGCCCGTCTCGGTCGGGACGGCGTCGTCGGGCCGCACCTTGTCCCGCGCGGCGGCGACCCGAACCGGGCGGCCGGCGGCGTCGGCCGCGAGCGCGAGCGGCCGGCTTCCGGTCTTGTTGACCGCCGTGCCGTCCGGGAGGATCGCGTCGGCGCCGACCAGCGCGCTCGCCGCGTCCGGCACCGCCGTCCCGTCGCCGAACGCGCCGGAGAGTGCGGCGTCGGCGACGAGGGTCACCTCGATGCCCCCCTCGGCGAGCGCTTCGGCGGTCGCGACCCCTTCCCGTCCCGGCCTGGACTCGCCGACGACGACCGGAACGCCGGCCTCGCGGAGCGCGGCGACGACCGTCCCCGACCGGGAGAGCGTGGCGACCGGACCGTCGAGCAGGCCGGCGGCGCGGGCCGCGGCCTCGCGGTCGACGCCCACGGCGTCGTCGAGGGTCGTCGCGGCGGCCCGCCGGACTGCCGCCGCGTCCCGGTCGGCCCCGTACATCGCGCGGTTCACCCGGTTCGCGACGACGGCCATCGCGGGGCGGGCGTCGCGGAGGTCGCGGGCGACCGCCGCCACCGCGTCCCAGCCGTCGGCGGTCGCCGCGCGGTCGCGCAGGACCTCCAGCGCACGGAGCGACAGCCACGTCGACCCGTGGTCGCGGTCCCCCCGCACCGTCTCGACGGTCGGCGCAACGCGTCGGTACGCCGCCCACAGCCCCGGCACTGTCTCCCGGTCGTGCATCGCGGGCGCGTGGACCCACTCCCAGTCGGCGAGTTCCTCGTTCGGGCGCACGCCCCGATCACTCGCCTCGAAGAGGAACGGGTGGACGGTCCACGCCCGGCCGCCGTCCGTGAGGTCGAGCGGGTCGCCGGCACGGACGAGCGTCGCGTCGAGGCCCGTCTCCTCGCTGATCTCCCGCCGGGCGTCGTCGAGGGCGTCTCCCGGGTCGCCCTCGACGTACCCCGAGACGCCGGCCCAGCGCCCGACGTAGGTCCCGACGGCGTCGCTCCGCCGGGTCAGGAGCACCCGGCCGTCGTGCCGGAGAAAGCAGGTGACGACGTGTGCGTGCGTTCGATCGGTCACGTCGGGCGCTTTGCCCGCCGGCACAACGGCTTTTGCGGTGGCCGCCCTGGCACCTCCGATGTCCGCCACGGCCGACACTCCGCTCGAGGTCGCTCTGCTCGGCGACACGCACGTCCCCTCGCGGGCCCCGGCGATCCCCGACTGGGTGGCCGAGCTGCTGCGCGCGGCCGACCACGCCGTCCACGCCGGCGACTTCGACTCCCGGTCGGCGTTCGAGCGGGTCCGCGACCTCGCCGGCGGCGCCGACCGTCTCACCGCGGCGCGGGGCAACGTCGACCCGCAGGTCATCGGCCTCCCCAGCGTCGCGACCGTCGACCTCGGCGGCGTGACGTTCGTCGTCACCCACGGCGACGGCCGGTCGGGGGGCTACCGCGAACGCGTCGCCGGCCGCGTCCGCGAACACGGCGGACCCGACGCCGTGGGGGTCTGTGGCCACACCCACGAGTACCTCGACACCCGCGTCGACGGCGTGCGCCTGCTCAACCCCGGGACTGCGACGGGGGCGGCGCCGGCCGACGAGGCGTCGATGATGGTCGCGACCGTCGCCGACGGGGCGGTCGACGTCACCCCTCACCGGCGCTGAGAGCACGACCCTTTTGTGCGACCTTCGCGTGGGGGCGGTATGGAACTGTTCGCCGTGCCCGACCTGCCCGAGGTGCGGGCGGGCGACGACATCGCCGCGCTGGTGGCGGACCGCGTCGACCTCCGGCCCGACGACGTGGTCTGTGTCGCCAGCACCGTCGTCTCGAAGGCCGAGGGCCGGGCAGCGGACCTCGCGGACTTCCCCGCCGGGCCGCGGGCCGAGGAAATCGCCGCCCGGATCGGAGAAATGACGGACGAGGAGAAGGACCCCCGCTTCGCCCAGGCGGTGTTGGAGGAGTCGACGGAGATCATCATGGAGGCGCCCTTCCTGCTGACCGAGACGCGCTTCGGCCACATCGGCGTCAACGCCGGCATCGATCGGTCGAACGTGCCCGACGCCGACCTCCTCTTGCTCCCCGAGCGGCCGGCCGAGAGCGCCGCCCGGCTCCGCGGGGGGCTGGCGGCCGACCGGGTGATCGTCACCGACACCTGCGGGCGGCCGTTCCGCCACGGCCAGCGCGGGGTGGCCATCGGCTGGGCCGGCCTCCCGGCGAGTCGCGACTGGCGCGGCGAACCCGACCGGGACGGGCGGGAACTCGACGTCACCGTGGAGAACGTCGTCGACGAACTGGCGGCCGCGGCGAACCTCGTGGGCGGCGAGGGCGCCGGCGGGCGACCGGTCGTCGTCGTCCGGGACTTCGAGTTCGGCGACCTGGCGGGCTCCGACGAGCATTTCCGGGCCGTCGAGGACGACCTCGTCCGGCAGGCGCTCCGGGAGTGGTCGGTCGAGGAATGACCGGGGTCGCGACGCGCCCCGGGTCGGCGCCGGCGTGCGACAGGGGGTGGCCAGCGTGTTCGGGATCGAACTGACGCCGGAACACCCGGTAGACCGCCTCGTCTCGCTCGGCCGCCGGGCCGAGCGCGAGGGGTACGACACCGTCTTCGCGAGCGTCCACTACAACAACCGCGACGCGTTCGCCCTCCTCGCGCGGCTCGCGGCCGAAACCGACACCGTCCGCCTCGGGCCGGGGGTCGCCAACCCCCACGACCGCCACCCGGTCACGCTGGCCTCGCAGGTGGCCACCCTCGACGAGACGAGCGACGGCCGCGCGGTCTGCGGCATCGGCCCCGGCGACCCCCCGACGCTCGAAAACCTCGGCGCCGGCGAGGACCGTGGCCTGCATCCCGTTCTGGAGACCCTCCGGGTCGCCCGACGGCTGTGGGCCGGCGAGCGCGTCTCCCACGACGGCGCGTTCGTCGCCGACGACGCCGGCCTGAACTACGAACCGCCGCAGGGCGCCGACCTCCCCGTCTACGTCGGCGGCGAGGGACCGGGGATGTGCCGGATGGCGGCGGCCCACGCCGACGGCCTCCTGTTCAACGGCTCGCACCCGGACGACCTCGCGTGGGCGCGCGAGCAGGTGGACGAGGGCCTGAGCGAGCGCCCGGACGACCGCGGCGCGTTCGACCTCGCCGCCTACGCGAGCGTGAGCGTCGCGACGGACCGGACGGCGGCACGCGAGGCGGCCCGCCCGCCGGTCGCGTTCATCGCCGCCGGAGCCGCGCCGCCGGTGCTCGACCGCCACGGGGTCGACGCGGACCGGGCCGGACGGATCGGCGAACACATCGCCACCGGCGAGTTCTCCGCCGCCTTCGACCTGGTGACGCCCGCGATGATCGACGCCTTCTGCATCGCCGGGGTCGAACGGACGGTCGCGGAGCGGATGGCCGGGGTCCTGGAGTACGCCGACTCGCTGGTCGTCGGGTCGCCGCTCGGGCCGGACCTCGACGACGCGGTCAGTCTCGCGGCCGCCGCCCACGACCGGGCGACCCGGTAGCGCGTTCGACGGCGTCCACCGCCGCCCCGGCGGCGAGATACCCGAGGACGGCGACGGCGGCGGTCGTCAGCAGGGCGCCGGTCGCGAACGAAACGAACGCGAGCGGGTCGCGAAGCGCGACCTCCGTGACGAATATCTCCGCGAGGCGGACGAGGCTGCCGAGCAGCTCCGCGACCACCGCTGGGATCGACGGCATGTCCCGCCCTCGGGGCGCGCGGTCCTTGGCGCTGGCGCTCGCGGCACGGTCGCGACGCGACGGCCGGACGACACAACCGACAAGCCCCGGCGCGTCCAACACGACCCATGGTCCGCGAGGCCACCCTGGACGAGTTCGGCCACGACGGTGGCGACGAGTCCGGCGACGACGAGGGCCGGGGGGATGACGGGGGGCGTGGCAGCACGACTGGGGCGGGGACGGACGGCGAGGTCGACGGAGCGGACGACGACGAGGGAGACAGCGGCGACGAGGGAGACAGCGGCGATGAGGGAGACAGCGGCGACGAGAGAGACAGCGGTGGTGACGAGACGCCGGCCGTCGCGGAGACGGGGACCGCCGACGCGGCCGACGAACCGCCCGGCGACAGTGCGGATAGAGCGCCCGCGACCATCACCTGCGAGTGGACGCCGGACGGCGCCGCCTGCGAGGACTGCGGCGCGACCGTCGAGCGCCGGTGGCGTGACGGCGACGCCCGCGTCTGCGCGGACTGCAAGGAGTGGTGACCGGCGTCCAGGCAGCCTCCGTTCGGTCCGACGGCAGCGCCCCCGGCCGACGCGCCCGGCGCCAGGGGTCGTTCCCGCTCGTCACGAGGACCGCCCGATGCTCCAACCGGGGGGCCGTCGGAAGCCGGTCGTGGGGTGTCCCACGCCCGGGGCGCGACTGTCGTCCGGCACCCGCGATGGGAACCCCGGCGCCACGCGGCTCTCGTTTTCCGACCCCGAGCGGTCGGTCGTCGCGAATCAGTCGAAGCGGACGCCCTCTCGCTCGAACCCCTTCGCCAGCGTCGCCTCGTCTACCGAGAGCACCGTCGGCCGGCCGTGGGGACAGGCGTAGGGGCGCTCGCAGGCGCCGAGGGCGTCGAGAAGGGTCCGCGCGTCGTCGGTCGTGAGGTCGCCGGCCGCGAGCGACGGGTGGCAGGCCAGGTCCTTCAGCAACGCCGCCCGCCGGTCGGCCGCGGCGCCGGCCCGGAGGGCGTCGACGGCGTCCCGGAGCGTCTCCGGCGCGGCCCGGCGGCCGAGGGGCGCCGGCACCGCGGACACCTTCGCCGTGTCGCCGCCAAAGGGTTCGACCGCGAAGCCGAGGCGTTCGAGGTCGGCCGCCCGCTCCTCGACGACCGCGACGCCGCCGGGCGAGAGCGCGACCGTCGCCGGCGGGTCGACCGGTGCCGAGGGGACGTCCGCGTCCGCGAGCGCGGCCCGCAGGCGCTCGTAGTTCACCCGCTCGTGGGCGGCGTGGGCGTCCACCACGAGCAGGTCGCCGTCGGCCTCACAGAGCACGTAGAGGTCGCGGTACTGCCCGATGACGCGCGCGTCGTCGAACGGGTCCCCGTCCCCGGCGGGCGCGAGCGCGGCGTCGAGGTCGGTCGCCACCTCGGCCGTCCGGCGGAGGTCCGCCGTCGAGAGCGCGTCGCGGACGGCCGACTCGACGGCGTCGGCCACGGCATCGGCGTCGCGCAGGCCGACCCGCCGCTTGTGCGGGTCGACGTTCGGGTCGACGGCGGCGGGCGGAAGGGAAACGGCCAGGGCCGCGATCGGATGGCGGTCGCCCGGCAGGAGCGACCCGTAGCCCCGGCGGACCGCCCGCCGCAGGTCGTCGTCGCGCACCGGCCGCCCGTCGACCGCGACCCGGACGTGGTCGGGCGTCGCCCGCGTCACTGCGGGGTAGGCGAGCAGGCCCGTCACCGCCACGGGGTCGCCGTCGACGGTCGTCTCCGCGTCGACGGTCGTCGACTCCCCGGCCACGGCGCGGTCGTAGACCCCGAGCGCCGCGTCGGTCGGCCCCGTCCCGGGCGTCGAAAGCGTCTCGGCCCCGTCGTGGACCAGTCGGAAGGCGACCTCCGGCCGGCAGAGCGCGTAGTCCGCGACGAGGTCGGAGATCCGCCCGAACTCCGTCCGGGTCGTCCCCAGCGACGCCCGGCGCGGTGCCCGGTTGTGGAACAGGTCCGTGACGGTGACGGTCGTCCCCCGGCCGCGCGGGGCCGTCTCGACGCGTTTCTCCCCGTCGCGGTCGACGGTCACACGGGTCCCTTCACCCCCTCCCGCTTCGCCCCCCTCGCTCGTCACGAGTTCGAGGCGGGCGACGGCGGCGATGCTGGCAAGCGCCTCGCCCCGGAAGCCGAGCGTCCCCACCCGGTCGAGGTCGTCCGCCGCCGAGACCTTGCTCGTCGCGTGGCGCTCGACCGCGAGCGCGGCGTCCGCGCGGGACATCCCCCGCCCGTCGTCGCTGACCTCGATCCGATCGGTGCCGTCGCCGTCGACCGCGACCGCGATCCGGTCGGCGCCGGCGTCCAGGGCGTTGTCGAGCAGTTCGGCGACGACCCGGGCCGGACGCGTGATCACCTCGCCCGCCGCGATGCGCTCGCGGGCCGCCGGCCCGAGGCGGCCGATCCGGTCGCCGGCGTCCGCGTTCCCCTCGCCGGCGTCGCTTGCGGACTCACCCGCGGGGGCCGGGGCGCTCCCGCCGGGCGCGTCGTCGGCCCCCGAACGCTCGCGTTCGTCGGCCGTCATCCGTCCCCCTCCAGCCGCCGTTGCAGGTCGTGCAGGCGGTTCAGCGCCTCCAGCGGCGTCGTGGTTGCGAGGTCCATCCCGCGGACCTCCGCTGCGACCGCCGCCGCGTCGTTCGCGGGCGCCGTCGCGCCGGAGTCGTCGGGCCCGGACGCGGCCTCCGCCGTCGCGTCGGCCGCGACGGGGGCCGTCGTCGATCCGTCGGCGCCCCGCTCCCCGCCAGCCCCGTCGGAGTGTTCGCCGTCCTCGCCGTTCGTCGGGTCGCCCGCGCCGCCGGTCGCGTCGGTGCCGGTCGATCCATCGGCCGCGCCGGACGCTGTCCTGTCGGCCGCGCCGGATCCATCACCGTCCGCGAAGTCCGCGAGCGTCGGCGCCGCGTCGTGGCTCCCGTCGACGAGGTCGTAGGCGCGGTCGACGACGGCCCCCGGGACGCCGGCGAGGCGGGCGACCTCGATGCCGTACGAGGACGAGGCCGCCCCCTCGGCGACGCGGTGGAGGAAGGTCACGTCCTCGGGGGCGTCGCCGTCTCGCGCCACCCGGAAGTGGAGGTTCCGCACCCGCTCGTGGCCGTCCGCGAGGTCCGTCAGGTCGTGGTAGTGGGTGGCAAAGAGCGTCGTCGCGCCGACCTCGTCGTGGATGAACTCGACGGCGGCGCGGGCGATGGCCCGCCCGTCGGCGGTCGAGGTTCCCCGGCCCACCTCGTCGAGGAGGACCAGCGAGTCCTCGGTGGCCCCGTGGAGGACCTCGCTGAGTTCGGCCATCTCGCGCATGAACGTGGACTCGCCGCCCGCGATGTCGTCGCTGGCCCCGACGCGGGTGAAGATCCGATCGACGACCGGGAGCCGCGCCGCGTCCGCGGGCACGAAACTCCCGGCCTGGGCGAGCACACAGGCGATCGCGACCTGGCGCATGTACGTCGACTTGCCGCTCATGTTCGGCCCGGTGACGACCGCCACGGTCCCCCGCGGGAGCGAGACGTCGTTCGGCACGAACTCGGTCGTCCGCTCGACGGTCGGGTGGCGGCCGGCCCGGACCGCGAACGCGGGGGCGTCCGCCTCGCCGTCGTCCGTCGCGTCCCCGTCGGCGCCGCCGTCCCCCTCGTGGAGCGTCGGCCGGACGTAGTCGCGGTCCAGGGCGACCGTCGCGAGGGCGGCGAGGGCGTCGAGCGTCGCCACGGCGTCGGCCAGCGCCTGCAGGCGGTCGGTCTCGGCGGCGACGGCCTCGCGCACCTCGCAGAAGAGGTCGTACTCCAGCGCGTCGGCCCGCTCGGCCGCGCCGAGGATCTCGTCCTCGCGCTCCTTCAGTTCCGGCGTGTAGAACCGCTCGCTGTTCTTCAGCGTCTGGCGCCGGGTGTAGTCGTCGGGCACCCGGTCGAGGTTCGAGTCCGTCACCTCGATGTAGTAGCCGTGGACCTGGGTGTGCCCGACCGTCAGGTTCTCGATGCCGGTCCGCTCGCGCTCGCGGGCCTCCAGGTCGGCCACCCACGCCCGTCCCTCGCGCTCGGTGGCGCGCAGGTCGTCCAGGGTCCCGTCGTAGCCGTCGCGGATCACCCCGCCCTCGGTCACCTCCGCCGGCGGGTCCTCGCGGATCGCGGCCTCGATCAGGTCGCGAACCTCCGACACGGGATCCAGCGCCGCGCGGAGGTCCCGGAGGCGGTCGCTCCCGGCGTCGTCGAGTGCCGCCCGGAGGTCGGGCACGACCGCGAGCGTCCCCGCGAGCGCACGCAGGTCGCGGGCGTCGGCCCGCCCCCGCGAGACGCGGCCGGCCAGTCGTTCCAGGTCGTAGACCGCCCGGAGGTCGTCGCGGAGTCGCTCGCGGACGACCGACCGGTCGACGAGTTCCGCCACCGCGTCGAGCCGCGCTTCGATCGTCCCGCGGTCGACCAGCGGTCGCCGGAGCCACGCCGACAGCCGCCGGCGACCCGGCGCGCAGACGGTGTCGTCGAGGACGTCGAACAGCGGCGCGCCGGCGCCGGGCCCGCGGCCCTCGAACAGTTCGAGGCTCCGGACCGCGGCGGCGTCGAGGCCGAGACGCTCGCGGGGGTCGTACCGCCTGATCCGCGAGACGTGGCCGAGCGGCCCGTCGTCGCCCCCCGTGAACTCCGCGTACGAGAGGACGGCCCCGCAGGCCCGGAGTTCGGCGTCGTTCGCGACGACGCTCTCGGGCGCCGCGACGTAGGCCGACAGCGTCTCCGCGGCGGCGGCGCGGTCGAACCGCTCGGGTTCGTCGGTCAGCCGCGGGTCGGTCTCCAGGAGGTCCCGGGGGTCCGCCGCGCCGGGACCGACCAGCAGTTCCGCGGGACCGAGCCGGGCGAGTTCGTCGCCGAGTCGGTCACGGTCCGGCGCGCTCGTCACCAGGCACTCGCCGGTGGAGACGTCGACCGCGGCGAGCGCGTGACGGTCCCCATCCGGCCCGTCCGCGCTGCCGGCGGCGCGGTCCGTATCCCGCTCCGCGCCGTCCCCTCGCGCCACCGCCGCCACGTAGGTCGCGTCGGGGGCGAGCAGTTCGTCGTCGACGACGGTCCCGGGAGTGACCACGCGGACGACCGCGCGCTCCACCAGCCCGTCGGCCTCGTCGGGGTCCTCGACCTGGTCCGCGACGGCGACGCGGTGGCCGGCGTCGAGCAGCCGTTCCAGGTACTTCGCCGCGTTCTCGACGGGGATGCCGGCCGCGGCGTAGGTGCCGGTCGAGTCCTCGCGCTCGATGAGCGTCAGGTCGCAGGTCCGCGCAACCGCCTCGGCTACCTCGCAGAAGGTCTTGTAGAAGTCGCCCACCCGGAAGAGCAGCAGGGAGTCGTCGTACTGCGCACAGAGGTCGACGTACTGGCGGAGCATCGGGGTCAACTCCTCCGCGGACTCCGCCAGCCGGTCGGGCGGGCCGGTCACCGATGCCATACCCGTCAGGGGGCGACTCCGGCACTAAAAACCGTCGGGCGGGGGAACTGCGCGGCCGGAATCGGACGGGCAGCGGGCGAACGCGGCGGACCACGGCTGCGCGGGTGACCGGGGGGTACAGAGCGTGAGCGACCGCCGACTGCCATGGGTCACGGCTGTGCACGGCCGGTCGACGACGGGTGTCAGCTGGCAGACACCCAGCAGAGTTAGGTAGACGCGGGCCGTTACCGGAAGCAGTTGGACAGGGGGACTCCCCCGGGACGCGCCACGAGCGATGAGCGACACACCCCAGGATACGGGCGCGGACGCAGGGTCGGACGAACGCCCGGCGACGCTGCCGGTCACCGAGGCGGCCGACATCGCACAGCGCATCGTCGCGAACGTCGAGAAGGTCGTCGTGGGACAGCACGACACCGTCGAGCACCTCCTCGTCGCGGTGCTCGCGCGCGGGCATCTGCTCCTCGAGGACGTGCCCGGCGTCGGGAAGACGATGCTGGCCCGGGCGGTGGCGACATCGGTCGACTGCTCGTTCAAGCGGGTCCAGTTCACGCCCGACCTCCTGCCCTCGGACGTGACCGGCGTCAACGTCTTCAACCGGCAGACCCGGGAGTTCGAGTTCCAGCCCGGCCCGGTGTTCGCGAACGTCGTCCTCGGCGACGAGATCAACCGCGCGCCGCCAAAGACCCAGGCGGCGCTGCTGGAGGCCATGGAGGAGGGACAGGTGACCGTCGACGGCGAGACCCGCGACCTCCCGGACCCGTTCGTCGTCATCGCCACCCAGAACGACGTCGAGGCCGGACGCACCTACGAACTCCCGGTGGCCGAGGTCGACCGCTTCATGAAGCGCCTCGCGCTCGGCTACCCGAGCGAACGCGAGGAGACCGACCTGCTCGGCCGGGTCGCCGGGCGGCACCCGATCGAGTCGCTGACGCCGGTGGCGACGGTCGCGGACCTGCGGGGGGCCCGGCGGACGGCCGCGGAGGTCGACGTCCGCGAACCGGTCCGCAACTACGTCTCGCGGCTCGCCGCCCACACCCGCGAGGCCGCCGCGCTCGGGGTGAGCCCCCGGGGGAGCATCGCCGTCCTGCGGGCCGCCCAGGCCCGCGCGGTCCTCGCGGGGCGTTCCTTCGTCACGCCGGACGACGTGCAGGCCGAACTCCCGACGGTCTGGAGCCACCGGATCGACCCGGGCGACGCGGCCGCGGACGGGGAGGCCGTCGTGGCGGCGGCACTGGAGGAGGTTCCGGTCGAATGAGAACCCGACTCACCCGGCGGGGGTGGGCGCTCGCGGGCGTCGTCGCTCTCGGCGTTGTGCTGGCCGCGCGCCACGGGGCGCGGTCGCTCAACGCCGTCGTCCTCCCCTGCCTGGTGGCGCTCGTCGCCGCCGCGGTCCGGGCCCGGCGGACGAACGTGCCGACCGCGACCCGGTCGCTTCCGCCGCCCGCCCCCGCCGGAACCGGGGGGGAGGTGACGCTCCGGTTCGCCCCCGAGGACCCGGTCGCGGCGCGGGTGCGCGACGACCTGCCCGCGGCGCTGGACGGCGACCCGACCGCCGAGACCGTTCTCGGGGCCGAGCCGGTCCGGTACCGCGTCCGTCGCCGCCGGCGCGGCCGCCACCCCGTCGGCCCGGCCGCGGTGTACACGACGGACGTGCTCGGCCTGGCGGAGACCCGCCGCGACGCCGGGGGACGGGACGCCCTGCTCGTCTACCCGCCGGTCCGTGACCTCCCGGCGGCGACGCTCGGCCTCGTCCGCGCAGCGGTCGCCGACGAGCGGACGAGCGACCGGGACGAGTTCGCCAGCCTCCGGGAGTACGTCCGTGGCGACGCGCTCCGCGACGTCAACTGGAAGGCGAGCGCGAAGCGCGACGACCTGGTCGTCACGGAGTTCGCCGGCGCGCAGCCGCGGACCGCGGTCGCCCTCGCCGCCGGCGGCGAGGACGAACGTGGCGACGCGATGGCCGAAGCCGCGGCGACCCTCGGCGACGCGCTGCTCCGCGAGGGCGTCCCGGTGACGCTCCGCACCGCCGACGAGGCCGTGACCGTCGACCCGGGGGAGCGCGAGGACCTGCTCGCCGCGCTCGCCACGGCCCGTCCCGGAGTCGTCGCCGACGCGTCCGCGGCCGACGTGGCGGTCGACGCGCGTGCGGACGGGGTGCGGGTTCGGATCGGCGGGGTCGAGACGGCCTTCGAACGGCTCGTGTCGGGGGAAGTCGGACCCGGGACCGGTGGCTCGACGGTCGAGGAGGACGCTGCCCCGGCGGACGACGCGGACCGGAGGGACGGGGAAGACGGGCGCGACGGGGAGCGCGACCCGGAGGTGCGGGCGTGATCCGGCCGTCGCGGGCGGACGACGCGCCGGCCCGGGGCACGACGGCCGCGGGTGGAGCCGGTGCGGACGTAAACCGCGACGCGGCGGACGCGAACACGGCCGGCGGCTTTCGCCTCCTGGCGCTCGCGGGCGTCGCCCTACTCACGTTCTCCTACGTGAGCGTGCTCTATCGCGTGACCGACGTGGCCGGCGGGTCGCTCGCGCTCCTCGCGCTGGTCGGGGGCGCCCTCGCGCTCGCGTGGGCGACCGCCCGGCTGGTCAGACCGCGGACGGCGACGCTGGTGGCGGCCGTCCTGCTCGTCGCGGGGTTCGCCGGCTACCTCCTCTCGGTCCCGCCGAGCCAGCGGGCGCTCCTCCTGTCCGGCCGCATCGTCCCGGATACCGTCGCGCTCCTGACCGGGCTGTCGGTCCTCCGGCTGACCGAGGCGTCCGCGTGGGCGATGGGCGTCGCGCCCGGGCCCGTCTTCCTCTCGTGGTACCTCGCCGTCCGCGGGCGGTACGTCGCCGGCGTGGCCGTCGGCGGCGTCGCGCTCGGCCTGTTCGTGCTCACCGGCGACGCGGGGGGGTTCACGACGCTCACGGGCGTCGTCGGCGCCGCCGCGGCCGTCGGCCTCGGGGGACTGGCGACCCGCGGCGGGACGCCCGCGCAGGTCGACACGCTGACCGCGACCCTCGCGGCGATGGTCGTCGTCTCGGCGTCCCTGTCGCTCGTCCCGTCCGGGGCCGCTACGCCGCTCGTGCCCGAGTCGTCCGCGCCGACCGTCGAGTCCTCACTCGTCGAGGCCGAGGACACCGTCGAGGTGCTCGGCAGCATCCGCCTCTCCCCGGAGGTCCGGTTCGTCGTCCGGAGTCCCGAGTCGCGGTACTGGCAGACGGCGGCCTACGACCGCTACACCGGGGCGGGCTGGGTGCGGACCGGCGAGGCCCGGCCGTACGAGGGCCGCCTCTCCGCCCCGCCGGGGGGCACCCGACCGCTCAGGCAGCGCGTGACCGCACGGACGACGCTCGGCGCGCTCCCGGCGGCCTGGCGTCCGGTCGAGGTCGGGGGCGGAATCGCCGGCCGGACGGTCGTCACGCCGCAGGGCGGTATCCGCCCGGCGGGCACCGTCGCGGCCGGCGACTCCTACACGGTCGTCAGCCGCGTCCCCCGGTACACCACCGCACAACTCCGCGGGGCGGGCACCGACTACCCCGACCGAATCGCCGACGCCTACCGTCAGGTCCCGGGGAGCACGCCGGACCGCGTACGCCGCCGGGCGAGCGAGGTGACCGCCGACGCCGAGTCGCCGTACGCGGCGGCGACGGCCGTGGAGGAGTACCTCGAATCCGAGAAGCGCTACTCGCTCGACGTCCGGCGCCCCGAGGGCGACGTCGCCGACGCCTTCCTCTTCGAGATGGAGGCGGGGTACTGTACCTACTACGCGACGACCATGGTGACGATGCTCCGCACGCAGGGCATCCCGGCGCGGTTCGTCGTCGGCTACACCGGCGGTCGACAGGTCGACGACGGGAAGTACGTCGTTCGCGGGCTGGACGCCCACGCCTGGGTGCAGGTCTACTTCCCCGACGTGGGCTGGGTGAACTTCGACCCCACGCCGGCCGGACCGCGCCGCGCGGCCGAGGAGACCAGGGTCCAGGAGGCCCGGCTGACGAACGAAACCGGGGGCGCCGCCAACGAATCCGCCCCGGTCACGCCGACGCCGGCGCCCGACGAACGGAACCCGGCGGTGGAGAACGTCACGGGGGCCTCGGGCCCGGAGCGGGGGTCGACCCCGGCCGTTACCCCCGCCGGCGGAAACAGCGGTGCCGACGCCGGCGGCGGGCCGGTTCCCGGACTCCCGTCGCTCCCCTCGCGGCGGATGCTGGCGCTCTGGACGATCGCGCTCGCCGGCGTCCTCGCCGTCGGACGACGGCTCGGACTCGCGGAGCGCGTCGGCACGGCCGTCCGCCTCCGGTATCAGGGAGCCCGGATCGCCCCCGACGCTGACGTGGTCCGCGCGTACGACCGGCTCGAACGGCTGTTCGCGCGCCGCTATCGGCCGCGCGCGCCGGGGGAGACGCCGCGGGCGTACGTCGAACGGCTGGTCGCGGACGGGGCCGACGAACGGGCACTCCCGGTCGTCGAAGCGTACGAGCGGGCCCGCTACGGCGACGGCGTCGACCGGGCGGCGGCCGACGCGGCCGTGGACGCGGTCGACCGGTTGACCCGCGAGGCCACCCCCGTCGTCCGGCGGTTCGTTCGGTGAGTCGGACCGCGCCGACGGCGTGCACCGGTCGGGACCGCACGCCGGTGGGTGCGCCGTTCCGCTTCCCGACACTGTTTAGTACCACGACGACGGAGTTTAGGGTCGAAATGGGTGAAGTCTGCTCGACGTGCGGGCTGCCCGATGAGCTCTGTGTCTGTGAGGACGTAGCCAAGGAGTCACAGGAGATCAGCATCCGCATCGACGAGCGCCGTTACGGGAAGGAGGTAACGATCATCGAGGGGTTCGATCCCAGCGACGTCGACATGGACAGCCTGTCGTCGGACCTCAAGTCGAAGTTCGCCTGCGGTGGCACGGTCGAAGACGGGGCCATCGAACTCCAGGGCAACCACTCCGGTCGGGTCGAGGAGTTCCTCCGCGACAAGGGGTTCAACGTCGCCTGACGCCCGACCGCGTCACGCTCCCCTTCTGATCGCCGTCGACAGCCGTATCCGACGGTCCGTCGTCCCGGCGCAGCCACCAGTCCGTCGTCCCGGTGTAGCCACCGGTCCGTCGTCCCGATGTAGCCACCAGTCCGGCTCCCGCCAGCAGCCGAGCGAGTGCGCGACGGCGGACCGAGCAGCCTGACGCGCGAACCGATCAGAACGGCGCGTCGGCCGGGGCGTGCTCGCCTGCCTCGCGGTCGGCCACCAGGTCCCCGGGCCACGCTTCGAGTCCGCCGGCCATGCTCTCGACCCGCGCGTCGGCGGTCCCCTCGTAGGAGGCGATCAGGCGGGCCGCCTGGACGCTCGCCCGTCCGTGCGGACAGACGGTGACGATGCGCTCGGTGCCCGCGAGTTCGTCGACGCGGTCGGCCAGATGCGCGAACGGAACGTTCTGGCTGCCCGGGACGTGTCCACGGGCGAAGGCCCCGGGCGATCGCACGTCGACGATCAGCGGCGGGTCGTCGCCCTCGATCAGCCCCATCACCTCCTCGGGGGAGATCTCGCCGTCCATGTGGGTCCCTGCGGCGCGGCAGGTGAAAAACGCCCCGTTACAGCGGTAGCGAGGCGAAACCCCACCCGCCTACAGCAGTCCCTCCTCCCGGGCCAGCAGTACGCCCTCCAGGGTCGCGTCGTTGGTCGGCTGGCGCCGCGCGACGTCGACGGCCTCGTCGACCGGCACCGTCCGGGGGACGAGGAACTCGTTCTCGTCGAGCGACTGTTCGCCGGGCTCCAGCCCCTCGGCGAAGACGATGCCGCGGCGGTGGCGGAGCACGCCGGTACAGGTCCAGAACTCCTGCAGAAGCGACGCGCTCGACGCCGCGAACCCGGTCTCCTCGCGGAGTTCCCTGATCCCCGCCTCCGTGTACGACTCCCCCGCCTCGACGATGCCGGCGGGGAGTTCGAGGTGGATCTCCCGGACCGTCGGCCGGTACTGTTCGACGAGCAGGAGCCGGTCGTCCGCCACCGCGACGACGACGACCGCGTTCGGCAGTTCGGCCCAGTAGTAGCGCTTCGTCGAACCGTTCGGCTGCTCGACGAGGTCGTACCCGCCGGTGTACCAGCCCGTCTCGTACTCCGCCTCGGACTCGACCACCGGCATCTCCGGGTCGCCCAGCGACGGTTCCTGCCCGGTCATCGTGACCCCCCGTCGGGTCGGTCGTCCGCCGGCGGTGTGTCGTCTCGGGACGCCGCGGTTCCGCCGCCCGCGTCGGACAGCACGTCGCGGTAGAGGCGCCCGAACGCCTGCCGCCGGAGCGTCCCGACCGCGGCCTCGCGCTCCGACGCGAACGTGGCCGCGACGGCCTCGTCGGCGAAGGGCGGGGCGTGCCAGACGACGCGGTCGACCTGCTCGCTCCCGGCCTCGTGGACCTCGCCGTCGTAGTCCTCGCGCCACGCCTCGTACGCCTCGTGGCTGCCGATTCGGACCGCGAGCAGGGAGGCAAAGAGCGCGTCGCGGGCCGTCTCGATCACCCCGTCGGTCACCCGCTCGTCGTACTCCGCGCGGTCGAAGTCCATCGCCCACGCCGTCTCGCGGACGACCGTCCGCGCGACCGGGTCGACGCTCCGGTAGGCCGCACGCGCCTCGGCGACGGTCGCGGGGGCGACGAACCCCTCCGTCTCCCAGTCTTCGTCCCCGTCCGCATCCGTGTCCATGCCCGCGGTCGGGCGCCGTCCGGCTTACGCCTTTTCGTCGCGCGTGTCCCCGCGGTCGTCGTCGGAGCCGTCGTCGTCGCGGGCGCCGTCACCCCCGTTCGCCGTCGGAGCCGTCGTCGTCGCGGACGCCGTCCCCATCGTCGGCGTCCGCCCCGCCTCCCTCCCCCCGCATCCGGCGGGTCATCTCCCGCGCCTCCGCCAGTGCCGCCCGCGCTGTGTCGTCGAGGGCGCCGTCACCCGCGGAGCGTCCCGTCTCCGACGGCGGACCTCCCCGGTCCGCGAACGGCCGACCGGGCCCGTTCTCGGGGACCGATTCCTCGAAGACCTCCTCGTAGGTCGCCTCCGGCGCCAGCGGCGCGACGCGCTCGCCGAGTTCCGCCGGGCCCTCGTCGGCCCACCCCGGGGCGTGCTCGTCGAGCCACGTCCGGTGGTCGTCGCCGTGGAGCATCGCGGCGAACGCGAGGTGGTTGGCGAGGTGCTCGGCGTCGCGCTGGGGGATCTCACAGACCGGACAGGCGTACCCCATGCGCGACCGTTGGGCGGCGGGGGTGAAAAGCGCGCGGCGTCGGGCCGCCCTCAGCCGTCGAACGACGCCTCGCCGAGGTCGAGGGTCATCAGGAACGCGTCCTCGCCGTCCTGGTAGTAGCGGGGAAGGCGGCGGGCCGCCTCGAAGCCGACCGTCCGGTAGAGCGACTGGGCGGCCTCGTTCGACTCGCGCACCTCCAGTTTCGCGACGGTCGCCCCCTCGGCGGCCATGCGGACGAGCGTCCGTATCACCAGCCGCCGTCCGACCCCGCGGTTCCGGTCGTCCGGGCGCACCGCCAGGTCCTTCAGGTGGCCCATGTCCCGCCCGTGGTTGGGGGTCACGTCGCCGACCGCGAACCCGAGCACGTCGGGCCCCTGGGCGGCGACGAGGAAGGTCGGTTCGCCGAGGAACCGCTCGAACGCCGAGTACGGCCAGGGCTCCGGGAAGGACGCCTTCTCGATCCGGAAGACGTCGAGCAGGTCGGCCCGCTCGGCCCGCCTGATCGCGATCTCGCCGGCCATCGCCCCCGGGGACGGGACCGTCACGGCCGCCCGTACGGGAGGGGCGAGCAAAAGCCCGACGGCTCCCGCGGACGGGGGCGAGAGCGACCGCCGGAAAACGGCGCGGGCCGTGGCAGCCGTGCTCGTCCGACGGCGACCCGGCGGGGCAGACTGTGGCCGCCGTCGCGGCCGCGCTCAGTCGTCCGCCGGCGCCGCGTCGCCCCCGCCGCCGTGGCGCTGCTTCGTGAGGGGGAGTTTGCCGCCGGCCGCGAGGATGCGCCGCTCGCGCTCGGAGGCGTCCAGGTGTGCCGTGGCCTCCCACTCGTCGTTCACCCGGACGGTGAACTCCTCGCGCCCGGACTCGACGCCAGCCGCGACGTCGTCGACGATGTTGACGTCGTCGCCCTGCTCGATCCGCTCGTAGGTCTCCGCGTCGATCGTCAGGGGCACGAGGCCGAAGTTGTAGAGGTTCGCCTCGTGGATGCGGGCGAAGGACTGCGCGAGCACCGCCTCGACGCCGAGGTACATCGGACACATCGCGGCGTGCTCGCGGGAACTCCCCTGCCCGTAGTTCTCACCGGCCACCAGGACGCCCCGGTCGGCCTCACGCGCGCGGTCGGCGAACGACTCGTCGACGCGGGAGAGCGTGAAGTCCGAGAGCCGCTCGATGTTCGATCGGAACTTCAGGATGTCCGAGGTGGCGGGGATGATGTGGTCGGTGGTGATGTTGTCGCCCATCTTCAGCAGGACCTCGCCGCGGACGTCGGCCGCGAGCGGGTCCTGGAGCGGAACCTCGCCGATGTTGGGGCCCTTCACGAGACCGTCGTCGACCGCCTCGTCGGGGCCGATGAGGTCGGCCTTCGAGCCGTCGTACTTGTCGGGCATCTCGAAGCCCGGCGGTTCGAGGCCGACGTCGGCGGCGAGGTCGCGCGGGTCGGCGATTTCGCCCGCCAGCGCCGAGGCGGCGGCGACTTCGGGCGAGCAGAGATAGACGCTGTCGGACTCGATGCCCGACCGGCCCTCGAAGTTCCGGTTGAACGTCCGGAGGCTGACCGAATCGGAGGCCGGCACGTGGCCGATGCCGATACAGGCGCCACAGGTGGCCTCGGAGAAGTTGACGCCGGCGGCCATCAGTTCGGCCGTCCACCCTTCCCGGGCCAGGAGTTCGCTCGCCTGCTTCGATCCGGGAGCGATGATCATCTCGGTCCGCTTGGCGATCTCTCGCCCCTCGAGCATCTTCGCGACGGGCAGGATGTCCCCGTAGCCGCCGTTGGTGCAGGAGCCGACGACGACCTGATCGACCGCGGTGCCCTCGACCTCCCGGACCGGCACCACGTTGTCCGGCATCGAGGGCTCGGAAATCAGCGGTTCGAGCTCCGAGAGATCGACCGTGAGTTCGTCGGCGTACTCGGCGTCGTCGTCCGGGGCGAGGTCGACGAACTCGTCGCCGCGGTCCTGCCGTTCGAGGTACTCCCGCGTGTGCTCGTCGGTGGGGAAGATGCTGGAGGTCGCGCCCAGCTCCGTCCCCATGTTCGTGATCGTCGTGCGCTCCGGGACCGACAGGCTGTCGACGCCGGGCCCGGTGTACTCGAAGACCTTCCCGACGCCGCCCTTGACCGAGAGCCGGCGGAGGAGCTCGAGGATGACGTCCTTCGCAGTCGCCCATTCCGGCAGCTCGCCCTCCAGCCGGACGTTCACCACTTCCGGCATCTCGAAGTAGTACGGGCCGCCGCCCATCGCGACCGCCACGTCCAGGCCGCCGGCGCCGATGGCCAGCTGGCCCAGCCCGCCGGGCGTCGGGGTGTGGGAGTCCGATCCGAGCATCGTCTTGCCCGGTGCCGCGAAGTTCTCCTTGTGGACGTTGTGGCAGATGCCGTTGCCCGGACGTGAGAAGTGGGCGCCGTAGGTCCCGGCGGCCGACCGCAGGAAGCGGTGATCGTCGGTGTTCTTGAAGTCGAACTGGTAGACCTGGTGGTCGCAGTACTGGGCGGCGAGTTCGGACTGGACCTCGTCCATCTCCAGCGCCTCGAACTGCAGCCAGACCATCGTCCCCGTGGTGTCCTGTGAGAGCACCTGGTCGATCTCGATCCCGATCTCCTCGCCGGGTTCGAGATCACCCTCGACGAGGTGATCGGAGAGGATCTTCTCCGTGAGCGTCTGTCCCATAACGCCCATCAGTCGAGTCCGCACGGACATAAAACCCGCGCGGTGCCGCTTGACCCGGGCGGTGTGGCTCGGTCGCGCTCGCGTCGCATCCGGGCTCCGGGCGGGATCGGTTCCCCGCCCGTCGCCGTCGCTCGGTCCGACCGTCGGCCACGCGCCACCGGGTCGCTTTTCATCCAACCGCGCCACCGCCGGGTATGTTCCGCGCCGGCGCGTTCGTCGCCGACCACGTCTCGCCCCTCGGTCCCGACCAGGTCCAGCCGAACGGCGTCGACCTCACCGTCGAGGCCGTCCTCGTACAGCAGGGGTCGGGCCGGATCGGCCGCGAGGACAAGACCGTCGGCGACCGGCGACCCGTGGACGCCGCGGACGGGGTCTACCGGCTCGATCCGGGCGGGTATGTCGTCCGGTACGCCGAGACCGTTCGCGTCCCCGAGGGGCACGTCGGCTTCCTCCTCCCGCGCTCGTCGCTCCTGCGCAACTCGGCCGCCCTCGACACCGCCGTCTGGGACGCCGGGTACGAGGGCCGCGGCGAGGGGCTCCTCCGCGTCCACCACCCCATCGAGGTCGAACCCGGCGCGCGAATCGGCCAGTTCGTCCTCGCGACGGCGAGCCACGAGGGGACCTACGACGGGAGCTACCAGGGCGAGCGGATGGAGTGACGCCGCGGACCCGGACCGTTCGACGCCCCTCGTCCCGACGGACCCGTCCGCTCCGTTTCCTCAGGCTACTGGGCTTCCAGCCAGTCCTGGAACGCCCAGAAGCAGTCCGAGCAGAGACGGCCCTCCACCGGCTCCACCGAACTCGACGCGTGCTCCATCCGGTATCGCTGGTGGCGGGCCTGGGACGGATCGAGTTCGGTTCCGCACTTGTCGCAGTGCTCGACCATGCCGCCGCCTTGACGCCGACGAGGGGTAAATCCGGCCCCGGGCCCGGACCCCGGACCGTTCCGGGGGGCCAAAGCAGGTGGGCCCGGGGCTGAAGTGTCTCCGCCGGCAACGCGTACGGACGTACGATTCCTCTCGATGGCCCAGGAATCCCTCGGATTGACCGAAGGCGTCTCGATCGCGCTCGGCGGCATGATCGGCGGCGGCATCTTCGCGGCGCTCGGCGTCGTCGCGCAGATGACCCGCGACGCGACGTGGTTCGCGTTCGTCCTGGCCGGCCTCGTCGCCCTCTGTGCGGCGTACTCGTACAGCGTCCTGAACGACCTCAGCGACGGCCAAGGCGGCGCGGTGACGTTCGTCCAGTGCTTCCTCGAGAACTCGACGCTCGCGGGCATGACGGGCTGGACGCTGCTCTTTGGCTACGTCGGATCGATGGCGATGTACGCCTACGCGT